>NZ_JBIAHP010000016.1:0-178178 GCF_042870715.1 Streptomyces sp. NPDC006463 | reverse complement strand
CACACCCCCGACCTCGACGACGTCTTCTTCGCCCTGACCGGCGCTGCCGTGCCCGGTCAGAACAACCAGCCCAAGGAGGCTGTCCGATGAGCTCCTTCGCCCTCGCCGTGCGCGACTCCTCCACGATGCTGCGCCGCAACCTCCTGCACGCCCGGCGCTACCCCTCCCTCACCCTGAACCTCCTGCTCACCCCGGTCATGCTGCTGCTGCTCTTCGTCTACATCTTCGGCGATGTGATGAGCGCCGGCATCGGGGAGGAGGGGGCGGACCGGTCCGAGTACCTCGCGTATCTCGTCCCGGGCATCCTGATGCTGACCATCGGCGGCACCACGATCGGCAGCGCGGTGTCCGTCTCCACGGACATGACCGAGGGCATCATCGCCCGCTTCCGTACGATGGCGATCCACCGCGGCTCGGTGCTCATCGGCCACGTCGTCGGCAGCGTCCTGCAGTGCGTGATGAGCGTGGTCCTCGTCGGGGCCGTCGCGGTGGCCATCGGGTTCCGGGCCACGGATGCCACCGCCCTGGAGTGGATCTTGACTGTGGGCCTGCTGACGCTCGTCGCCCTGGCGCTCACCTGGATCGCGGTCGGGATGGGCCTGTCCAGCCCGAACGCCGAGGCGGCCAGCAACAACGCCCTGCCGCTGATGGTGCTGCCGCTCCTCTCCAGCGCCTTCGTGCCGGTCGACGCGATGCCGGGCTGGTTCCAGCCGATCGCCGAGTACCAGCCGTTCACCCCCGCCATCGAGACCCTGCGCGGCCTGCTGCTCGGCACCGAGATCGGCAACAACGGGTGGCTGGCCGTGGTCTGGTGCCTGGGGCTGGCCGCGCTCGGCTACTTCTGGTCCAAGTCCCTGTTCAACCGCGACCCGAAGTAGCGGTAGGACTCGTCCGGATCCGGCTCAGCCCGGACGGCGCAGTCGTAGCTCAAGGTCGCGCAGGTCCTTGGTGAGCGAGGAGCGGACCTTCCTGGCCATCAGGGGCTCGGCCAGCCGGTAGTGGCCGCCCCCGCCGCCCCGGACCCTGATGCGGGCGAGCACGCCGTCCGGACGCGGGTCGAAGGTGTAGGTGACGTGCATCGGCATCGGGCCGGCGACCGACACCATGTCCAGCAGGCGTTCCGGGTCGTAGCGGGCCACGCGCAGCACGTAGTCGATGCGCCTGCCGAGGAAGTACGCCGTGCGGGTGACCTCGGCGCCGACGCCGAACCCGCCCTCGTCCGCCTCCCGCGTCAGGGCCGCCTCGCGAATGCCCTGCGTCCACTCCGCGTCGTGGCGCCAGTCCATGGCGTACGCCGCCACCCGGCCGGCGGGCAGCGGGATCACCCGCTCCGCCGTCACGTCGATCGTCACGTCCGGGCCGCCGGTCAGAGGGTGAAGAAGGGCTGCGGGGTGCCCGTCTCGGCGTACTGCTTGAGGTGGGTCATCAGCTGCTCCCAGGTGCCGGCGGTGTGGGCGAGGCCGGGGTCGCCCTCCGCGAAGCCGGCGTGGCGGAAGTCCACCCGGGTGCCGGCTCCGTCCGGAGCGTCGGTGAGCTGCCAGGTGATGACGGTGCCGGTCCAATGGGGCGGGAAGACGCCGACCGAGGTCCAGCGGACCTCGTCCTGGTCCGCCCGGTCCCGGCGCAGCTGGAACGGCTCGGGGATCTCGGGGAAGTCGAACAAGAGGATCTCGTCGTTGCGGTTCACCCCGGTGGTCCACCAGCCGGTGAGGCCCTCGTGGGTGTTCAGCGCCTCGTAGACCTTCGTGCGGTCTGCCTCGATGTCGGCGTGGAAGGTGATCTCGGACATTGGGGGCTGCTCCTGATGCGTGGGGGGAGTGAGCTCTTCAATTTAGTCAACACTAAAATGACTCCCTCTTCGAACGCAAGCTGAAGCGCCGACTAAAATGACAGGCATGGATGCGGTACGAGCAGTCGCCGAGCCCAGGCGGCGCGAGATCCTGCGCCTGGTCTGGGACGCGGAGCTGTCGGCGGGCGAGATCGCCGAGCGTTTCGACGTGACCTTCGGCGCGGTCTCCCAGCACCTCAAGGTGCTCCGGGACTGCGGCCTGGTTACGCTGCGCCAGGACGGCAAGAAGCGCTTCTACCGCGCCGACCGCGAGGGCATGGGCCCGCTGGCCGACTACCTGCAGTCCATGTGGGCCACGAAGCTCGACACCCTCGCCGCCCTCGCGGAAGCGGCCGAGCGGAGCGAGGCGCGCGAGCAGAGCGAGTAGCCCGAAGGGACGCGCAGTGAACACGGACGTAGTCACGCTGGAGCGGCACATCGCCGCCCGCCCCGAGACGGTGTTCTCCTTCTTCACCGAACGCGACAAGTGGCTCGCATGGATGGGCAAGGACGGCGAGTTCACCTTCGAGCCCGGCGGCGCCTACCGGACCAACGTCAGCGGCGACAACGTCGCCGCCGGCCATTTCATCGAGATCGACCCGCCCAAGCGGATCGTCTTCACCTGGGGCTGGGCCGAGGGCGAGGTACCCGTACCGCCCGGCTCCAGCACCGTGGAGATCACCCTCGAACCGGTCGACGAGGGCACCCTGCTGCGCCTGACGCACCGCGGCCTCCCCTCCCCCGAGGCCTGCACCGCCCACGCCGAGGGCTGGACGCACTACATCCGACGCCTGGTGACATGGGCGGAAGGCGGCGACCCCGGCCCCGACGACTGGATGTGACCCACGACCCGCCGCCGGCTTCCGGGCCTCGCCTCGTCGTACGACGGTGTCCTGGCCGAACGCGAAGAGAAGAACGGCGCGGCCATGGTCGTGTCAGTGCCCTCGCGTAGCGTGCGTTGGCATGAGTGACCGTATGGAGTGGCCGGCGGACCGTGACAAGGACGCCGCGCTGATCATCAGGACCGACTTCGACGACGAGCAGGCATGGGCGGCCGTGAAAGCGGAGCTGATGAAGACCTGGGGCGAGGACGACGACTTCGAGCCGTACGTCCACATCGTCGACGATCCGAAGTGGAGGGGAATCACGCCCGCTGAGGCTCTCTCCGAGGCGTCCGCGCACGAAGAGCGCCGTAACGTCGTCTACCTCGCCGACCACACCTCGATGCGGAAGACCCCCGTCACACTGCTGGCGCTGTCCGTACTGACCAGGGAGCAGTGCGAAAGCGACGAGGAGTTCGAGGCGTACGGCGGCTCGTTCCGCGTGGTGCCGTACGGGATCCACGAGATGAACGCGAACTTGATGATCGCGAACCTGGACTTCGGTGATTTCGCGGACGTGGCCGAGGGTGATCCCGAGGGGGTCTTCCGAGGCTTTGGCGGGTGAAGCGCTCGACCTGAGTTCCAGTGGTCGCTCCTGCACCCGAACGGGCTGGGAGAAGCAGCCTCACCGGGGTCAACCGAGCTGCCGCCCCATGAAGTCCAGCATCCCCTCCGCCGCGACGGTCCAGTAGGACCAGCCGTGGCCGCCCGGCCCCAGGACGACCTCGGCGTCCACGGCGCGGGCCGCGAACGCCCTGCGCAGATCCTCGGTTCCCGGCAGGTAGTTGGTGTCCTCGGTCCCGCAGGCGAGGTAGTAGGGGGTGCGCCGGAGCCGGTCGGGAGCGGTGCGCCGGATGATGTCGGCCAGGTCGTACTCCCGGGCTCGGTCCGTCAGCCGGGCGGATCCGGCCAGGTCCCGGCCGAAGGCATGGCCGAAGAATCGGTTCCACTCCTCCATCGGCATCGCGCGGTAGCCCTCGTCGGTGAAGTGCGCCGTGCTCAGCCCGGCCGCGGCGCCGAACAGGCCCGGGTACCGCAGGGCGTACATCAGCGCGCCGTAGCCGCCCATGGAAAGCCCGGCGACGGCCCTCTGCTCGGCCCGGCCACCGATCCCGTGGGCCTGTTCGACGGCCGGGACGAACTCCTCGATGAACATGTCCTCGTAGCGCAGGGCGTCGCCGCCGGATCCCGCGTCGTTGATGTAGAAGCTCTCGTCCTGGCCTCCCCCCGACACGCCGGGGTCGCGCCGGGCGTCGGGCATCACGAGCGCGCACGCCGGGATCCGGCCCGCCGCGACGGCCCGCTCCAAGGTCGGCACGATGCCGCCCTTGACGACCCAGTCGGTGTGCTTCCCGCTCGCGCCGTGCAGCAGGAAGAGGACCGGGATCCCTCCGCCGGGGTGAGCTCCGCCCCGGGGCGCGGAGCTCACCCCGGCGGGCAGGTAGAGGCTGTACGGGACGTCCCGGCCGAGCAGTCGGCTGCGCATGGTCAGGTCGGTGCGCAGCGAGGCGGTCCCGGAGGCGGACGAAGCGGGCGGAGTGGAGGCCGGCGCCGGTCCCGGCACCCCGGGGCTGGCCCGCAGCAGGAAGGCCACGGAGATGACGGCCGCGACCGATCCGCCAACCCCGGCCGCCAGCAGGGAACGGCGCGCGGGACTTTTCACCATGGTTCCCTCACCGTTGCCACCGGATGTTCGTCTCGGCCGTCCTCCGCACGTGCCCGGCGGTCCGAACGCGGCGACACCCACGCCCGTGCCGGGTCAGCGAGCAGGCACTGCTCGTAGCCGGTCTCGGGTCCCTCGCACGGCCGGGCGTGGACAGGACCGAACACATCACACGCCCGGCATCCGCATCGAGGCAAGCAGGCACGCCGGAGGACCCACCGAGGTGATCACCCGGGCCTGTCGGTCAGTCAGCCGGTCGGCGCCTCGGCGATGCGGTAGCCCACCCCGGGCGTCGTCGTGATGACCGGCGGGCTGCCCAGCTTGCGGCGCGGCCGGCCCACGGTGACGGTCACCGTGTTGGTAGCCTCACTCGTCGAGGAAGAAGCCGGGCTTCCGTACGGTGAGGGATTCGGCCATGGCCCGCAGGTCGCTGTCGGAAACGGTCGGGCCACCGCCGGTGATGACCACGATGACGCCTTGGCGTCGCGCGATGTACCGGATGGACCCGTACCTGGACCAGCGCCAGGTTTCGGGGGCCACTTGTTCGCAGGGGGACGCGTCGAGCCGCGTGCCGCCGCTCTCGACCTCGCACGCGTCCGGAGGTGCGAAACCGGCGACCTGCGGTCCGACGGTCACCCGGACGCCGCGCTGTTCCCGGTCGGCGTCACTGGTCTTCACCGACGGCGGCAGCAGCAGATAGCCGAACGTGCCGCTGTACTTGTTGGCTTCCGGAAAGTACATCCGGTAGCCGCTCGCCTCGGGGGCCAGCAACGGGACTCGGGAAGCGGCCAGTTCCCGGAGCTTGTCCTCGGACACGCGGTGATCGCTGAGGGCACCGGTCAACGGCCACAGCAGCAGAAGGCCGGCGGCGAGCACTCCCCATCGTCTCGGGGAGCCGACGCCGGGAAGTACGAGGGCTGCCGCGGCCGCGTACACCGCGGCCAGCAGGACCGGCGCCGCGAATGAACCCAAGAGGCTTCCGCTCCCCGCCCGGGAGTACAGGAAGTCGACCACGACTCCCAGCAGTCCGCCCAGGAGGGCCACCCGCCAGGCGGGACGGACACCGGCCACACGCAGCGCCACCCAGCCGACCAGAGTGCCGACGAGCGGGATGACCGCGAGCATCAGGAGACCGAACCCCAGACACCCCCAGGGCTCCTCGCTCCGGCAGAAGTCGTCGAAGTCCCAGGGCAGTGTCGCCAGCAGGAGCCACGAGGCACCCAGCAGAGCGCCCACACCGGCGGGCCGGATCAACGGCCTGAGTACCTCGCGGCCGCGCCGCGTCATCCCGCCGCCGCCCCCGTTGCCGTGTTCCTCCACCGTCACGCCCATGCCCGTCGTCCCCCTCGATCAAGATCCATCCCAGCGACCCATCGTGGTGCCGCTGCCATGCTCACGCCATGAGTACGGGTACTCATTCGCCGAGACCCCTGACCCGGCGCAGTATCGACCGGCTGCCCTCGCGGCGTCTGACCGCGTACCAGGGCATCGGCGCGTTGCTCACGCAGATGCTCAGCCAGCTCGCGGCAGACACGGACCTCTACAAGGCGTCCGACGGACCCCGGCTGGAACGGGTCGTGATCGACCTGGAGTCCGCCGTGCTGTCCCACGCGCTCGACGACGTTCCCCCGTACTGGTGAAGGGGCGGTATTCCGACCTTGCACGATTCCCAGCCGGGGTTCGTCTGTGTGAGGCTGTGCCTTTGCCAGTTCAGGGTGCGGGGCTTGGTCGGGTCGTAGCTTTGTGTGCGTGTTGCCCATGCCGCGACCCCGTGTGTGGTCGCCTGGGCGGCCAGGGTCAGTCCGAGGATCGCGTACGGGGCCGGTCGGGTTTGCGTGTTGGCCATGTGCGTGGTGAGGGCTGACTCGGCGCCGAGAGTTCGATCCCGGTCGAGCCGGGTGCTGGGTGTCTTGGATGAGTTTGGCCCCACAAGGTCGTCGAGGCGTGCCGCGCAGCCGGCGCACGGTTCTCGCTCGCCCTCGCGGTCAGGGCTGGATCTCCGCCGAGATCGCCGAAGTCCCCTTCACGGCCTTGGCGTAGGAACTCCCGTCATCCCAGCTCAGCAGGCACCCCTTCTCGTTTCGTCGTCCACAGACCAAGTACAGCGCGGTGGATCCAGGTTCAGGCCCCCACCCGGCCGGTGTCGTACGCCCACATCGCGATCTCGACCCTGTTTCGGGCGCCGATTTTGGTCAGCAGGCTGGCGACGTGGGTCTTGGCGGTCGTCAAGCCGATGAATAGCTCGGCGGCGATCTCGGCGTTCGTGCGGCCACGGGCGACCAGCGTCAGCACCTCCTCCTCGCGTTCGGTGAGCGGCTCGATCGGTTGGGCCCGTCGGCTCGACGGTTCCCTCGCGGCGAGGGTGGCTAGCAGCCGCCGGGTGATGTTCGGCGCGATCAGGGCATCGCCGACGGCGGCGGCATGGACGGCCTGGACGAGCAGTGCCGGCCCGGCGTCCTTGAGCAGAAAGCCCCGGGCGCCGGCCCGGAGCGCGCCCTGGACGTACTCGTCGAGGTCGAATGTCGTGATCACCACTACCGCGATCGGGTCCGGGACGCCCCGCCCTGCGAGGAGCTTGGTCACCTCGATGCCGTCGAGCCCGGGCATCTGGATGTCGACCAGGCACACGTCGGGGCGGAGCCGATGCGCCAGCTCGACGGCGGCGTGGCCGTCGGCGGCCTGGCCGACGACCTCGATGTCGGGCTGCGCGTCAAGGATCATCGACAGGCCGGTGCGCACCAGATCTTGGTCGTCGGCCACCAGCACGCGTACCGTCATCGGCGTACCTTCGTCGGCATTTCGGCGTCGACCGTCCACCCGCCCTCGGGCGCTGGCCCGGCACGCAGCGTGCCGCCGAGCAGCTGCACGCGCTCGGTCATCCCCAGCAGCCCGAAGCCGTGGTTCACCGACCGTGCCGGGTCGATCTGTCCGTCGTCGGTCACGCGTAGTCGCAGCCTTCCCGCGCCCTCTACGACCCGGATCTCCACACGCGAGGCGTTGCGGGCGTGCCGCAGGGCGTTGGTCAGCGCCTCTTGCGCCAGCCGGTAGACCGCCGCGTCGACCAGGGGCGGAAGTTCGTCCATGTCATCTGGCAACTCTACGTCGACGACCGGGACCGGGGCGCGTCGGGCGAGGGACACCAGGTCGGCAACGCCGGGCTGGGGAGCGCACTCCGCCGGCGCTCCGTCGCGCAGCACCCGGACCATCGCCCGCATCTCCGCGAGCGTCCGCGACGCTTCCCCTTCGATGACCACCAGCGCCTCGAGCGCCGCTTCAGGTCGCTGCCCGGCCATCGCCCGGCCCGCCTGCGCCTGCACAGCGATCGCCGAGACGTGGTGGGCGACGATGTCGTGCAGCTCGCGCGCGAGGCCGACCCGCTCCTGGCTGCGGCTCTGGTCCAACGCCCGGCGCCAGCTCTCGGCGCGGTAGCGGAACGCCGCTCCGTCCGCCGCCGCCGCCAGGACGGCGAACCCGCCGATGACGTCGGCCGGCCTGGTGTAGTCGGCGACCGTACCGATTCCCGCAGCGACCGCCACCACCGCCAGCCCGATCACGATCTCGCGCCCTGAGCCCCAGCGGACCAGCGCGTAGACGAGCACCAGGACGTAGATCATCGTGTCGAGGCCCATGCTCGGGGCCCAGCCCAGCAGGCTCGCCAGTCCCAACGCCATCGCGGTGCCGAAGGCCACCACGACACAGGCCAACGGGTGAGTACGCCGCCACAGCAGCACCGGCGCAAGTCCGACCGCCACGATCGTCGCAAACGGCCGCCAGGCGACGTCGTCCCGGAGGACTCCTTCCAGCAGCGCCGTCACCATCAACACCCCGACCAGCACCCAGTCGCGCGACACCCGTTCGGGAGCGTCCGTGGCGCGGGGCTCGGCCCACAGCGAGCTCAGGGCGTTGTTGGTCACACACCCATCCTAGGGACCGCCGAGGCGTCGGGGACCGACCGAAAGAACGAGACGCCGCTTCTCCCAACGGCCGAGGCGGGTCCGGCCTCGACGCCGATGTGCCCGCCGCCGGGCTCAGCGATCGTGGGCCTACCAGTCCTCACCACAACAACGGAGCCTACGATGAGAACGCGTCAACCCACCACGACCGCACTGGAAAACCAGCGGATCCCGGTGAGAGCCAAGCTCGCCGCAGCGTGGACAAGCTTCATGTTCCTGTACGTCTACGTGGACATTCTCGCCTTCTTCAAGCCCGGCGTCATCGATGACATCGAGGTCGGCATCGTCTGGGAGTTCAACATCAGCCAGACGTTGTTGACCGCCTTCCTCGTGGTCATGGCGATCCCGATCCTCATGGTCGTGCTGTCGATGACGCTGCCCGCCCGGGCGAACCGCATCACGAACCTCATCGTGGCCTCGGTACAGGTCCCCTTCGCGGCATTCAACGCGGTGGGCGAGTCGTGGACGTACTTCTACGGCCTTGGCGTCGCACTGGAAGTGATCGTTCTCGCCCTCATCCTGCGGTACGCCTGGACCTGGCCCCGCACCACGCCGTCGGCGACCATGGCGACCAGCCCGGACCGTGAAACCGTTCGCGCCCAGCAGCAAGCGTGAACCCAGGAGCAGTCCCCGTCCTGTTCGGAGCCATCTGCCTCGGTGCCGCGGTGGGGGCCGCCTGGCGGTGGGACACCAACTACCACTGGGACGTCGCGTAGGGGCCTTCCCAAGGCCCCTACCGGCAGGTCAGGTTACGGATGCGCACACAGGCCCACCGCATCGTCGACACCGACCCCGAGCGCGGCAACGTCGTCGTCCGCGTCACTGGCCAGCTTCCCCACCTTCAACGACGCAGCCCACCATTTCGGCCAGATCGCCGCGGGCGACGGCGAGCGCGACCCCGACTCCTGGACGGCGGTCGGGGGGATCGGCGGCGGACGCGGCGCGGACAACATGACCTACGCCTACGCGATCTGCAGCACGGACGACATCGACCTCAAGCACGTCGCCACGACGGTCCACTTCACCGAGGTCAGCGGCCCGAACACGGCTTCCACGGGACAGACCGCGACGGCCCGCTGCTCCCGCGAGGAGGGGCAGCTGGTCAGCGGCGGCGCCGCGATCAGCGGTGGCAACGTGACCACGACCGACTTCAGCAAGGCGGCTTCGGGCGGCCCCCACCTCAACGGCAGCTTCCCGAGCGATGCCGCCGGCACCCCCGTCGGCCACGGGGGCTCCGACCCGTCGTACTGGACGGCGGCCTCCCACAGCGGCGGTTCGCCTTCCCCGGGCAGCTACTCCGACGTCTGGGCGCTCTGCCTGGACGTGCAGCACGGACACAAGCGGTAGCTCCCCCAGCATCTTCCCCGGAGCGGACCTCCTGCGCCAGGAGGGTCCGCTCGCTGCCGTTTCCGGCCACCCCAGCGCGCCGGCACTGCCCCGTGGCGTGCGCACTGTCACCTGGGCGAGCGCTCAAATCGCGCCAAATGAGACGAGAGTGAACTAGCAGGACGCCTGAGCGCGTCCTACCTCTCATATGGACCGCACCAGAAGTGGAGACCGGATCGTGGAATTCGCAGGAGCCCGCCCCACCCGCCGAGCCGTGCTGACCGTCGGAGCCGGCGCGGCGTTGGCCGGGATGACTCTCAGCGGCACGGCATTCGCAGCCGGGTCCGGGCGGGAGAAGATCGTCCGGCAGCTTCGCATTCTCGAACGGGAGCACTCCGCCCGACTGGGAGTGTTCGCACGGAACACGGCAACGGGCCAGACGGTCCTTTACCGGGCTGATGAACGCTTCCCGATGTGTTCGGTCTTCAAGACCCTCGCGGTGGCCGCCGTTCTTCGTGACCTCGACCAGGACGGAGAGTATCTCGCCAAGCGCATCCACTACACAGAGCAGGACGTGACCGATTCCGGATATGGGCCGGTCACCGGACTGCCCGAGAACCTGGCCCACGGAATGACCGTCAGCCAGCTGTGCGCCGCCACGATCTGCAAGAGCGACAACGCCGCTGCAAATCTCCTGCTGCGTGAACTGGGCGGCCCCCGTGCGGTCACTCGCTTCTGCCGGTCAGTGGGAGACGGCACCACCCGGCTCGACCGCTGGGAGCCCGCCCTGAACTCTGCGGAGCCCGACCGCCTGACGGACACCACCAGCCCGCGCGCCATCGGCGAGACGTACCAGCGCCTGGCCCTCGGCGACGCACTCGCACCCCGGGACCGGGAACTTCTGATGGGCTGGCTGCTGGCCAACACGACCAGCACGGAACGCTTCAGGGCCGGCCTGCCGGCGGATTGGGCCCTTGCGGACAAGACCGGCGGCGGGAAGTACGGGACCAACAACGACGCGGGCATCACGTGGCCCCCGCAGGGTGCGCCCATCGTCATGGCCGTCCTGACGACCAAGAGTCAGCCGGACGCCGCGGCGGACAACCCGCTGGTGGCCAGGACCGCTGAACTTCTGGCAGGGGCGCTCGCCTGACAGCCGAACAGGCCGGCAGGTGGGGCCGCAGCTTCTGACCACGGTCAGCAGCTGCGGCCCCACCACCAGAAGCGATCCGGTCGGACGCAGCACCCGGCAGGTCTATCGTGGGCCCATGTCCGCCCCTGAGCTGATCCGCATCGTCTCCCGGAACTCCCCCATGGCCCTGGCGCAGGTGGAGCGCGTCCGCAGCGAACTGGCTGCGCTCCACCCCCACATCCGGACCGAAGTCGTACCGGTCGTCACGACCGGCGACAAGTGGATGGGAGATCTCGCCCAGGTCGAAGGAAAGGGGGCGTTCACCAAAGAGGTCGACGCCGCGCTGCTGAACGCCGAAGCGGACCTGGCCGTCCACTGCCTCAAAGACATCCCGTGTGACCGGCCCCTGCCTGCCGGGACGACGTTCGCCGCCTTTCTCCAGCGCGACGACATCCGCGACGCGCTCATCCACCCGGGCGGCCTCCCCCTGGATCAGTTGCCGGCCGGGACCCGCATCGGCACTTCGTCCGTCCGCCGTGTCGCCCAGCTCGCAGCCAGCCGGCCCGACCTGGAGTGCGTGCCGTTCCGTGGCAACGCCAACCGTCGCCTGGAGAAGCTCTCCGCGGGCGAGGTCGACGCCGCCCTCCTCGCCGTCTCGGGCCTCGAACGCATCGGCCGCACCGACGTGATCACCCAGGTGCTGTCGACGGAGACGATGATGCCGCCCATCGGCGCAGGCATCCTCGCCCTCCAGTGCCGCCAGGACGACGCCCAGCTCATCGACCTCGTCAGCAGCCTCGGCCACCCCGACACCCACCGCGAGGCGACCGCCGAGCGGATGCTGCTCCACGTCCTGCAGGGACACTGCAACAGTCCCATTGCCGGCTATGCCCGTGCCGAACGCGGGGGAGACCTGTCGCTGCGTGCCTGCGTCTTCACCCCGGACGGAAAGACGGTCCTGAACGCGCACGAATGGGCCGGCCGGCTCGACCCCGCCACCCTCGGTACCTCTGTCGCCGTCGCACTGCTGCGGCAGGGTGCCCGCGACCTCATCGATGGCATCCCGCACTGACCCACAGCTCGCGGCGGGGCCCGATCCCCGGCGTTCAGAACACGTTGCGGCGCCGCAATCCCAGCGGACGTCCGTCCGGGTCTACCAGGACGTGGTGCAGCGCAGTCGCGAGCACCCTTTTCACCGTGGGCAGTTCCGGAGGAACGTAGCGGCGCAGACGGCCCGGCGGCCGTGGACCACGGCAGCCGCCCTCGTGCCAGGCGTCCAGGGCGGCGGCCGCCTCGTCGAAGGCGTCGAACGCGGTCATCGGGTCGCACAGCCCGTCCTGCGTCCGCTGCCCCGCCCCGCCCTGTGCGTCCAGGTGCTCGCGCATGAGTTCCAGGCGCAGCTCGCGGGCGAAGGCGCGCGCGCCTTCGCCGAGACCTCCCGGATCGGACGGCTCCCCCCGCAGGTCCGGGCTCTGGTCGAGCACGACGCAGCTGAGCTCCGAGTCGTGCGTCCACGAACGGAGGTTGATGTTGTCGGAGCCGACGGAGACCCATACGTCGTCGATCACGCATACCTTGGCGTGCACGTAGACGGGGGTTCCGGCAGGGTTCTCCAGGCCGTACACCGCCACGCGGTCACCGCCGGCGCTGCGCAGTTCGTCCAGGGCCGTGATCCGTCCGATCAGGTTCATCGGCAGGGTCAGCCACCCGTCCTGCTCCGGGACCGACGGGATGACGGCGATCAGTCGCAGCTGTTGATGCGTGCTCAGCGCCCGGGCGAAGCAGTCCACCACCCGGGGGGACCACAGGTACTGGTCCTCGAGGTAGACCAGTGCCCGGGCCCGCCGCAGCGCTTTGAGATATGCCCGGGCGATGCTGCGCTCGCCGTCGGGTGCGAAGGGGTAGCCGTGCAGCAGACGGTTCGGGTACGTGCGCAGCACCTGCACGGTGTGCGTGCCGCATGGCGCCGGATCGGGTGCCTGCGGCGGCAGGACGTCCGCGCTGGTGTCCTCCCGACTCACCAGCTCCCGCAGGCGGGTGAGGGGGCTGCGGCTGAGCGGCGCCGGGTCCTGCCAGCGCTCGCGGAAGACGGCCTCGACGTCACCGACTGCCGGTCCCCGTACGGCGAGCTGTACGTCGTGCCACGGCGGGTGCGGCCCGTATGCCAAGGCCATGGGCAGCGACTGGCGATCGCCGCGGTGGGTGGCGTCGTCGTTCCGGTTGTGGCAGAGGTCGATGCCGCCGACGTACGCGACGTCCAGCTCCGGGCGGCCCGGGTGGCGCAGGACCACCATCTTCTGGTGGTGCGAACCGCCGGGCCGGACCCGCAGGTCGAGCAGGCATTCGCCGCCGGCCTCCTCGATCTCCTCGCCGAGGCTGCGGTTCTCGTCTTCGCTGAAGTGGAGGCTGTCCAGGTGCGAGCGCCACAGCAGCCCCTTGACGATGACGCCGCGCTTCGCCGCCCGGCACAGGACGGTACCGATCTCGGTACCGGGTCCGTCGAGCCGCTCGTCGGGGTCGCCGCGCCAGTCGGTGAACAGGAGCAGGTCGCCCGCGTGCATCGCGCGGATCCCGGCCAGTAGCTGCACGAAGTACGCAGCGCCGTGGACCAGGGCCCGTACGCGGTTCCCCTCGGACCATGCCGACCCGTCCGGGTGGCGCTCGTCCAGGCTCGTCGCGGCGTTGCCCCGTTCACCTGCTGTCAGCAGCCAGTCTGCGCGTGTCACGGCAACCTTCCTCCGCCCGGCGTCTACCCACCGCATGACCCCGCACTCGCCCCGTGCCCCCGCGTACGCGTCGTCGCGGTTCAACGGCACCCGGGGGATCTGCTCCTCGCACCGGCCTTGATACGGGTCTGACCCACCACATCGGCGCGAGAAATGCCGCGCCGCACCCTCCGTCGCAGTGGCAGGATGCCCCGACGCGGGACGGACGCGCCCGAGCGAGGTGGGGAACATGCTGGAGGGGCTGGACGCGGTGGACTGGCGCGGGCTGGAGCCGGTAGGGCCGGACCGCCGGTCGGCCACCGCCGTGCCGAAGGTGTTGCGCCGGATCGCACGGGCGGACGCCACCACCGGGCAGGAGGCCGTGGACCGGGCGTACGGCGAGCTGCAGGACCTCCTCTGGACCCCGGAGGGGGTCAGTGACGCGGGCACGGCAGCGCTGCCGTTCCTGGTGGATCTCGCCCTCGACCCGGGAACGGTCGCGCGGGCGGACCTGGTCGATGTGCTGGCCGGCGTGGCAGACCACGCCGCGGCCGGTGGGGCCCGGGCGGCGGACTCCGGGTGGGACGCGGCCTGGCGGCTGCACCGGCCGCGCCTGCAGCGGCTGCTCGACGACCCCGATCCGGTGATACGGCGGGCCGCGCTCCAGCTGGTCGAGGGCCGGACCGCCCTCCTGCTGGAACAGTGGCACAAGGAGACAGACCCGTCGGTCCGGGTCACCACGCTGCTGGCAATGGGCGAAGCCGCGGCCGCGGAGGACGCCGCGGGTGCGGAGGACCCCGCGGGTGCGAAGGCCGCCGAGGTGCGGGCGGTGCTCGACGCCGTCGTCCACGGCGAGGACCCGGTACTTCGGGTAGCCGGCGTGATCGCCACGGCGCCCCTGGACCCGCAGGCACCGCTGCGTGACTGTCCGATGCTGCTGGAGCTCCTCACCGATCCCGCGCTCGCCCCGGAGTTCGAGACGGTCTGGTACACCCTGAACTGCGAATATCCGTACGACCGCGACGCCGTCGCGGCCTGGGCCGTGCACCTGCTGGGGCAGGACACGATGGTGGCGACCTCGTTCGTGGCCGGGCTCGCCGAGGCCGGGAACCGGACGGACGACGAGGGTCTTCGCCGATGCGCGCTGGACGCGGCGTGGCGCCTGCTGGTGGTCCGGCCCTCCGTGGCCGCCGCGGTGCTGCAGCTGGCGGCCGGGATGCTGGCCGACCCGGACGACGACGTCCGCTACAAGGCGGCCCATCTGCTGGCGGTGAGCGGCCGCGGAGCGGCACCGTACGCCGACCGGCTCGCCGCCCTCCTCGACGACCCCGGCGCATCGCAGTTCTTCGACGGCACCGTCGGCGACCACGCGCGGTGGGCCCTGACCCGGATCGGGGACCCGCGCGCCCTGCCGGATCTCGTCGAGCGGCTCGTCGCGCCCTACCGGGACATGCCAAGCCGGGGCTACGTCCTCGGGGACCCACGGCAGCCGGACGTCGCCGACGTGCTCCGGCCGCTGCGCGCGCACAGCGCGGTGCTGCTGCCCGCAGTACGGGAGGCCCTGCGGGACGAGGTGGCGCGCAATGGCTGGCTGGTCCGGGACCTCCGGGACGTCCTCCAGGCCTGGGGAGAGAACCCGCTGCTCCCCGGCGAGAACGAGCCGTACCCGCGGCCTTGGGAACCACCATCGATGGAACCGGCGCAAGCGGAGGCGACCGTCCTGGAGTACGCCGCCGACGGGCAGTTCCTGGGGGCGTTCAGCACCGCCCTGGCCTCGCTCGCCCGCCACGAACGCCTCGCCCCGCCGGTCCGAGAGGCACTGACGGCCCTGCGGGCCGCGGACCGCCGGCTGTCCGCGTACCACGACTACCGGGCGTTCCTCCAAGACGAGGAAATCCGCGCGCAAATCGACGTGGTACTCGCCCTGCCATGACGCGCCTTCACCGGATACCGTCTGTGTCCGGTGGGCTGAGCAGCTCGGCATTGGGGAGGAACGCGCCCCGCTCGGACGGGGACACGAAGTCCCCCAAGTCCGAGAAGTAGTAGGAACCTGTCGATTCGGTGCACACCTCCAGAAGGAAGCGGCTGCATGACGACGTGGGGTGGAACTCCCACAGGGGGCCGCGGCCCTCGTTGAGGATGACCGGCCACTCCTCCGGGGGAACGCCGGGAAGTACGAGCCAGTAGAGAACCTCTCCCCCGTTCTCGGAGTAGCCCCACGGCACCAACCGGGCACCGCTCTGCTCCAACTCGGCCGGCTTCGGCTCGCCCGCTGCCCAGAGATCGGCCAGGATCTCCTCGCGCTCGACCGTCTGCACGAGCAAGTCGTACATCTCATCGGGGCAGCCCGGCTCCATGAGCCACAGAACGCCTGAGAAGACGCCACCGCCGTACACCTCGATGAGGCGTTTGTAGTCCGCCGGCAGGGCGGTACCCAACTGCTCCTCCACCGTGGGCCAGTCCACGGGCCGCCTCGCAGAAGAGGGAGGCGGACAGGCGCGGATCAGCGGGTCGGTGTAGCGCAGGCTCCGCCCGGCCCTTGGCGCCACGGCGGCGCCAACCGCGTCGAACTCATCATGATCGCTCAGCATGACCCCCACCCTTCATCAGAACAGCGGTCACCGTCATGCTCCTCGTCTCGTGGGTGCCGGGCGGCCGGGGGCGCCGTCAGGGTTTCGTAAGGCGCTCACGCCCCCGCGAAGGCTCCTCGGCGGGTGTCATGGGCTCATGAAACTGCGTGTCCATCCACCGAGGTTCTCCGGACGGCTCCACGATGCCCGCACGGCGACGGCGATCGGCCGCTGGCTGGCCGCGGCCGTCGCCGTGTGCTTCGTCACCGGCGTGATCAGCCACTACCTTCAGCATCCGCCCGGCTGGCTGGCCGCAGACCTGCCCAGCCGTCCCTCGTGGGGCTACCGGCTGACCCAGGGACTCCACGTGGCGAGCGGTATCGCCGCCGTTCCGCTGCTGCTGGCGAAGCTGTGGACGGTCTATCCGCGGCTGTTCGAGTGGCCCGCCGTGCGTTCGGTACGCCACGCCCTGGAACGGCTGTCGGTGGCCGTGCTCGTCGCGTCAGCGGTCCTCGAAGTGTTCACCGGGCTGCTCAACACCGCGCAGTGGTATCCGTGGCCGTTCTCCTTCGTCCAGGTGCACTACGCCCTGGGCTGGGTGTTCATCGGCGCTATGGTGCTGCACATCGCCGTCAAAGCCCCGGAGATCAAGACACATTGGAGCCGCGGGTCGACGGGCACGCTGGCTCTGCCGTCCGAGGACGCGCTGGACCGGCGGGCTCTGCTCACGGGAGTCGCCGCCGCGGCCGGCGCGGTCACCCTCGCGACGGTCGGCCAGTCCTTCACCCCGCTGCGGCGGTTCGACCTGCTGGCCCCCCGGCACCCCGACCACGGACAGCAGGGCCTGCCGGTGAACCGTACCGCCGTCGCCGCCGGGGTCGCCGCGGTGTCCGTCGCACAGTGGCGTCTCACTGTTGCCGGGCCCCGTCCGTACGAGCTGACCCTCGACGAACTCCGGGACATGAGGCAGTACGACGCGACGCTCCCGATCGCGTGCGTCGAGGGCTGGAGCAAGTCCGCGCACTGGAGCGGCGTGCGGATCCGGGATCTGCTCGACCGGGCAGGGGCTCCCCCCGAAGCCGGGCTGCGGGTCGTCTCCATGGAACGGCAGGGCGGGTACGCGGTCACCGAGATGGGCCACACCTACGCCCGGGACGAGCTCACCCTTCTCGCCTTGAGGCTCAACGGCGAGGTGCTGTCGCCGGATCACGGCTTCCCGGCGCGCGTGATCGCGCCCAACCGGCCGGGCGTACTGCAGACCAAGTGGGTCCACCGGCTGGAGGTCCTGTGATGCGAACGGCTGTCGGCGCCGTCGGCGCCGCCCTCCTGGGTTATGGCGTGCTGCTCCTGTTCGACGGCGGTCAGTACCTCGATGTGGCGATCTGGCTGGCCGGTGCCGTCGCGCTGCACGACGGCATCGTCGCTCCGCTGGTCCTGGCCGTCGGTCTGCTCCTGGCCCGCGTCCGTGCGAGCAGGACGGTGCGCGCTGCGCTGATCGTCGCCGCCTCCCTGACCCTGGTCGCGCTGCCCGTACTCCTGCGGCCGGGCACGCCGGACAACCCCTCCGTGCTGCCGCTGGACTATCCGCGCAACTGGTCGCTCGCCCTCGTCGCGGTGGCCGTCCTGGCCGCCCTGTTGCACGTCACCCGGTGGCTGCGGGGCCGCAGGGGAGGCCGGCCGTTCAATCGATGACGGCGGTGGCTTCGATCTCCACCAGGTGCTCGGGGACGTCCAGTGCCGCGACGCCCAGCATGCTGGCCGGCGGGACCGGTGTGACCCCCAGTTTCGCGCCGGCCCGGGTGATCCCTTCCAGCAGCAGCGGCATCTTGTCGGGGGTCCAGTCGACGACGTAGACGGTCAGCTTCGCCACGTCGCCGAAGGAGCCACCGACCGCGGCCAGAGCGGTGGCGATGTTGACGTAACACTGCTCGACCTGGGCGGCGAGGTCGCCCTCGCCGACCGTGACGCCGTCGGCGTCCCAGGCGACCTGCCCGGCGATGAAGACCAGCTTCGATCCGGTCGAGACCGACACCTGCCGGTAGACGTCGATCTCCGGCAGTCCGTTGGGGTTCACCAGGGTGATGGCCATGTTGCCCGCCTCCATTTGCTGGGAGAGCTGTCGCGAGAGCCGCTCTCTTGTGGTTACTCAGGAACCGTAGGAGAGTGAACGCTGACATGGAAGAACGCACTTTTCGGTGACTGGGGAACCTGATGGTGACCAAGCAGTACAGCGGCTCGCCCGAGGACGCGGACCTCAGGCGCGCGGACTCCCTGGCGCGGGAGATCTTCTCGGACGTCGCCAACAAGTGGGCGCTCCTGATCATCGAGGCTCTGGGTGAACGCACCCTGCGCTTCAGCGAGTTGCGTGACGAGATCGAAGGCATCAGCCACAAGATGCTCACCCAGAACCTGCGCATGCTGGAGCGCTACGGCCTGATCGATCGGACGGTGCACCCCGTCGTGCCGCCGCGGGTCGAGTACACCCTCACCGAGCCGGGACGGGCCCTGCGCGTGACGATCGACGGACTCTGCGACTGGACCCACCGGTACCTCGGTGACATCGAGGCCTCCCGGCAGCGCTTCGACGGCTGACAGGAGGAGCGCTCCGGGACGACATCCGCGAGCAGCGCATCGCGGCCCGATACCGAAGAATCAGCCGATCCAGATCTTCGCTCAACCATCTCCGGTCAATTGCGGTCATGTTGTGAAAGTGGACCACTCTGGTCCACGGACACGGCACGAGCGCCACGGAGTACGGCGAACGATTAGGAGCACGACATGGCATTAGGGAAGACCGCACGGGTCGGCGCGGTGGGTCTGGCGGCGGCCGCCTTGGCGGCCGCCGCCTTCGCGGTCCCCGCCCAGGCATCGCCGGACAGCGCCCCCGCGAGGGCGGGGCACGAAGCGACCCGGCGCGCGATGGAGGCGGAGGTGAAGGCGGGCATCCCCGGCATCACGGCCCAGGTGCGCGACGCCAACGGCGTCTGGAAGTCAGCCTCGGGTGTCGGCGACCTGACCACCGGCGCGCCGCGCGGCACGAACGACCGGTTCCGGATCGGCAGCATCACCAAGACGTTCGTGGCGACCGTGCTGCTCCAGATGGAGGCGGAGGGGAAACTCGGTCTCGACGACACCGTGGAGCACCATCTCCCCGGCTTGGTACGGGGCAACGGCAACGACGGCGACAAGATCACCGTACGTCATCTCCTCAGCCACACCAGCGGACTCTTCGATTACCTGGCCGATGAGGAGTACGCCAAGACGTACCTGCGGGGGGAGGGCTACCTCAAGCACCGGTACGACACCCTGCCGCCCGAGAAACACGTGAGGGTGGCTCTCTCCCACGAGCCGTTGTTCAAGCCGGGTGACCGGTTCTCGTACTCCAACACCAACTACATCCTGGCCGGGTTGATCATCGAGAAGGCGGGCGGACGGACGTACGAGGCCGAGGTCCGCGACCGCATCATCAATCCGCTGCGCCTGACAGCCACCTCCAACCCCGGCAACAGCATCCGCATACCCCGGCCCAGCAGCCGCAGCTACTCCAAGCTGTTCGCGTCGGCACCCGACCGGATCGACGACGTCACCGAGATGAACGGTTCACAGGGCTGGGCCGACGGCGACATCATCTCCACCACCGGCGACCTGAACCGGTTCTACGGCGCCCTGCTGCGCGGCGAGCTGCTCCCGCCGAAACAACTCGAGGCCATGAAGACCACCGTCTCGAACCCCGAACGCCCCGACATGTCCTACGGACTCGGCCTCACCCGGTTCCGGACGACCTGCGGCACAACGGTCTGGGGTCACGGCGGAGGCATGGTGGGGTCGATCTCGATGGCCGTCACCACCGAGGACGGCCGCCACCAGCTCGCCTACAACCGCAACGGGGACTGGAAGGTGGGATCCGCTCAGAACATCATGGAGGCCGAGTACTGCCCCACACCGGCGTCCTCGGGCTGAGCCGTACACCCTTCGCCCACCGCGCACGGGCTGCCCGTCTCGCCGACCGGCATCAGTGGGCACTCGCCTGCGTGATGGCTGCGCGCAGCAACTCGGCCATTGACCGGCCGGCCACCCTCAGCGGTTCCGGATCACGGGCGGCCCGGCTGAGCATGAAGGCTCCCTCCAGCATCATGACCATCGAGTACGCGAGGGACCGCGCCGCCGTCGGTTCGGCCACCCAGTGGCCGAACCAGCGCGTGGCAGCGGCGACCCACTCCTCGAACACCTCCGCCGTCGCGGCCCGCAGCACCTCGTCGCTGCTGGCGACCTCCAGCGCCACCGTCCCGATCGGGCAGGCGTCGGCGTAGTCTGCCGCCGCAAGGTCATCCGCCGCCGCTTCGAATGCGTGCACGAGGGACTCCACCGGATCCGGCACGCTGTCCAGCAGCGCCAGTACCAATCGGCCGTACTCGGTTCCGGACGTGCGGATCATGTCCTCGGCCAGTTGCCGCTTGCCACCCGGGAAGAAGTGGTAGATCGAGCCGAACGGTGCGTCCGCCTCTGCCGCGATCCGCTTCAGGCCGGTGGCCGAGTAGCCGTGGCGGCGGAACAGCACCGTGGCGGCAGCCTGGATCCTGGCTCGTGTGTCCGACCGTCCCATTGCCTTCCACCCCTTTCCAGTCCAAAGTTACAGTAGAACGATCTATCAAGTGGGGTGTCATGCCAAGGATCGAACTGTCGGCCGGACCCATCGACTACCAGGACACCGGCGGTGACGGGCCTGTGCTGGTGTTCGGCCACGGGCTGCCGATGAACGAGACCCAGTGGCGCAAGGTGGTCCCGCTGCTGGACGGATACCGCTGTGTCCTGCCCACGCTGCCGCTCGGCGGTCACCGTCAG
Source organism: Streptomyces sp. NPDC006463 (assembly GCF_042870715.1). NCBI lineage: Bacteria > Bacillati > Actinomycetota > Actinomycetes > Kitasatosporales > Streptomycetaceae > Streptomyces > Streptomyces sp. NPDC006463. The sequence continues at coordinate 157,278 of NZ_JBIAHP010000016.1, read as the reverse complement.
CCGATGAATCCGGATGCCGACCTGACCCAGCTCGGTGTCGCGCGGCTCCTGGGCGAGTTCATCGAGGCGCTCGGCCTGGACCAGGTGACCCTCGTGCTCAACGACTGGGGCGGGGGCCAGTTCCTGGTGTCGGACCGGCGGGACCAGCGGATCGCGCGCCTGGTACTGGTGGCCTGCGAGGCCTTCGACAACTTTCCCCCGGGGCCGGCCAAGGCCATGGCTCAGGTGAGCAGGGTTCCCGGCAGCGTCTGGCTCCTGACGCGGCTCATGCGCATTCCCGCGTTCCGCCACAACCGGGGCGGATACGGCGGGATGAGCCTGCGCGGCATCCCCGACGAGATCATGGACGACTGGTTCGCCCCCGCCACCCGCAGCAGGGCCATCCGCAGGGACTTCGCCAAATTCGCCACCGGGGCACCCGACCGCAAGACCTTGCTCGCCTGGAGCGAGCGTCTGCGTGACTTCGACCGCCCGGTACTGGTCGTCTGGGCCACTGAGGACCGATTGATGCCGCGTGAGCACGGCCCCCGACTGGCCGACCTGTACCCGCAGGGCCGACTGATCGAGATCGCCGACTCGTCCACCCTCATCCCCGAGGACCAGCCCGAACGACTCGCCGAAGTACTCACCGACTTCCTGGCCCAAACCGGAGCAGGGCCGGTCCGGCACATCGACTGAGTGCGAAGGCGGCAGGCGGCCCCTCTTCCCGCGCCGTGACCGAGCGGGCGCCCGGCGGCCGCCGCTCAGTCACCTACCGGACGTGGTGAGGGCTCCACGGCGCGTCCTGGCCGGTCGGGCCGCTGCGGCTCACTCCGGCCCCTTGCGGTGGGGCGGCCGGACCGGCTCGTCCGCCTCTCCCGGCCGGTCCAGGCGGCTCGCCTCGTCCTCCGCCGCCCGAATGGTCGGCTTGGGTTCGCCCTTGCGCGCGACGTGCGGGGCGCGGCGCCGCTGCTGGTCATCGTCGTGGCCGTGCAGGGGGGCGCCTCCGGCGCCACCTTGGTCGTCCATGGCCGTCTCCTTCCGCGGTTCGGCCCCCCATTTGTCGCCTGGCGCATGCCCGGACACCTCTGCGGGAAACCTGCGGTGCACCGCTCGTACCCACGTTCAGGAAGGTGTGGAGCTCGTCGCGAGCCTCGGCCGGGCCTCCTCCTTCACCGGCCCCGTACGGCGGTCCGGGCGGAAGCCGACGGCCAGGACCGCCGCGCCGATCAGCGCGAATCCCGCCGTCCAGAGCGCACCGACATGCATGGCGTGGAGGAACGCGGCATCGGCCGCGGCGGCGAGCTGCGTGTCGTGCGTGGCGGCCGCCACGTGCCTGGCGAGCTCGGCCGAGACGTGAGCCTGCCGCCGCACCGCATCCGGGAGGCCGGTCAGCGAGCCGTCGATCGAGCGCTGGTAGACGATCGAGGTGATCGTGCCGCCGGCCGCTATGCCCAGCACGCTACCGGTCTGGCGCAGGGTGCTGTTGACCGCGCCGCCCGCGCCGGACCGTTCCGGCGACAGGGATCCCAGCACCGCGCCCGTGACGGGAGCGATCACCATGCCGATGGAGGTGCCCTGCACCAGCATGACCGCCGAGTACCAGGCGATCGGTGTGGCCGTGCCGAAAAGGGCCAAGGATCCCATCGCCAGGGCCGCGACGGTCAGGGAGATCGACGAGACGAGCCGGACGGACGTCCGGCGGGCCAGCCTGACGGCGACGGGCGAGCCGACGACCACTCCAAGTGCTCCCGGGAGCGCAAGGAGCGAGGCGTGGAACGCCGAGTACTGGCGGGCGCCTTGCAGATAGAAGGCGAGGTAGAAGGATCCGGCCGTCATGGCCAGGAAGACCATCATCAAGGTGATGTTCCCCGCGGCGAAGCGGCGCTGCGCCAGCAGCCGGGGATCGAAACTGGGGTGGGCGATCCGCAGCTCCGTGACGACGAAGGCGGCGATCAGCGCGATGCCCGCGGCGGTCCATCCCCAGACGTGCGGCTGGGCGAAGGACGCGTCCTGGCCGGCGCGGATCAGACCGTACGTGAGGAAGCCGAGCCCTGCCGTCGACAGGAGCATGCCGGCCGGGTCGAGGCGGCGGACCTGGGGGCTGCGGGAGTTGGGCACGTACCGCGCGATGAAGCCGAGACCGAGGACGACCACGGGTACGTTGACGAGGAACACCGAGCCCCACCAGAACCTCGCGAGCAGCGCCCCGGCGAGGATCGGCCCCGCGGCGAGGCCGACGCCGGCGAAGGAGGACAGTCTGCCGAAGGCTGCCGGCCGCTCGGCGGGCTCGAACGTCCAGCTGACCACCGCCATGGTGGCCGGGACGAGCAGAGCGGCGCCGACGCCCATCACGGCCCGCCCGGCGATGAGTTGGCCGGGGGTGGTGGCGTACGCGGCGACGGCCGAGGCAACGCCGAACAGGGCCATGCCCGCCAGCAGGGTGTTGCGGTGCCCGAAGCGGTCGCCGAGCGTGCCCCCGGTGAACATGAGGCCGGCGAAGGCCAGTGTGTAGGCGCCCGTGGCCCACTGGAGCTGGCCGGGCGTGGCCCCTAATCCCCGCACGGGGTCGGACAGCGTCTCGAAGGCCGTGGACAGGATGGTGCCGTCGAGCCAGATGAGGAGCTGGGCGAAGACGAGGACGCCGAGGATGAGGCGCCGACGGGCCGGCGGTGGCGTGGTGGATGACATGTGTGACTGCCTTCGGATCAGGAGGATTTCGACGCGGCCGCAGCGTACAATCGTCAGGTACCTGACGGTTGAGCCATCGTGACAATTCGTCAAGTTCCTGTCAATCGCATCTTTGGAGGTCGCCTCATGGGCGAGCACGGTCACGGTCGGGTGCTGAGCTTCCTGGTCCGCCACGCCTGGCTCAGCATGCGGGCGGCGATCGGGGCCGAACTGGAAGAGTTCGGGCTCACCGTGCCGCAGTTCGCGACCCTGATGATGGTCAGGACGTCGCCGGGCATGTCGGTGGCCCAGCTGGCCCGCTCCGTCGGGAGTACCCGCCAGGCCGCGAACGAAATGCTCGCGGCACTGGAACGCGACGGCCTGATCACCCGCTCCCCCCACCCCACCGACCGCAGGACGCACCAGTTGCACCTGACCGACGCCGGAAGCACGCGCTACGAGGAGGCGCTTCCGGCCGTCCTGCGACGGGAGGCCCAGCTCGAGGAGGGACTGACCCCGGAACAGCGGGAGGCCGCCCTCATCTGGATGTCGGGCGTCTCGACCGCCTGCCAGGAACCGGTGGAGAAGTAACGCTCCCGGCTCCGAGGGATCAGTGCCCGGGCCGGCGGTGGCGGACTCCGGCCTTCCGCGCCGAGGAGGCGATCAAGAGCGAAAGGATGCCGGTGACGACCAGGCTCCCGATCATGACCATGCCCACGCCGATCGCGAAGAGCCCGCTGGAGTCGTCCGACCAGTCGTACCAGGCGGCAATGGTCAGCCCAGCGGTGGTGCCGAGCACCGCGGCCGCGGCGTACTCCCGGAAGGCTGCCCAGCACACCGGCGCCAGCAGGGTCAGCCCGAGCCCGATCACCTGCCACGCCTCGTAGGGGCCGGTCGTCGAACCGTCAGGATGCACGTCACGGTGCTGGTCCCAGCCCAACCAGGCAGCCCACGCCGCCATCGCCATTCCGGCCAGCACCAGGGTCGCCAGCGGTCGGCGAACAGATTTCTGCAGTCGCATGCACATGACCCCAGTGTCCGGGCCCACCCGAACGCCCGTCAGAGCGCAGCTACTCAGCTCCACCCGAGTAGGAACGCGGCGCCGGTACGTAGTCGTAACCGCACGCGATGTGCACGGTGACGGAGTGCCCCCTGGGACGGCCCGGTCCCTGTCACACGCCTGTGACAGTCGGCGGACAGCGCCGTGAAGTCAGGCGGCCAATCTCTTAACAAGAGAACAAATCGGGACATTCAGTCATATGTCCCTCTGCTTCCGAGGACGTGAGCAGTGATGACCTAGCCGATTCGGCGGAGGAAATCCCATGAGTCTCACACTCACCACGTCGCACACCGTAGCCACCGTAGCCACCGCACCCGAGCTGGCCCCGCGCGAGCAGGAAGCACTGCGACACATCGCCGCCGGACGCACCTACCTCCAGACGGCCCGCCACATGGGACTCTCCAAGCACACCGTCGACGCCTACCTCCGCCGCATCCGCGCCAAGCTCAACGTCCACAGCACCGCCGAGCTCACCCGTCTCGCCATCACTCTAGGACTGTGACGCTCAGCAACAAGCGTCATACGCCGCGTACGAATCTCATCTGACGGTCCGGGCAGGGGCAGGCGGCGCCTCACCAGCCCGGTCCGCATCGCCGTTGAGACAGCGATCCAGGGCGGGCGGCGTCCAGTCCGCATGGCGGAGGATCGCGCGGATCGTGGCGCCCGAAGGCGCGAGGCGCAGAGCCGTGTTGCGGGCCGCCAGGGCGAGGGGGTGCGTCAGCTGCTGGCCCATCCGGCCTGCTCGGCGGGCCGCGCGGGTCACCGACTGGGTGCGGGGGCGGCGGGCCGCGTCGTAGCGCGCCAGTGCGGCGGGGAGGCTGGGGCCGGCCGCAAGTTCGGCGGCCAGGGTGACCGCGTCCTCCAGAGCCTGACAGGCGCCCTGGCCGAGGTTCGGGGTCATGGCGTGGGCCGCGTCGCCGAGGAGGGCCACCCGACCCACGGCGAAGCACGGCAGAGGCACGGCCAGCTCGTGGATGTCGTGGTGCAGGACGTCCTCGGGCCGGGTCGCGTCCAGCAAGTCCGGGATCGGCCGGTGCCAGGCGCCGAACCGGCGGCGCAGCACGGCCAGCGGGTCCCGGTGACGCACGCCCGCCGGCGAGTTGATCACGGCGTGCCATTCGGCGCGCCCATCGGTGAAGGCGATGTGCCCGAACTCCGCACCCGGACCCCACGTCAGCTCGAAGTCGGTGTCCAAGGGCACCGGTTCGGCCGTGATGGCGCGCAGCACGGTCGATCCGCTGTACGCGGGCCCGGGGTGGCCGGGGAACAGGGCGGTCCGGATCCGGCTGCGCAGACCGTCGGCGGCCACGACGAGGTCCGCGTCCAGGTCCTCGGCAGATTCCACCTCCGCGCCGACGATGAGGCAGGACGCCGGCAGTTCCGCCCGCAGCAGCCGGTGCAGTTCGGCACGCGGGATCCCCGTCATCGGGGTTCCCAGGGCCCGCTCCAGCGCGGCGCCGTCCATACGCGAAAGCCACCGCCCGCCGGGGGTGCGCGTCCCGCCCGTGTACTGGCGGCGCGCCGCCTCGCGGACTGCGGGACCCACACCCAGCGCGTCGAGGGCACGGATCCCGTTGGGGGCGAGCGAGATCCCGGCACCCGCGTCATCCAGGACGGCGGCGCGTTCGAGGACGGTCACCTCCCAGCCGGTGCGGTGCAGTCCGACCGCCGCCGCCAGTCCACCGATGCCCGCCCCGACCACCACAGCCCTGCCAGCCATGACGCCTCCCCTTTCTACAGGTGTAGAAGACCTGCGGTGCAGCGTACTCCGATGCTTCTACAGGTGTAGAAAGGGGGGTGTGAGCGAAGAGCGACGAACCGTCCTGGCCGATGCGGCCATCGAGGTGCTGGCCGAGGCCGGCATGCGCGGGCTGACCCACCGCGCCGTGGACCGGGAGGCAGGGCTCCCGCCGGGGACCACGTCCGCCTACTACCGCACCCGCGCCGCACTGCTGACCGGGCTGGTGCTCCGCCTGGTCGCCCGGGACCAGGCCGAGCTCCACACCGCAGGCGAGGGCATGCCGACCTTCCGCACCCCCGCCGAACTCACGGACGCCTTCGAGTTCCTGACGGTGCTCCGTCTCACCGGCGAAGGCCGCCGCCGCTCTCTGGCCCGCTACGCCTGCATGGTGGAGAGCGTCCGCGACCCGGAGCTGCGCGAGATCCTCGTCCCGCGCGCCAACGCGGGGCGCGACGCCGTACGCGCCTTCCTGGCCGCGCACGGCGTCACCGACCTCGACGCCCGTACGCACACCCTGCTGGCCTGCGTGGAGGGCCTGGTCCTGGAACACCTGCTGACCGGCACCCCGGTCCCCCGCGAGGCCCTGGAGGGACTGGTCGCCGCTGCCCTGCGCTGAGGCAGGGTGCGTCGGCCCCCGCGATCCCCTTCGCCCTGGGACCTGCGCCGCGACGGCGCCCGCGTCCTCGGAACAGTCGATCAGTCGAAAGGCGCCCCGCCCCGCCCTGGAAGGCTCGCCTTCCGGCGCGCGGGCCCGGCACCGGGCGGCCATCTGCCGGTTACCCCGAGTACGTACTGAGTGCTCCCGCTCGTGGCGATCAAGGCCTTACCATGCGCGTGCGAGGCGCGTGGAGCGCACAGCTGGGCGTCAGGGGGAGGCGCGATGGCAGCACGACCGTACGACCGCACACCCGGACCGGGCGAGATGTCCGAGGACCTGCCGGACCGCGCCGGGCGCGGGCTGCCGGGCGGGGTGGAGCTGTACCACCTGATGCCGGACGGCGGCATCGTGCTGGCCGACCGGGAGGGGTCCCGGAAGCTCGGGCCGGAGCGGGAGTTCCTGCGGTTCATCGACGACGGCCAGTTCGCGCACTATCTCGTGGGCGACGCCGGCACCTCTCCCGAGCGGCCCTCCAACGCCACCGTGAAACTCGGGGTGGTGGGCCCGCGCAGCGCCTTCACCCCGCACGCGCACGGGGGCGAGCACTTCGTCCTCAGCCTCGGCCACGCCGCTTGCGGACTGTTCGACCCGGACCGCGGCCGCGTCACCGAAGTCCTGCTCGCGCCGGGCATGTTGATCCGCATCCCGGAGATGATGCCGCACTCCTTCGCGAACCGGGGTGACGCCCCACTGACCATCCTCGCAGCCAACACGGGATACGGAATCGACCACGAGGACTACGCGATAACCGCGGCGGATGCAGAGCAGCGGGCCGCCACCAGCAGCGTGCGGCCCGACCCGGCGGGGCCCACCGCTCCGACAGCCTTCACCACCGGAACCGGCACCGGCACTGCCACCGCGGCCGCCACCGACTACCGGGTCCTCGCCGCCGCGCTGCGCGACATCGAGCGCGCCCAGCGGGTCCACGGCATCGCCGGCACCACCGTCCGCGAGCGGCTGGCCGCACGGCTGCGCCGGGTGGCGACGGCTCTGGAGGTCCACCGGTGATCTGCCCGAACTGCGAACGCAACCTGCTCCGCAAGGAGCGCACCGGCAACATCTGCAGCCACTGCAAGCGCCGCTACGCGCTGGACCCCAAGACCAACTCGCTGCGCCTCAGCGACCTCCGGGTGCGCCGGATCGCCACCGGGCTGACGGACGACGGCCGGATCCTGATCACACCGGGCCAGTTGTGGTACGCGCTCTCGCGCAAACGGCTCAGGGAAGGGGAGTTCGCGCCCGGATGCGCGGGCGGGGCGCTCCTCGGCGGCGTGTTCGTCGGCTTCTGGGGCCTTTTCGGTGAGCTGCCGTTCATGCTGTACATCTCCGGGGCCCTGCTGGCCACCGCGCTCGGCATCCAGATCGCCCGGCAGATGGGAGCGGGCCGGGGCATCGCGCCCATGACCCGCGGAGCCTTCCGTTCCGAGGCGCTCGCCGAGTGGCTGCGGGTGTACGGGAAGCTGCCGCCCGGCGTGATCGACGACTCCGGCCACCCCTGGCCCCGGCGGCAGGCCGACGCGCCGCCGCCGAACGCCGTGCTCGTCTGCCCCGATGCCTCCGTCGCCGCCTTCCTCGCCGCCGACGGCCTGCCCGACCGCCACGGAGTCGCCCTCGTCCAGGGCCCCGAGCACGTCACGGCTCTGCTCCCCGCCCTGCCGCCGCGCGGCCCGGTACTGGTGCTCCACGACGCCGACGCGCACGGTGAACTGCTCCTGCGGCAACTCCGCGAGACCCTCCCCGGCCGCCCGGTCGTCGACGCCGGTGTGTCGCTGCGTACGGTCCGCAGCATGCCGAAGGCCGTCGCCTACCGCGACCCCGAGCGGAAACCCGCGGCGGAGGTGATGCGCCGGCTGACCACCCTCGGCGAGTTCACTCCGCAGGAGCTGAAGTGGCTGGCGCAGGGCTGGCGGTTCCCGCTCGTCGGCGTCCCCCCGGTCCGGCTGCTCACCGTGCTCGACCGGCTCGCAGAACAGGCCGGCCGCAGTGTCGACGCCGAACGGCGTCACGCCGCGGAGGTCGGCTTCCTGACCTGGCCAGGGGTGGCCGACGACGGCCCGGATCCGGCAGGTGGGCGGTGATCTGCCCGAACTGCTCGACCGAGCTGAAACGTACGGAGCGCACAGACCAGGTGTGCTCCCACTGCCACCGCCGCTTCGCCCTGGATCCCCAGCTGCACGGCAGCGGCATGCACGACCTGCGGATACGCCGGTGCGTGGAGTCCCTCACCGACGGCGGGCGGCTCAAGGTGACCGTCACCCAGCTCTGGTACCGCTCCCGTAGGTCCAGCACTGCCTGGAGGGCGCGCGAGGCGCGCGGCATCCGGCCCGGAATCCGCTGGCTCGTGGCGCTGGCCGTCTGCGCCGGGCTCGTCGGGTGCGCGGCCGTCACCAGCGGAACCCCCGCCGTCCTGGCCGCAACCGCTGCCGTCCTCGTCCTCGTGGTGCCCGGGTTCATGCCGTACGAGCGGGCTCGGCCCGCTGGCTCGTCCGTCAGCCCGACCGAGCAGGCCTTCCGGCAGCTGATGGACGGCGTCTGGCGTAGGGCGTACGGCGGGCTTCCGCCGGGAGTGGTCGACGACGCGGGACGCGGCCGCGGGGACTCCGCGCCGCGGCAGCCCCGGCCCAGGGCGGTGATCCTGTGCACCGACCACTCCGTGGCGGTGTTCCTGGAGGCCAACGACTTGCCCGTGCGGCTGCGGGTGGTGCTTGTGGAGGCGGACCCGGGCTCCGCCCACGACGCCCTCGTGGACCTCCCGGGGCGGCTCCCGGTCGTGGTGCTGCACGACGCGAGCGCACTGGGCGCGCTGCTGGCACCCCTCCTGCGCATCGCCCATCCGGACCGGGCCGTGGTGGACGCCGGGCTGCCGGTGGCCGCGGTCCGGCACCATCGCGGCGCCGTCCACCGCGTCTCGCCCGTCGCGGCCGTGGACGCCGCGGAACTGCGGGCCGTGGCTGGCCTGTCCGCACAGGACGCCTCCTGGCTGGCGGAGGGGTTCTGGAGCCCGATCGCGGCCGTGCCCCCGCCGCTGCTCGCCACCGTCCTCGAGGACGCGGTGGAACGGGCCGTGGCCGCGGCGCGGCCCGACTCCGCCGCCGCGTACGGCTTCTTGACCTGGCCGGACCCGGACGGGTCGGCAGACGCGGACACCTCCGGCAAGAAGGGCACGCCCACCGCATGAGCACGAGTACGTCTACCGGTACGAGCAAGCCTCGTTCCCCGTCGGGAGCCCCCGCCATCGGTGACCGGCTGCTCGACCTGGCCATCGGCGCCGCCTGCGTCCGCGCGGCCGACCCCGGCGGACTCCGGTTCACCGAGCGTCAGCTCTACTACGAGACCTGCCGCGTCCTGAGCCCGGCCGCGCCGCTCCTGCGCCGTGTCCCCGGCACCCCGGCGCCGACGTTGCGCCTGCCCTCGTTCACCCGCGCCCTGGACGCGCGGGGCCGGGCGACCGTACCGGGCCTCCTCCCCGCCGCGACGGCCCCGGCGCACCAGCCGGACCTCGCGCAGTACCGGCCGTCCGAACCGGACCTGTACGACTACGGGCTGCCCCGCCTGCTGCTCTGCCAGGACCGCTCCATCGCCGCGATGCTGCTCGCCAACCACGTCCACCTGGAGGCGGCCTGCCCCGTCCTCGCGGCGCCCGACGCCCTGCCCCTGCCCCCGCGCCTCCTCGCGGCCCTGGAACGGGCGGACGGCGCCACGGTGCACGTCCTGCACGACGCGAGCCCCGAAGGCGTGACGCTCCCGGCCCGGGTACGGGCCGCGCTCGGCCCCGTCCCCGGGGTACGGGTCAGCTCCCTGGGTCTCGTACCGCGGCACGCCGCCGCCCTGCGGCTGCCTTCGGGACGCGGCCCGGCTCCCACCCCGGCGCCGGGCGCCGACTGGCCGGCCGCGCTGCGGCCGCGCGAGGCCGCGTGGCTGGAGCGGGGCCGGTTCGCCCAAGTGGCCGCGGTACCGCCGGCCAGGCTCGTACGGACGGTGCTGCGCCTTACCCGGGGGCCGCGGCCGCCCCGCGGCTCCATGTGGGGTGAGCTGAGCGGTCTGCGCACCGCCGGCTTCATGACCTGGCCCGCCGCGTGAGCGGCCCCCGTGACCCCTTCCACACACCCGAGGTACGCACACGATGATCCGGCCCCAAGAGATCGGCTACGCGGACGAACTCCTCGCCGACGGCACGGTCCACCGCAGATACGAAGGCGGCCTGGAGGAGTGGCGCAGCCGCACCCCCGGTCGCCCCCACGTGGTGCGCTGGCACGACAACCAGGGTGCCTCGGGGACCGATGAACTCCTCGGCAACCGCGTCATCAAACGCACCCTCGCCGACGGCACCACCACCTACGCCCGGGACATCGGCTACGGCCGCACCGTGTGGGCGCGCGGCGAGAAGGTCACCGTCAACCGGAGCTCCTTCGGTGGCCGGATGGGGGTGCTGCTCGCCGGCCTGGGAGTGGCGACCCTCGCCATCACGGCCGCCCATCTGCCGCCGCTGAGCATGACGCCGGAGGAGGAAGAGGCCCTGCGCCGCCAGCAGGAGCAGAGCCAGGCCTCGTCGTCGGCTTCCGGCGGTGACGGCGGAGGCGGGGACGCCGGAGGCGACGGGGATTCCGGCGACGACAGCTGGGAAGCGGGCTGGGACGGCGACGAGGACGCCTGGAGCGACGACGACTTCGGCTGATCCGGAGCGCAGAACACGAAAACACGGAGCGCGGAGCACCGAGCACAGAGCACCGAGCACCGAGCACCGAGCAGTACGCGAGCACGAAGGGAAGGAGCCACCCGTGGCACGTTTCTGCGCCTGCCTGGCCGACACCACCGGGCAGGCCCGCGCCCATCTCGAGGCGATGGGCGCCGCCGGACCGGGCCACGTCCCCGTGGACGTACCGGGCGCCGGGCTGAGCCTCATCACCGGCGAACCCGGCCGCGCCACCGGCCCGTTCACGGCGCACGGACGCACCGCGGTCGGCGAGGTCACCCTCCACAACCGCCCGGTGCTGCGCGCCGCCCTCTCGGCCCGGGCCGCCGCCGCTGCGCCACCACCGCCCGACTGCTCCGACGGCGAACTCCTCCTCCACTGCTGGGCGTCGCTCGGCGAGGCCGGAGTGGCGCTCGCCGAAGGAATGTTCGTGCTGGCCGTACTCGACGGCCCCGACCTGGTCCTGATCCGTGACCACGTCGGCGCCCGCACGCTCTACTACGCGCGGGCAGGCGCAGCCTGGGCGGCCTCGACCTCACTGCGGGCACTGCGCCGCTGGCCCGCGCTCGGCACGTCCATGAACCTGTCGGCTGTCCGCTCGTTCCTCACCTTCGCGTACCTGCCGGGAGAGGAGACCCTGCTCACCGGGGTCCGCGAGGTGCTGCCCGGCCGGGTGCTGCGGCTGGGCCGCGACGGCCGGGTCACCGAAACCGTCCACTGGGAGCCCCGGGAGCACATCGAGGACCCCGCCCCCGCCGACCCGACCGGCCATGTCCTGGCCCTGCGCGGCCTGTTGGAGCAGGCGACCGCGACCCGGCTGCCCGTGGCGGAGCCGGCCGCGGTGCTCCTCTCCGGCGGCATCGACAGCTCCCTCGTCACCGCCCTGGCGGCGAAGCTCCACAGCCACCCCGTCCACACGTACTCGATCAGCTTCGGCGACGACCTGCCCAACGAGCTGGGCTACTCCGGCCTGGTGGCCTCCCACTGCCAAACCCGCCACCGCATCCTGAACGTCTCCGGGGCGGCGGTGGCGGCGCGGCTGGCCGAGGCCGCGGCGCTGCTGGACAGCCCGGTCGGGGACCCGCTGACGGTGCCGAACCTGATGCTCGCCGAGGCCGTGGCCGCGGACGGTGCCTCCGTGGTCCTCAACGGCGAGGGCGGCGACCCCGTCTTCGGCGGGCCCAAGAACCTCCCCATGCTGGTACAGGAGATGCACCGGACGCCGGGCGCTCCCTGGGACGAGGACCGGGCGACCGCGTACCTGCGCTCGTACCGCAAGTGCTGGACGGACCTCCCGGTCCTGCTGACGGCGCCGGTCCTCGACGCGCTACGGGACGCCCCGCGCCTGGAGCGGCACGTGGAGCCGTACCTGCTTGCGGAAGCCGGCGGCCCGTACGCCATGGAACACCTCCTCAACCGGCTGCTCCACTGCAACCTGCGGACCAAGGGCGCGCACCACATCCTGACGAAGGTGGAACGCCTGACCTCCTCCCAGGGCGTGGAGGGCCGCTCCCCGCTCTTCGACCGGTCGGTCGTCGACCACGCCTTCGCCACGCCGCCGGGTTACAAACTCCGCGGCACGGCCGAGAAGTGGATCCTCAAGGAGGCCGTGCGGGACCTGCTGCCGGGCACGGTGGTCGACCGCCCGAAGAGCGGGATGCGGGTGCCGGTCCAGCAGTGGCTGACCGGTCCGCTGCGCGATCTCGGCCACGAACTCCTCCTCGGTCGCCGCTCCCGGCAGCGGGGCCTGTTCCGCCCGGAGACGATCCGTACGTGGCTGAAGGGCCAAGGCACGCTGCTGCCCCGCCAGGGCGGCAAGCTGTGGCTGGTGCTGACGCTGGAGCTGTGGCTGAGGTCGTACGACGTATGAGTTCCGGTCAAACCCCGATCCGTGAAAGGCGCCCATGACTGCCGCACCCACCGAACTGAACAAATCGACCGAGTCGAGCGAGTTGACCGAGTTGACCGACCCGCGCACCGGGCGGCCGCGCGGTACGGCCACCCTCTCGCGGGAGCCGGAGGTGGCGGCCGCCGTGGCGGCGGCCCGCATCGCCCTGGCCGAGTGGAGCGCTCTGACCCCGAAGGACCGGGGCCGCCGGCTGGACCGCCTCGCCGCCCTGATCGAGGAGCACGCGGATCGGTACGCGGCCCGCGAGCAGGCCGGCACGGGCAAGCCCGGGGCGGAGACGGCGGGCGAGATCGAGCAGGTGGTGGACCTGTTCCGGTTCTACGCGACGGCCGCGCGCACCCGGACCGTCCCGGCCTCGGGCCGGCTGGTGGCGGGCCACGAGAGCTGGGTCCGCTGGGAGCCGATCGGCGTGGTCGGGGTGATCGTGCCGTGGAACTACCCGCTACTGATGGCCGCCTGGCGCTGCGCGCCGGCCCTCGCGGCGGGCAACACGGTGGTGGCGAAGCCTGCCGAGACGACCCCCGACAGCCTGGAGCTGCTCGCGGAGCACGCTGCGCGGGCCCTGGGCGCCGGCGTGCTCCAGTCCCTCCCGGGCGACCGGCGCACCGGCCGCCTGCTCGTGGAGTCCGCGGTGGACATGGTCGCGTTCACCGGCAGCGGCCGGGCCGGAGCCGACGTGGCGGCGCGGGCGGGGACCCGCCGTGTCAGCCTGGAACTGGGCGGCAACGCACCGGCGATCATCCTTCCCGACGCCCCCGCCGACACCTACGCCTCCCTGGCGGAGGCCGCCACGTACAACGCGGGCCAGAGCTGTGCGGCCCCGGCCCGCGTGATCACCCTCGCGGAGAACTACGAGGACACGGTCGCGGGTCTGGCGGCGGCACTGGGATCGCGGCTCGCCGGCCGCGACTTCGGGCCGCTGAACAATCCTGACCAGGCGGCCCGGTACGACCGTCTGGTCGCCTCCTCCACGGCCAAGCGGAACCTCGCGGCCGGCATCGCACCTGACGCCGACGGCGCGCGGGGGAACTGGCGCCCGGCACGCTTGCTGGCGGATCTCGTGTACGACGACCCGGCGGTCACCGAGGAGGTGTTCGGTCCCCTCCTCACGGTCCAGCAGGCGCAGGACACGGAGGCGGCCCTGGCTCTGGCGAACAGCGTCCCGCAGGCGCTCGGGGCGAGCGTGTGGACCACCGACCTGGAGACCGGCCTCGACCTGGTGGCCCGGCTGAACGCGGGCGAGGCGTGGCTCAACTGCCATCTGGTGCAGACGGCCGAACTCCCGCACGGGGGCCGGGGGACGTCCGGTCACGGCACCGACCTGAGCGTCCTGGCGCTGCAGGAGTACCAGCGGCCGAAGACGGTGACCGTACGGGTGACCCGGTAGCGGCCGCCCACCCCGGACGCCTCACGGAACCGGGCCCCGCGGCCCGGCCCGTCCCGTCCCGTACCCGGTAAGTCCCGGCCGACCGCACCCCCTAGTGCCCGCGGCCGCCGGCGGAGGCGAAGCCCAGCCAGGTGTGGCGGTTGCCCCACCAGCACCAGCCGATCTTCGGCGCGTTGCGCCGCTCGCGGCCGTCCCGCCCCGTGCCGTTGCTGATCCAGATCGCCGTGGTGCGGGCGTCCAGGGCGCCGTTCGCCTTGCGCAGCCGCGAGCCGATGGTCATGAAGCAGTGGTTGCGCTCAACGACCGCCGGTTGCTGGAGCACCCAGTGGATGCCTTCGGTGAGCAGCAGTGGGGTGCGGTCCTCCTCGGTGAAGGCGGGCAGCGCCTCGTCCGGCTCCAGTTGCCATGTGGTCGCCGCGATCGAGGCCGGTGACGAGGTAGAGGGGGGCGTCGGGCAGCTCGACGGTGCAGGGGACGAAGCGGTCGACGTCGGGCATGTCGGTGACGACGAAGCCGGGCTTGCCGTCGTGGCGGAGCAGCGGTGCGAGGACGGACGCGGGAACGCGGTCCGGGTGGACGGCGAGCAGGGCGTCGCCGTGTCGGCTGCCGGCGTCCTCGGCGAAGGCGTGCAGCTCGTCGGCGGGCATCCCCGCGAGCTCATGTACCCCGAGCCCGATCAGGTGTTCCGCCTGGGCGGTGAGCGGCGGGAGCGGAGGCACGGTGGCGGTGGACGAGGTATCGGGCAAGGTGTTCATCGGCTCCGCCGTCTGGGGCAGTGGACCTGAGGTGAACGAGGCAGCCTGCCAGGTCGTTCCCGAAGCCATTCGGCGATTCGTCCCGGCGGCGGCCCCGGGATCCGGTTCGGCAGGACGACAGGTGCCGAGTCGGGGGCTAACCCCGCTCCCAGGAGGTGCAGTTGCGGCGGGTCTCCGGGGCGCCCGGGGCGAGGCTCGGGCACGGGACCGGCACCTCCGCCGGTGAGGACGGACGCTCCCATCGCGGCGGATCGGCGGGTGTGCTCGCCGGGCCTTCCAGGTACAACGTGGCCACGCCTGCGACCAGTACGAGCACTGCCCAACCAGCCACCGCCCACCGCCGGATCGACCTCGACATCGTCCGCCCCCAGCCTCATTCGCCGCCCTCGGGACTCCCCCGGCCCCATTCTCCGTGACGTGATCGCAGGGCGTGCGGACGGCCCGGGAGATCTCCAGGCCGTCCGCGTCGCCTCCGCTCCAGTGGGCGGCCCTGCCCGGGCGCCACCCAACGTGATGGTCCGTCAGTTCTGGATCGTGATCTCACGCTTGAGGATCTTGCCCGTCGGGCCCTTCGGCAGGCCCGTCACCAGCTGGACGACCCTGGGGTACTTGTACGGGGCCACGCGGGCCTTGACGAACTCGCGGAGTTCGTCCGCAGTGACCTCGGCACCCGGCTTCAGCGTGACGACGGCGGCGACCTCCTCCCCGTGCACCTCGTGCGGGACTCCCACGACGGCGGCTTCGGCGACGGCCGGGTGCTCGTAGAAGACCTCTTCGATCTCGCGCGGGTAGACGTTGTATCCGCCCCGGATGACGAGGTCCTTCTTGCGGTCGACGATGAAGTAGAAGCCGTCCTCGTCGAGCCGCGCCAGGTCGCCGGTGCGGAACCAGCCGTCGGCGAACGCGGCCTCGTCTGCCTCCGGGCGGTTCCAGTAGCCGGCCATGACGTTCGGCCCCTGCACGGCGATCTCGCCGACCTCGCCCTCGGCGACGTCCTTGGCCTCCTCGTCGATCAGGCGTACCCGCACACCGGCGATCGGAGTGCCGATCGAGCCGGGCTTGCGGGGGCCGTCGAGCGAACCGAAGGTGACCACAGGGGCGGTCTCGGACAGGCCGTAGCCCTCGACGACCGGACATCCGAACGCCGACTCGAAGCGGTGCAAAACCTCCACGGGCATCGCCGAACCGCCCGTCACGCACAGCCGCAGGGCGCTGCTCTCGCCCGTGAGACCGGTCGAGCCGTTCGCGTCGGCGGCGGCGAGCAGGCCCAGGAACATGGTGGGCACGCCCTCCATCACCGTGACGCGGTCACGGGAGAGGATCTCGAGCGCCTTCGCCGCGTCGAACCGCGGCAGCAGGGTGACGCGGGCGCCCGTGAGCACCGCCGCGTTCAGACCACAGGTCTGGCCGAAGACGTGGAAGAAGGGCAGGCCGCCGAAGACCGTGTCCGAAGCCGACATCTTCAGCATGCGCGCCACCGTGGCGGTGTTGCTGCCCAGGTTGCCGTGGGTGAGGCGGGCGCCCTTGGGCCGGCCGGTGGTGCCGGACGTGTAGAGCAGCACGGCGAGGTCGTCGGTGTCCCGGTCCACGACCTCGGTACGCGGCGCGGTGGCGGCCAAGGCGGCACCGAAGTCCTCCGCGGTCACGTCGACGCAATCGATGCCCAGCTCCGTCGCCGCGGCACCGGCCTCGGCCAGCGCCGGCCCCCAGGCCAGGATCAGCCGGGCGCCGCAGTCGTCGGCGCCGTAGCCGATCTCGGCGGCCTTCAGCAGCGGATTCATCGGGACGGCGACCGCGCCGGCCCGCAGGATGCCGTAGTAGGCGACCGCGAAGTGCGGGATGTTCGGCAGCAGGATCGCCACTCGGTCGCCGGGCCCGACGCCCTGGGCGGCCAGCCAGCCGGCGACGCCGGCACTGCGCTCGTCCAGCGACCGGTAGTCGAGCGCCAGGCCGTCCAACTGGATCGCGGTGCGGTCGGGGTTCGCCGCGGCGGTGCGGGCCAGGTTGAGGGCGAGGTTGGTCATCTTTGACCTCTTTCTGAGGTTCGGTCTTCAGGCGGGCGCCGGTCGCTTCGACCCTGACTTGATCTTGGCCGCCACCAGGCTATCGGTCAGGTGTCGGACGCCGAGCACTCAGGGCCTGCAGGGTCGGGCCCGGTGGGTGAGGTCGTACTGTCCGGCCTCGGCAGTGGGCGGTCATCGTGCCGGCATGCCGACGATCCTGGCCCGTGAGGGGCCGGCGCAGGCATTCGGGTGGCGACGCGCCGTGTCGGGCTGCCGGCGCCGGCCTGGTTCGCCATCCTGGGCCGGGCGCGGCATCGCAGTTGCCGCCGCCCCTCCCCCACGGCGAGAAGGAGTACGGCATGCCGACGGACGCGGTCAGACGTTTCCTCGCAGCGTTGGAACCGGACCATCGGGAGGCCGTCACCAGCAGACCGCACGACGAGCAGGAACGTCTCGCGTCCGCTTGGGAGCAGGAGCTGGAGTCGGACGACGAGCTCGACACGCTCGATGAACTGTCACCACCCGCGGCGGAGGCGGAAGCGGCCCGTCGAGTCATGGACCGCGAAGCCTGACGCGGCCTCCTCCGGCAAGACGACGCCCCGGGGCGAGCGCCCGGGGCATCGTGTTGCAGTCGATCGTGTCCGAGATCAGGAGTATGGGTTCAGCAGTCGGGGATGACGGTGCCGTTGTTGTCCTTGGCGACGTCATTGCCCCACCTGGACAGGTAGTACGCGGACACCCACTGCCCGGCCGGACCCACGTCCGGATCGGTCTTCAGCCACCAATGGTTGAAGCTGCTCCCACTGCGGATCTCACGCCCCCACGCCTTGCAGAACACATAGTTGGTTCCCGCGTTCAGCGTGCCCGTGCCCGACGTACTCGTCGGCGAACCGTAGACCTGGGCCTTCGCGAACGTGTCCACCCAGTACCGGCCGCCGCCGGGCGGTACGGGGGATCCCCCTCCCGGGCCGTAGAGGCGTACGGCTCCGTAGTAGTCGCCGTGCGACGAGAGCGCGGACACCTGCACGTGACCGCCGGAGTACGGCGCCTCGGCGATGTAGCCCCGACCCAGGTACATCGCCACGTGATGGATCGTCGAAGGCGCGTTCCCGAAGAAGACCAGGTCACCGGGGAGCAGGGGTGCGGCGCCGTCGCTGCGGTAGAACCTGGCGACCGCCCGGGAGGAGGCCCACTGGATCCTGCTCGCTCCGTTGATGACGTCGGTGCCCACGGCCAGGTAGTACGCGTAACGGACCATTCCGGAGCAGTCCAGCCCCCGCACATTGCAGTCGTTCGGGGCACCGTTGGACGGATCGCAGATCCCGTACGTGGGGCCTGGCCGCCCGCCGTGGCCGCCGCCCCAGGAGTACGGCGTGCCGATCAAGCCGCAGGCGGCGTTCACGGCCGAGTTGGCCTGTGGAGCGGCCCCGGAGGACAGGACGGCGCAGGCCGGCGCCGCGCGGGCCTGCGGGGCGCCGGAGAAGAAGACGATGACGGAGGCCAGCACGGCGAGCAGTGCGGCGAGGCGCAGGACCGGGAGGGAGCGCCGCGGTGGGGGGTTGACGCGCGCAGGCATGGAGGTTTCCTAGGATCGTGGCCACAAGTGGCTTGATGCGAGGGGTAGTTGGCGGCGGGCCATTCAAGCAGTGCGAGGTCAGCGCAGAAAGCCCAGGAGCGAAAATTACTGCAAGCGGTTTCCTGGCCCCGGAGCGGCGCCTTGTGTTCCTAGTAGCCCTAGGTTATACCTAGGACTACTAGGAACGACCAAGGGAGGCCGCATGGCGCGGGCAGGGCTGACGGCGGAGCGGGTGACGATCGCGGGCGCCGAGTTGGCGGACGAGGTCGGGCTCGACCAGGTGACCATGTCGCAGGTGGCCCGGCGGTTCGGCGTGAAGGATGCGAGCCTCTACACGCACGTCCGCGGCCTGGAGGATCTGCGCGGACGGATCGCGCTCCTGGCGGCGGACGAGAAGACCATCCGTATCGCGGAGGCGACCGCCGGGCTGGCGGGCAGAGACGCGCTGGTCGCGTTCGCCAACGCATGGCGGGAGTACGCCCACGAGCATCCGGGCCGCTACATGGCGACACAGATCCCGATCCGGATCGACCCCGAGCTGGCCGCGAAGGCGACCGGACCGCGACGCGCGGTCGAGCTGACCTACGGCATGCTGCGCGCCTACGGACTGGCCGAGCCGGACCTGACCGACGCGGTCCGGCTGTTGCGCAGTACGTTCCACGGCTTCGTCGCCTTGGAGGCCGCGGGCGGTTTCGCGCACGAGCGCACGCCGCAGCAGTCCTGGGTCCGCGCCCTCGACGCCCTGCACACCCTCCTGGAGCACTGGCCCCCGTCCCGAGAAGGAGACGACTCGTGATCGACCCGACCATCGGTAGCCTGCGCGTGAACGGCGCGACCCTGCACTACGAAGTACGCGGCGAGGGCCCGCTCCTGCTGCTCATACCCGGAGGGGCGGGCGGCGCGGCCTCGTTCGACGGCATCAGCGACGACCTGGCCGCCGAATACACCGTCGCGACCTACGACCCGCGCGGCATGTCCCGAAGCACTCTGGACGACCCCGAGGCCGAGCAGCGAGTGGCTGAACACGCCGATGACGCCTTCCGGATGCTGGAACTGCTGTCACCCGGTAAGCCTGCCCGGGTGTTCGGCGCCAGTTCGGGTGCGATCGCCGCCCTGCACCTGCTCACCGCCCACCCTGAACGCATCGAACGCGTCGTGGCGCACGAGCCGCCGGTGGTGGAGGTCCTGCCGGACGCCTCCGAGCATCGCGCGCTCATCGCGCGCGTACAGGCAACGTTCCGCTCGGAGGGGCTCATGCCGGCGATGGCCGTGTTCGCCGCGGGCCTGAAGAAGGACGGCGACACCACCGAGCCGAAGGCCGAGGTCAGGCTTCCACCGCAGGCTGCTGCCCGGGCCGAGCGGACGATGGCCAACCTGCCGTATTTCGTCGGGCGCATCGTGCCCGGCTTCATGTCCTACGTCCCGGACGTCCACCGGCTGGAGGCGCTGTCGGACCGGCTCGTGCTCGCCTGTGGCCAGGACTCACGAGGCGAGCTGCCCTACCGTCCAGCTGCCTTCCTGGCAGAGCGGCTCGGCACGGAACTCCTGCACTTCCCCGGCGGACACACCGGCCTGACCACACATCCCGCCGAGTCCGTCGAGTTCCTCCGGAAGGCTTTCCGCTCCGGGGCGGCGATCGCGGCCACGCCCGATGGACACTCCGCGTAACGTTCGCCGCATGCACACCACCCTCACAGAGCACGCCCGGTGCGTCTGGGGCGACGAGTATGGCCCTACGCCCGAGTGCGAGGCCCACGGCCTCCTGCCGGTGTGGGTACGCAACCTCGCCTACCGGCTGATCCTGCTCCAGCGGCCCCACGATCCGGCGATGATGCGGGAGGCGGCCCTCAACCTCGAAGCACACGGCCCGTCCTGGGACGACATCGCCGAGGACCTGCGCGCCCGCGCGGACGCTCTCGCCCCGGCGGGAGCCAAGCCTTGGGGACACGCTCCGGGGTAGGGGTACCTGACCTCATTCCGAGTCCCCCATCCGTTCAAGGCGACGTGAGGCGCTCAGGACCGGCGCTTGGGGATCACAATCACCGGGTCCGAATCCACGTTGGCCACACAGGCGTGCCGCCCGTTCGCCGTGATCGCCACCCCATGCGGCCGCTTCCCCACCCGATCGTGGCCAGGGCCGTAGACGGGCCTGCGCCTGCGCATGCTGCAGTCGCTCGCAGAAGCAGCCGTCCCCTCCGGGACGGAGACACAGCCGCCAAGCGCGCCGGAGGAAGGCGGAAGTTCAGGTGTGAATGTGACCGTTGCGGCCGTCGTGCGCGTCAGCCGTGTCGTCGTCGAACCAGTAGCCCCCCGCCGCCAGATAGCGGAACGCGTGTCGCTGCCCGGAAGGCAGGTTCACGGTCACGGCCCGCATTCCGCCCTTTCGGCCCTTGAGCTGGTGCGCGCCCGGGGTCCAGCCGTTGAAGTCCCCCACGACGCTCACCGGGCCCGCGGGAACGTCGGCGGGCAAGGTGAACGTCACCGCGGTGGAATCCTTGCGAGGCTTGCGTTCGAGCACGGGGCCGGCTCCCTTTTCTCCGTCGGACGAGTCACAGGCCACCATCGTCACTCCCGCAGGACGGAGCAGCAGCGCGGCGCGAGCAGCACACCCCCGCCGGGGCGACCACCGGATCCGCCGCACGGCCCTGTCCACGCCCCATGCGCTCGGCGAGCCCATGCGCAGCGCGTCGGCGTGTGCCGGCGGCTGACGGCGATTACGGCAGGTCGTGACGTGGAAGCGATCTCCGCATGACCGAAAGCGCGAGTCCCTACATCTCCTCGGCGCGGGTCACCGTACTCGGCGTACAGCCTGGTGACCCGCCGTTCCGCATTGTGGAGATCGACGGCGAGGTCGTCGGCACCGCCAGGTCCATGACGGACGTGGTGCTGACCGCCGCTGCCTCCGGCATCACGATCCACGACCTGGACAACCCGGGCGAGGTCCGATGGGTCGGCGGCGGGAAGTACCACTGGCATACGTTCTGAGACGGCGGCCCGGTGGTGCGGCTCGCCCCGAGGGCGACGCTGCGGAGGCGTTCGGGGCTCCTGTGGGTGGACGCGCCCTCGCCCGTCCGCACGCCCTCGGACGGCCGACGCGGCAACCGGCACGAGTGCCGTCTCAGTACGCCATGCCTCGCACACCAGAATCGTTTCCGCATCTCCATGCGAAGAAATGCGAGCACCGGCTGTTACAGGCCCCTGAACCCGTTCGGCGCAGGGACGAGGGGTGCCCTCGGACGTGTGGTCTCCGTTGCCGGAAGCGCGGTTCGCAGGCTTCCCACTGGCCTGCGTCCAATTGCCACGTTATCGGCGTCAATGCGGCTTTGACCGTTGCCTATTACAAGGGAGAGTTACGGACATATCCGGATTAGGCAACACGCACCGAATGAGCTGTGTTCAGGGGCGGTTGGGGGCCAGAGTGTGGCTCCTCGGCAGGACGCCGGGAACCGCTCGAAGCCCGTCCGGCTTGCACGAGGCCGGACCGGGCCGTCTGTTGAAGGGGTCATCTCCATGTCTGCTTCTCTCGCCACCCGCCGTGCTCTCGCCGCGGTCCTGGCCGCCGGTGGCCTGATCGGCGCGGCGGCGCTGCCGGCCGCCGCCGACGACCACCGGCGCGACCACCACAGCTCCCGCTCCTCGATCGTCATCGGCGACGTCCAGTACGAGAGCCCCGGCCGCAACGACCGCAACGACCGGTCCAACCGTGCCCTGAACGGCGAATGGGTCGAGGTGAAGAACACCGGCCGTCACAGCGTCAACCTGCGCGGCTTCACCCTCAGCGACCGCGACGGCAACCGCTACCGCTTCACCGACTTCCGCCTCGAAGGCCGCTCCAGCGTCAGGGTCCACACCGGCCACGGCCGCGACACCCGTCACGACGTCTACCAGGACCGCCGTCACCAGGTGTGGGACGAGCGCGACACGGCCACCCTCCGCGACAACCGCGGCAACGTCATCGACACCGAATCCTGGGGTCGCCGCGGACACATGCACCGCGGCTGATCCAGACCGGCAGCCGCACCCACGAGGAGGGTGAACTGCCGGCCACGAGGTGTGGTGTGGCGTGTCGCGGCAACCAGCCGCGGCACGCCACACCCGTGCCACGGCCCATGCCGATACTCGCGCCTTCGCCTCCCCGCAAAACGCCCTGGTCAGGGCGGGTGCACGCGCTACGCAATCGACGGATCGCCCTGAGTCGCCACCGTGGCCGGGCTGACCCGCGTTTGTCTGCGCACACTGGAAACATGCCCGGGATGACTTTCGGCGAGACGGCGGAGCGTGAGGACCTGCTCTCTGCAGCTGCTGTCGAAGCCGTCGAAAGGACCAGTGCCTACGCCGGGAGTGTCTTTCTCCGTTCCCGTGACCGCCGATCGGTCGTGCTCGCCGCGGCCTGCGGAGTGCCGCCCTCCCTGCTCGGCGGCTGGCGCCTCATTCCGGTCAGCAGCCCCATCCCGGTCGCCGTGGCGTACAGCGCCGGACGCACGATCCACCTGGCCGACGCAGAGGAGACCATGCGCCGGTATCCGCAGGTCGCGCTTGCCCTGCCGTACGCGTTCGGCTCTTGCTCCGTTCCGGTGAGCGCGGGAGGCGAGGCCTTCGGCACGCTGGCGATCGTCTGGGCGGCGTCCCCCGGCATGGAGGGGCTCTCCAAGGCCGAGCGACGGCGCGTGCGGACCATCGCCAGACGGCTCGGCGACTCCCTCGCCGCGTTGCGGGCGCGTACGGGCGATCCTGTGGAATGCGAACCGGACACGGTCCCCGTCGAGGTTCCGGCTCCCTCGCCGTCGGCCGTGCGGGTCGGCTTCTTCGACTGGGACCTTGCCACTGGCACCGTGACCATGGACGATCAGGGCTGCGCGATCTTCGGGCTTGACCCCCGCACATTCGACGGGCGATCCGAAACGCTCACTTCCCGCCTGCACCCCGGCGACCTCGCCGTATTCCGGGCTTACGGGCAGACGGCAGCTGCCGAAGGCCAGCCCGTGGCACGCCGCCTGCGCGTCCGGGTCGGCACGGACGGCGGGGGAAAGTACCGCACGGTCGAGGTGTGGGGCCGCACACCGGAGGCCGAAGACGGGTCGGCACGCGCCCAGCTGGTCGGCGCGGTCGTGGACGCGCGGGCCGGCCATATGGCGCTCTCAGCGATCGAGCGCCTGACAGACGGACTGTTCGCGCTCGCCCCCGACGGACAGGTCACGTACGCCAACCGCACCGCCCTGCATCTGCTGGACGTTCACAGCGAAGCACTGCTGGGCCGCTGCCTCTGGGAAGCGCTGCCGTGGCTGGCCGATCCCGACATCGAGTACCGGCACCGGTCCGCGATGATCTCCCAGGCGCCGGCATCCTTCCTCGCCTGTCCCTCGCCCGACCGGTGGCTCGCCTTCTCCCTCCACCCCGCCCCGGACGGGGTGACCGGCCGCGTCGTGCCCGTCGGTCAACCGCCTCCGGATTCGACGCCATCCGCCCCGCCCGCCTTGGCAGCACCCGCCACCGCCCCGGCACGCATGGGCGTCATGTACCACGTCCTGCAGCTGGGCAGCGCGCTGACCGAGGCGGTCACCGCCCGCGAAGTCTGCGAAGTGGTCTCCGACCAGCTCCTGCCGGCCTTCGGAGGCCAGCGGCTGGCCATCTATGTGGTGCGCGAAGAAACGCTGCACCTGCTCTTCCACACCGGCCACGACAAGGGGTTCCTCGACTGGCTGGAGGGCGTACCTCTGCACGCCCACCTGCCGGGCACGGAAGCCCTGACGTCCGGCGCTCCGCTCTTCATCGAGTCGCAGCACGACCTCGCCCGGAACTATCCGGACATCCCCACGGGTGGGGTGAGCTCCTGGGCGTACCTGCCACTGATCGCCTCCAGTCACCCCGTCGGCACCTGCATCCTCGGCTTCGACGAGATCCACCAGTTCACCGAGAAGGACCGCGGCGTCCTGACCGCACTCGCAGGGCTGATCGCCCAGGCTCTGGAACGAGCTCGGCTCTACGACTCGGAATTCACCCTCGCGCGCGGCCTGCAGCAGGCGCTCCTGCCGCACCGGCTGCCGGTACTCCCGGGGATCCGTACCGTCATGCGCTATCTGCCCGGCACCAGAGGAATGGAGATCGGCGGCGACTGGTACGACGTCATCCCCACCGACAGCGGGGTCTGTCTCGTCATCGGAGACGTGGAGGGCCACAGCATCGCCGCCGCGGCCACCATGGCCCAGCTGCGCAGTGCGGTACGAGCCTTCGCGGCCGTGGGGCATGCGCCCGGCGATGTGATGGCGGGCGCCAACCGGACCCTCATCGACCTCGACCCCGGGCTGCTGGCCAGTTGCTGCTTCATCCACCTCGAACCCCGGAGCCACCAGGCCCACGCCGTCACCGCCGGCCACCCCCCACCCCTGCTCCGTCACCCCGACGGGGCCACCGACGTCCTTGACCTGGAGGTCGGCCCGATCCTCGGTGTGGAGCGTACGAGCACCTACCCCGAAACCCGGATCGCGCTCCCGCCCGGATCCGTCCTGGCCCTCTACACCGACGGCCTGGTCGAGGAGCCCACAGCCGACATCGACGTGGGGATCGACCGGCTGCGAGCGTCCCTGGCCCATGCCCGTGCCGACTCGCTGGACGAACTCGCCGACCGGCTCCTGCACAACGCCCGCCGCTCCGCCTACCGGGCGGACGACATCGCCCTGCTCCTCATCGA
Source organism: Streptomyces sp. NPDC006463 (assembly GCF_042870715.1). NCBI lineage: Bacteria > Bacillati > Actinomycetota > Actinomycetes > Kitasatosporales > Streptomycetaceae > Streptomyces > Streptomyces sp. NPDC006463. Next base: position 132,159 of record NZ_JBIAHP010000016.1, on the reverse strand, counting down.
GACCGCCCCCGACAAGCACACCGCTCAGAACGAGAGACACGCCCACGCGCTCACGTTCCGCACACACGGCCAACGGTAGACTACACAGGGTGACGAACAATGTCGGCAGTGCGCCGTCCCGCTCGGACGCTCCCAGTCACATCTACTACTTCGACGTGGGGGCCGGGCGCTGGCAGGGGGAGTTCACGTTCCGCGTCACCTCGTGGCGACGCTTCCGCGACACCCGCGGCATCGGACTGCGGAACCGGGTGCTCGTCGTCGCGATGGCCGTCACCCAGCGGCTGACCGGCGCGTCCCGGCTGGAGTCGAAGATCATCGTCAGCCCGTCCGCGGGCGCCTTCGGGGTGGCCGACAACGTGGTCAGGCTCTCCAAGTTCGGTGTGACGCTGTACCTGTTGAAGGAGCGCTATCTGCTCGCCCCTGACGGCAGGGGCGTCACCGTGGAGGCGAGCGAGCAGTTCGGCCCCGTGCCGGGCATCCTGACGCGGAAGTTCACCTACCCCGCGGAGATCCAGCCATCCGGCATGGGGTCCGTCTACCACATGCCGCTGCTGGGGAGCCCGTGGACGGCTACGTACCGGGTGGCAGCCGACCGGCAGAGCCTGGCGGGGGAACTCGTCTGCGACTGGGCGAAGGCCACGGAGAACGCCCGCCGGGTCTCATGACAAGGGACGTCACTGCTGCTGCCGCCGCTGCCGCCGCCGCCGCCGCCGAGAAGGTCGCCAAAGTGGCCGGGGAGCTCGCCGCCCGCGTCACGCGGTACGACGCCCAACGGGACCATCGCGCGGCGTTCGCCTACACCTACTTCCGGCTCACGTCCGACCTCGCCGCGAGCCTGCGTACGAACGACCTGTCGTTCAGGGCTCCCGATTGGGTCGCCGACCTGTCCGTCTCCCTCGCCGCGGGCTATTTCACGGCGATGGACGCCATCGACAGCTGGCTGGGCCCCGTCCCCGATGCCCGACCCGGTGAGGAGATCCGCCCCGCCGATCTTCCGGAGACCATCCCGAAACCCTGGCGGGATGTCTACGCCGCCTCGACCGTGCGGCACTCCTATGTCCTGGAGGAGGTGCTCTTCTCCATGATGGCGCACATGTCGTACGACCTGCCGCTGGCGCTGCGGGCCCTGGTCGCGCGCGAGGAGGTCCACCACCGCATCGCCGACTTCCACCGCATGAACGACCTGCTGGCCACCTCCATCGACGTGGTCCAGGACGAGATCGCCGCCCGCTACTGCCGTCGGCTCGATTCACTGGACCGCTTGTTCACCCGCGACGACGAACTCTTCACCAGCTACGGGATCCGGGTCGCTCGGGGGCTGGCCTGGTTCAATTGCGACAGGCTCCTGGATCCGGATGCGAGGGACGAGGCGATGGGCTCCATCAGCAGGTCCACGGCCGCGTTCATCGCCGAGTTCCGCTCCCCGGACGACTGGCGGCGCCGCCACGCCTTCCAGGTCCTGCGGGCACTGGTTCCCTCCCGTCGCCAGTGGCCGGCGCCGGGCACGCCCGTCGAGGCCATGCGCTGAGCCTGTTGCGGGGGGCGCTCATTCAGGGCTGACCATCGATCACACGGCGTACGGTGCGGCCACGGGCGCGTCTTCTTCCCGCCGCGCCGAAACGCCCGCCAGTCGCGAGGATCTGACGGGCAGTAAGCGCCGGGAGGGGCTGACGACCAGCTGTTAGAATGGTCGCGTTGGCCTTCGGCGCCCCAGCGGGTGTGTCCGGAGGCTTTTTTTATGCCATCTGACACGTCTTCGCCCACCACGCCGTCCACCACCGGCTACCGCGCGCTGCTCCGCAACCGTGAGTTCGCCGGCCTGTATGCCAGCTTCACTCTGACGACCGCCGCTTCCACCCTGTCGGGCTTCGCCCTCGGCATGCTGGTCGACCACCAGACGGGGTCGCCGTTCCTGACGGCCGTCAGCATGTACGGCGCCACGTTCGCGACGGTGCTCGGCGCACTGACGCTGATGTCGGTCGCGGACGGGGGCCGTCCTCGCCGGACGCTCGTCGCGCTCCAGTGCGTCTCGCTGGCGGGTGTCGCCGCTCAGGCGATTCCGGGGCTGCCGCTGACTGCCCGTTTCGGTCTGCTCCTGGTACTGGGGTTCTTCCAGTCCCTCGGGACCGGAACGCGGATGGGGCTGCTCGCCGAGGTCGCGCCGGCCTCCACGTACGCGCTCGCCCGTTCGCTGATGAACATCACCTCGGGCGGCATGGCGATCCTCGGCTACGCCCTCGGGGCCCTACTGCTCCGGTACCTGAGCCCGCAAGGGGTCTTCGTCATAGCAGCCGCCTTGACCGGGCTCGCACTCGTCGTCGTGGCGACAACCGTCCGGGAACACTCGATCCGTCTGACCCGCCGCCCCGGACTGCGCCAGACCTGGACCACCAACGTCGCGCTCTTCTCCCGCTCCGGCCAGCGGGCGCTGATGCTGAACCTGTGGGTCCCCAACGGCCTGCTCGTCGGGTGCGAGGCCCTGTTCATCTCCTACTCCCCACACCACGCCGGCGCCCTCCTGGCCGCCGGATCGGCCGGCATGCTCATCGGAGACCTTGTCGTCGGGCGGCTGCTCACCGCCGACCAGCGGCGCCGCTACGCGTTCGGGCTGCGGCTGCTGCTGGCCGTCCCGTACCTGCTGTTCGCCACCCACCCGTCCACACCGGTGGCGATCGCCGCGGTGTTCGTCGCGAGCATCGGGTTCGCCGCCACCCTGCCGCTCCAGGAACAGCTCCTCGCGTCGACCCCCGACCCGGTCCGGGGCCAGGTGCAAGGCGTCGAGTCCGCCGGCCGCATGACGTGGCAGGGCGTCGGAGCAGCGATCGCCGGCGGCGTCGCCCAACATTGCACCCCTGGGACCGCGATCACCGCTCTGGCCGCGATCTCCGTCGCCGTCACCGTCTTCTCCCGGCCCTTCGTGGTGCGCGCCCGTGCGGCCCACCGCACCTGGACGTGATGACAGAACACGGTCCGGCGCTCCGGCCCCGAAGGCCGCCGCATGAAGAGCTCAGTCCGGGAGGGGATTCAGCCTCCCGCTCCAACGCTCGTCATCGACCTCACCGGGATGCGTCAGGCTGATACCGAACGCACCCTCCACCAGCGCCAGGACACTGTGAACGGGCGCGACCCTGCCAGGAACGAGCCCCAGCGGCCTCATGTACTCGTCAAGCCTCGCCGGGTCCAGCCCGGTCGGTTCGAGGGCCTGGAGCGTGTGGAAGTCCACGATGGTCTCGCCGTTGACCGCGTACTTGAACCAGTGCATCGGCTTCTCGTTGTAGTGCAGCACCACGGCCTCGGTACCCGTGGAGACGGCCCGGAGAATGCGCTCGTCCAGCCCGTGCGTGCCGCCCTGTTCCCATGCCCACGACCAGGGGCCGTCGGTGCCGGTGGTGACGACTGGTTCATCGTCGTCGAGAAAATCGTCGTCGAAATCGTCCGACAAGTCCATGGCATCGCGAAGCGCCACGGTCGACGGGTCCACGCCCATGCGGGTGAGAATCTCCCTCGGCGACAGGTCCCGTACGAAAGTCAGCGTGAAGAAGGGGAAGTCCCCTTCCCGGAACAGGTCCAGGCCGCCACCCGCATCTGTGCTCGTCATGCAGTGGATGCTGTCACACCCCCTGACACGCCCAGCGGCGCAGTGCGGTGGCCGCCTGTTCGGCATCGTTCGGACTCAGGCCGGTGATGGAAACGTGGTGGTTGGCGTCGGGCACGTTGAAGAGGTAGGAGTCGTAAGTACCGCTGCCCAGACTGAAGTGTTCTGCGAGCGCGATGTCGTTCTCCCCGTTGATGAACATGAGTGAGCTGCCGTGGTCGCGTACCCAGCGGTCGATGTCCGCCATTGCAGAAGGCTGGAAACGCAAGGGGATGTCCCGCGGCACGTAGGAGCGTGTCTCCTGGATGCCCGGGTAGCGCAACAGTCCGTCCAGGTGGGGGGCGGCGAACTGTACGTACCCGAGTTGGGTGCCCAGTTGGTAGAAATACGGTGTGAAGGCATCGAGGGTTTGGTCGGTGTAGACCGGCAGCTGGGTCACCTTGGCGACCCATGCGTAGAGGGCGTCGTCCGTGGCTGTGGTGGCGGGTATGGATCCGCAGCCGCCCGTGGGCTGATGCATCCAGAACATCATCGGCAGTCGCAGCACTGCGAGTTCGAAGGCGCGGTCCACGCTGCCGATGGTCTGGAAGGTCCTCTTCTCACCCTCGGCCCAGCGGGCGTACCGCCCCGTCATCGCCTCGCGCCGTATCAGCGCGTCACGCTGAGCCGACTTGATCGCGGCGCGGCACTCTGCGGTGCCGACCTCTTCGAGGCGGGCGTCGAAGGCGGTGTCGTCCCGGTCATCCACGTTGTTCGGGGCGGAGTAGGCGACCGTACCGGCCACGTCTCGCGGATAGAAACGGCGGTGATAGACGGCGGTCATCCCGCCTTTGCTGCCACCGGTGGAGATCCACGCGCCGCGATAGATCCTCTTGAGGGCCGTGATGAGGCGATGGTGGTCGCCGGCCGCCTGCCAGATGGTGAGCTTGGACCAGTCCGGGTCTTCAGGCCGGGACGTCCCGAAGAACCGCTGCTCGGTGGTGATCTGGTTGGCGTCCAGCAACTGGGTCGGCTCGGTCGAGCGGTTCGGCGACGGTCCGAGGTCGTAGCCGCTGGAGTACAGCACCATGGGCCGCTGTGTCGACTTGTGCACCAAGGTCAGCCTCTGGTCGAAGGAACCCTGGTCGGGGTGCCGATGGTCGGTGGGCTGCCGGTAGGTGAGGTCGAGGACGACCTGGCCGGGGACGGCAGGCCGTTCGCCGAGCACCCGCATTCCGGGGATGGCCTCGATCCGGGCCCGGATGTCACCGTCCGACGGCTGTGCCAGAGCCGGGACCGACAGCCCGGTCGCTGTCAGCAGAGTCATCAGGAAGAGAGTGAGCAGGAGCTTTGTCGCGTTCGTCATGACTCCAGACAACCGCACGCGGTGGAACCGCGGATCCCCCGAGCGTGGAAGGCGTCTCCCTCTCATGGGGGAAGACAACGCAGGCGTTGCCCCATCGGGTGAGCGCACCCGGGGGGTAGCCCTACCTGGGGCTGGGCGGGTAGCCGGATCGCCCCGGGCGGACGGATCCGGACAAGGTGGGGCAGGAGCACATCACCGATTTCTCAGCGATTCCTTGATTCCTTAGGAGTGGACTCGTGCGCGAGCAGGCATGGGCATGGCACGGCTTTCGTTCTTCCAGGCGGCAGCGGAGCGGTCGGCGCAGCGCCGTGCGGGCAGCGGCCGCCGTGGCTGTCGGCATCATGACGATGGGGGTCGTGGCGCAGCCCGCGGCGTTCGCCGCCGCCAGGCCGGACACCGTCCAGCAGGGTCTGAACGCACTGGTGCACACCGACGGCCTGCCCGCCGCGCTGGCGAGCGTCAAGGACCGCGACGGCCACGTGCGTACGTACACCGCAGGGGTGGGCGACCTGGCCACCGGCTCGAAGGTGCCGATTGACGGGCAGGTGCGGATCGGCAGCAGCACCAAGACGTTCACCGCCGTGGTCGTGCTGCAACTGGTCGGTGAAGGGAAGATCGGCCTCGACGCCACCGTCGACACCTATCTGCCGGGCCTCCTCCGCGGGGAGGGGATCGACGGACGACGCATCACCGTCCGTCAGCTCCTCCAGCACACCAGCGGACTGCCCGAATACGAAGACCTCGTCGGCGACGACATCCTTCGGCACAGGTACTTCGAACCCCGCGACCTCCTGGACATCGCCCTCCAGCGCAAGGCCGGCTTCGCCCCCGGGACGAAATGGGCGTACAGCAACACGAACTACGTGGTGGCCGGCCTGATCATCCAGAAGGTCACCGGCCGGCCCCTCGCCGAGGAGATGGACGGGCGTGTCGTCAAGCGCATCGGGCTGCGCCACACCTACTTCCCCGCCTCCGGTGACATGACCATCCGCGAGCCCCACCCCAAGGGCTACCACAGGGATGCGGCAGGCGCGCCTCTGCGCGACGTCACGGAAATCGACCCCTCCGCGGGCTGGGCGGCCGGTCAGATGATCTCCACCAATTCCGACCTCAACCGGTTCTACACGGCGCTCCTGGCAGGTCGCCTCCTCCCGGCGACCCAGCTCGCCCAGATGCGCACCACCGTCCCGATCGGGGACACCGGCGCCGGCTACGGACTGGGGATCATGAGCAGGCCGCTGTCGTGCGGCGGTGTCTACTGGGGCCACGGCGGTGACATCACGGGATTCGAGACCCGGGGCGGAGTCACGGACGACGGCCGGGCCGCCAACGTCGCGGTGACCAGCATCCCGACCGCCGGGGCAGCCACGAAGCATCTCGAAAGTGTCGTCGACACGGCCCTGTGCGACGCCGGACGGAACGGAGCCTAGATCCGGACGCACGGTCCCGCGCTCCCCTTGTGCCGCTCACTCGCCGCGAGTGTACACCCGCCGGACCTCGAAGATCATCAAGGGTGCAGAATGATCTATATGCCGATAACGAACACCGTGACGAAGGCAACGGTCGCCGACGCTCAACTCGTCAGCCGCACCCTGGCCTTCGCCTTCGACGATGACCCGATGATGCGCTGGTTCTTCCCCGATGACTCCACTCGCGAGGCGGGGCTGGGCCGTTACTTCACGGCACTCTTCACCCGGCAGTACGCCCGCCACGGCGTGTGCGAGCGCACCGACGCAGCGACCGCCTTCTGGGTGCCGCCGGAGGGGCAGGCGAAGGCCGTTCCCGACGCGGAGACCATCGAGGAGCTCCAGAGCATCCTCGGCGACCGGGCGCCGCTGTTCCGCGATGCCGTCATGGCGGCGGCCGAGCACGGCCCGACGGAACCTCACTGGTACCTGGCGGTCATCGGCGCCGACCCGGCCGCCCGGGGCCAGGGACACGGGGCTGCCCTGCTGCGCTCGGGGCTGGCCAAGGCCGACGCGGCGGGGATGCCCGTCTACCTGGAGTCCTCCAAACCGTCCAACCTCCCCTTCTACGAGCACTTCGGCTTCACCGTGCGCGAAGAGGTGCGACTGCCGGGAGGCGGGCCGGTGCTGTGGGCCATGCGGCGCGAGCCGCGCCTCCCGGCCGGCGGTTAGAGAACTCCTGACAGATTGGTCCCGGAGACCGGTGCCGTCGTTCGTCCGGTGCTGCGTCGTCGGGCTGCCGCCGCAGAACTCCGCTGTGCACGCCGGTTCACTTGGGGCTTGCGGAGACGGAGTTGGCGGTGCAGCCCGACGCCGGGTCAGCGTCCCCGGCTCGCGATCCCACAGCACCCGACCGTCGGGCACATCCGCCGGGGCAGGCCGGCCGGCGAGGATGGCGTCTTGCCGCATGGGTGGGTTGACACTCAAAAGTGTGAGTGGTTGAGTACTCACATGAAGACCGAACGCCCCCGCCAGCTGTCCACCGCCGAGGAGCGCCGCGAAACGGTGCTGCGCACCGCCATCGGCGCCTTCGCCGCCCGCGGCTACTGGGGTACCACCACGACCGAGGTGGCCAAGGCGGCCGGCATCTCCCAGGCGTACGTCTACCGCCTGTTCCCGAACAAGGAACTGCTCTTCACGGCAGTGGTCGAGCACTGCTTCGTACAGGTGCGGGCCGGCCTGGAGCAGGCCGCGGCCGACGCGACGGGCAGTTCGCCGGAGGTGGTCCTGGGCACCATGGGGGAGGCCTACGCCCGCCTGATCAGCAACAACGACCTGATGTTGATCCAGCTCCACGCCCAGGCGGCGGCCGTCTCCGAGCAGGCCGTACGCGAGGCGGTCCGCCAGGGCTACGCCCGGCTGGTGGAGTACGTTCGCGGCGCCTCCGGCGGGACCGAGGAACAGGTCCAGGAGTTCTTCGCGCGCGGCATGCTGTGCCACCTCATCGTCTCCATGGGCGCCGACGAGGTGGACGCACCCTGGACCCGGACGCTGGCGGCGGGCATCAGGCACTACTGACACCCGCCACACCCGCGCAGCCGGGCCTGCCGGCGGGGCGAAAGCCCCGCCATTCTTTAGGCGTCACGTGTGAGTAATTAACCACACAGCTGCGTGTGTGAGGAAAACCCGACCGCCGCCACCGACGCGCCGCCCGCCATCCACACCCACTTACCCATCGCCAGATCCACCGAGAGGACGACACACACCATGTTCACCATCGACGAGACCGCCCCCGTCATCGTCCGCCTGTCCATCGCGATCGACGCCCCGCTGGAGCGCGTCTGGGCGCTGCACACCGACATCGACTCCTGGGCGAGTTGGAACGCGGACGTCGACCAGGCCGAGCTCGACGGCCCGCTGCTGCCCGGAAGTTCCTTCCGGTGGAAGACCCACGGCCTGGACATCACTTCCACCATCCGCGAGATCGTCCCCGGCGAGCGCGTGGTCTGGGGCGGCCCCGCAGCCGGCATCGAGGGCGTCCACGTCTGGACCTTCGAGCAGACCGCCGGCCAGGTCACCGTCCGCACCGAGGAGTCCTGGAGCGGCGCCCCCGTCGACGCCGACGCCACGGTGCTCGGCCAGGCGCTCCACGACTCCCTGACCGCCTGGCTCGCAGCCCTCAAGACCCGGGCCGAGCAGGCCGGCTGACGCCGCCTCAGCCAGCACTCTCCCAGCCCTCACCGCCGTATCCGAGAAGCGAGGTTCCCGCCATGACCAGCAAGCCGGACCCGATCGGCCACTACACCCACGCGGCCGACGAGAGGGCAACCTGCCCCCGGAGCTGGTGCCGCCCCCATCGGTTCGGGACACACGGACGACTGCCGAACACCTCGCCGCCGATCTGATCACCCACACGAGCGGCGTCGCTCGGAGTGATCACCACCGGCGCTACGATGCCGCGCCATGACCCATCCCCGTGTCCGCCCGTCAGGGCTCGCCGCGGCTACCGCCGCCGTCGTCTTCCTGGCCGTACCGCACCCCGCGATGGCCTCTTCCGCACGCGCGGCGGCCCCGTGCATCAACGGCGAGACCGAGGCACGTCACAAGAGCGCCGTGGACGAGGGGGAGATCAGGTGGACGGACGAGACCGCCTACGACGACTCCCGTAAGTGGGCGATCTCCAGCTGGTCCTACTCCGGGCGCAAGATCAAGATCTTGGCGGACGGTGCCACCACCGTCAACGACCTCGCGTTCAGGGACGTCGACAGCGGCACCGGTGACGCCGTGGCGCAGTACGTGTGGGACGACCGGATCGGGGCGACCGACGTCATCCGCTTCAACCGGAAGAAGATGACCGGTCATTCACGGGACTTCCAGCGCGCTGTGGGCGCTCACGAACTCGGTCACGCCCTGGGGCTGTGCCACAAGTCGGACGCCATCGCATCACTCATGTGGACGAAGGTGCGCGACGACCCGGCGATCACCGGACCGCAACCGGTCGACAAGGACAACTACAAGAAGCTCTGGGGCTGAGGATGAACCGCAAGACCACCGCTGCCGTGGTGTCCGTCGCCGCTCTGTGCGCGGCTGCGGCGTCGGCGTACGCCTATTGGTCGGGCAAGCCGACCACGGTCCACGCCCTGTGCTCCCCGGACCTGTCCCGGCCCGAGTACGTCGCCACCTTCGCCCATCAGGTAGCCATCGGTACGGTGACCGAACGCGTCGGGTACAAGGCGAACGGGCCGGGGCGCGGGGACGATCAGGGTGGGGTGATCCTGTCGAAGTTCACGGTGGACCGGAGGCTGAAAGGGGAGCCGCCCGCCGTGGTCACGCTCGCACAGGCCGCCCGGCGGCAGGCCGACGGATCGTTCACGACGTACGAGCCGCAGATCCAGGTGCTGGAGCCGGGGCAGCGATACACGGTGGCGATCGGGAAGAGCGTCGAGGAGGGCGGGATGTGGGTGTGGGGCGCCGACAAGATCGGCGGGCCCGGCGCCGTCTCCCAGGAGGAGGCGTGGGTGAGGGCCGTCGACTCCCGCACCCCGATCCCGGAGTCGACGGCTTGTGATGACGTGATCGACGTCAGCTAGGGCGTGTACCGACAGCGGGCGCCGGTCGCCAATCCCACTTCCGGGGCTGCCACCCCAGCGTCTTCGGCGATCAGGTCGAGCGGGCCCTCGACACGCTCCCGGAAGCCGTCGACATCGCCCCGTGCCAGTCCGTCTGGGCAGAAGCGGTGGCCTCGGCCTGGCCATTCCCGCCGACGACACCTCCAGACCCGGGTGCTCGTTCAAGTTCTCGAAGACCCCCTCACCGACTGAATGTGCTCGTCACAGCCACTCGTTGATGGGCGCGACCAGGACGGTTCAGGCGGTTGATCGCGCATCGGATCGGGCCGAGATCCACCAGGCAGGGCGTGTTCATCGGCTAGACGAGGACGTTCACGGCGCGGGCGATGACGAGGCCGAGGACGAGCAGCGAGACCAGGGCCTGGATGCTCATGGCGATCTTGGCCCAGGGCGCCAAGGGCATGACGTCGGTGGGGCTGAAGGCGGTGGCGTTGGTGAGCGCGAGGTAGAGGTAGTCGATGTAGCGCGGCCGCCAGTGCGGGGCGCTCACCTCGGGGCTGAGGTGCTGGGGGAAGGCGAGCTGGGGGGTGCGCGGCATGTGGTGGGCACGGGCTGCGGCCCCGCCGCTGTCGAGCTCGAAATACAGCAGGGAGAAAGCGAGAACGGTGATGGTCCAGACGGTCCCGCCCGCCTGCAGCAGGCTGTCGGCGGAGCTGGTCTCCTTCCCGCCGTGGATGAGATCGTCGACGAGCCGGATCGTCGACCACACGGCACTGCACGCCAAGACGCCGACCAGCGCGATCGAGGCGGCGCGCAGGGCGGTGGAGCGGCGGTCGATCCGGCCGGGATCGCCTGCGATCAGCGCCAGAAGAAGCATCCCCTCGATGACAGGGAGCACCCAGCGTTGCGCCAGGATCAGGTCGTCGGGCAGCAGCAGGGTCAGTGCGATCACAGTCACAACGGCAAGGGCCATGGGCCAGCGGGCCTCACCGACGACCACATGTTGGGTCTGCGGGGCGAGCGGGCGGGAAGTGTCGTGTCTACTCATCTGGAGTAGTCCCGCCGGACGCGCAGAGGACGGACTGGTGGCGGACAAGATCGTCGGCAGTTTCGGGCGGCGAGCCTCGGCATGGGTCGATGGTCTCGTTGATTGCGCATCGGATGGTGATGCCACGCCCCACTCGAAACAAGTCTGGTGGGCAGGAGCGGATTCGTGCGGTGGCCTGGGCGCTGCTGGGACTGGTGTTGCCCGCGGCCTCGGCTGCGATGAGCATTCCGGTCACCGGGCGGATCGCCGAGGGGACGGCATTCCTGGACGCAAGGTGCGCCGGCGAGGAGGCGGCGAAGGGGACGGCAGATTGTCTGCGCACGATCCGTGGCACGGTCCTCTCCGCCAAGAGCGCCAAGAGCGCCAAGAGCGCCAGCGTGCAGGCGGACGTTTTAGCGTGCGGTTGCTGACCCCTGTTTTGGCTCCCGCCGACCGGCCCGTACACCTCGCTGTGAACGGTGAACTGTCGCAACTGATCAAGCCTGGCGACGAGGTGGAGGTCACCACCTGGCGGGACGTCCAGGTGTCTGTCAGCCACGACGGGGTCAGCGAGAAGCTCCCGGGCTGCCGGACGAGGCCACCATGTTCGTAGGGCTCACGCTGATCGGTGTCTGGGCGACGATGGTCGCCTTCATCGCCTCGTTCGGCAGTGTCCGCCGGGTCCGCTGCCTCGTCACCAGCCGCCCCGTCACGCCCCGGGTCCCGTTCGGCCTGGCGAAGTGCCTGGCAGTGGTGGTCGTACCACTCGTCGTGGCGTACTTGCCCTCGGCATGTGGCCATCTGGGCACTGATTGCGCTCCCGGCCACGTGCGCCTCCCCGCGATGGAATCGCGACGAGTCTCCGGCCTCCCCGCCCACCGCTCATCTCAACGCCGAGGACGACCCGGCCATCTGACGTACTCCCTGCTCCGTCGGCAGAGGGACGGACGCCCCGCCAGGGCGCGGCGCCCCGGGTCCTGACCCGGTATTACGGGACGAACGCCGAGACCTGCGAGGCGGTCTCGGTCCCGGCCGGACTTCCGCTGTCGCACATCGCCTGCCGGTACAGCGCCAACAGCGCGTCGTCGATGGCGTGGTGCTGCGGCATTCCCGAGGAGTCCCGCGTGTTCCACCTCTGGAGGTTGATCGCCACGGACATCTGGCGCTTGCCGTCGGCCCGGGTCAGGGACATCGTTCCGGCTCCCCAGACCGTGCCGTCGTGGCCCCAGAAGGTCCCGCAGCCCTGGACGGTGACCTTGTGCAGACCGAGGCCGTACTCGATCGTCGATCCGTCCAGGGCGCGGACCGGCAGCGTGCGCTGCATCTGCGCCAGAGACGACCGGTTGACGATCTTGCCGTCGAGCAGCTTGCCGTAGAAGCGGTTGAGGTCCTCCATGGTCGACACCAGAGCGGCACCTGTCCCCGTCCAGGACATGTTGTAGACGCTGTAGTCGCGCGGCGCGTCGATCAGGCCGTACAGGGCCTCGTACATCCGCGAGTGCGGTCCCTCGATGCGCGGCCCGGTCGGAAAGCCGGTGTGCCGGAGCCCGGCACGCTCTATGACGTTCCGGGTGATGTACTCCTCGGCCGTGGTACCGGTCACCTGCTCGAGGAGTTGGCCGAGGAGCAGGTAGTTGGTGTTGGAGTACACCCCTTCAGGGCCTCCGGGCTCGCCGACGGGAGGCGCCGCGAGCCCCATCTCGATCAGCTCGGCCGGGCGGAACTGCCGGAACCGGTTGTCGTCCAGGCTCTTGGCCGAGACGTCCGGCCGAGAAGGGAACCCCTGGAGCGACGGGAACGCGTAGGGGATGTAGTCGGGGATGCCGCTGGTGTGGTTGAGCAGCATCCGAACCGTGATCTTCTTGCCGCGCTCTCCCGGCACCAGTCGCGGCAGATAGCCGCCGATCGGCGCGTCGAGGCGGATCCGGCCCTGCTCGACCTGCTGCATGACTGCGGCGGCGGTGAAGGTCTTGGTGACGCTGCCGACGCGGTGCCGCATGTCGGGCGTGACGGGCCGGCCGGTCCTGACATCGGCGACCCCGGAAGCGCCGCTCCATGTCCGGCCGGCATCACGCACCTCGGCGTACACCCCCGGCACCCCCGCGCGGTGTACACCGTCCATGGCGGACTTCAGCGGGGTGTTGCCGTCGGCCGGCACCGCACTCCTCCCGTCGGGCGAGGGAGCTGCCGCCACCGTGCCGGTACAAGCGATCAGCGCGGCCGCGCTCGCGCACAACACCATTCGCATATTCATGACGTGCGTCCTTTCGTGATCAATGAGTGCAATGGGGGAACTCCCCCGTGCCGTTCGGCGTCCATGGCTCACTCGGCCAGCGCGCGACGCAGGGCGGCGCCGAGTTCGGCGATCTGGCGCTGCGAGACGTCGGCCGAGAGGATCGCCTGGGATCCGTGGAAGGTGCCGGGCCACTGATGGAGCTCGACCGACACGCCCGCCTGCATCAGGCGCACCGCGTACGCGATGCCCTCGTCGCGGTTCGGACAGAACTCCGCGGTGGCGATGTAGGCCGGTGGCAGGCCGGACAGGTCGGTGGCCCGCGCGGGGGCTGCGTACGGTGTGGCGGGCCGGGAGCCCAGGTAGTGCCGCCACGCCGCGGTGAGCTTGCCGCGATCGAACCAGGGCGTGTCGGTGAAGTTCCGCGCCGACCACGTCTCCTGCCGGTCGTCCAGTCCGGGCTGGTTGAGCAGTTGGAAGCGGATCGCGGGCCCCTGCTCGTCACGTGCCCGCAAGGCCACCGCGGCCGCGAGGTTCGCACCGGCGCTGTGACCGCCGACCGCTATCCGCGCCGGGTCGATGCCGAGTTCGACGGCGTGCTCGGCCGCCCAGGTCAGTACCGCGTACGTGTCGTCCAGGGCGGCCGGGAACCGGTGCTCGGGCGCCAGGCGGTAGCCCACCGAGATCACCACCGCCCCGGAGAGGTCCGCCACCCGGGCGGCCCAGGGATGTTCGGTGTCCAGGTCACCGAAGACTCCGCCGCCACCGTGCAGCCAGACGACGGCGCCTTGCGCGTGGCGGCGCGGTCGATAGACCCGCACCGCCACGTCCGGATCAGCGGACACCGTACGGTCCTCGACCGCCATGTTCGAGGTGTCCGGCGCCGGCGCGGCGGCGGCACGCGCGGCGAACTCCTTGCGCGAGGTGACCGGGTCGTTCAGGTCCAAGTGCGGGAGGAACGGGATGAAGGCTTCGAGTTCGGGATCCATGACGACCATCCTCACGGTCCGTCACCCAGGGGTCATCCGCCATCCGTCGCGCATACCGCTCCGATCACGCACCGATCGGCGCACGCTTGTCCTTCTATCCTTCCGCCATGGAAGCACTGGCCGTACGGCTGTCGGGACTGGATCCGTATGTCGACGGCGCGATGCGCATCGTCGCCTTCTACGACACGCTGATGCGCCGACGGGTGGATCTCCCGGCGCTCGCAAGGGCCTCGGCGGGCCTGGCCGAGTGCGTGGCCGGGATCCGGCTCCACGGCACGGGGCGGGCGATCCGCATCTCGCCCGACGGCAGGCAGGCGTCCGACACGCCGTCACCCGCTTCCACCACCGCGCCGATCACCCTCGACGAGGAGGAGATCGGCACGGCGTGGCTGGAACGCCCCGGCCCACCGAGCCCGCTCGACGACGTGCTCCTCGACCGGCTCGCCATCGCCGCCGCGGCCGTCGCCGAGCGGTACGGCCCGGCCCGCACCACCATGGCCGACCCCGCCCTCGTCGAACTGGCGATCAGCCCCGACAGCGACGAGACGGCCAGAGCACGGGCGCTACGACTCTTGGGTTTCGCCGCCGACCTGCCGGTCCACGTGGTCGCCGTGCGGTCGCAGCTTGCGCTCGACCGGATCTGCGGCCTCCTCTGCCCGGCCCGCCCGGTGAAGGCGGCGCTGCTCGCGGACGTGGGCGTCATCCTGGCCACCACCATCGCCGCAGACCGTTTTCCGGCAGGCGTACGCGCTGGGATCAGCGCCGCCGACAGCCCCGACCGATCCTGGCGGGAAGCCCGCACCGCGCTCCGCTTCACGACCCCGCGCGAACCCGTGATGCGCTATGCCGACCTGGGCGCGCTGTCGCTCCTGGCCGAGGTGCCCCAGGACACCGCGCGCCGCAACGCCGACGTGGCCGCCATCGCCCGGATCGCCGACAGCCCGGAAGACCTGGAAACGCTGGACACCTACTGCGCCACCGGCTCTCTGCGCCGGGCCGCAGACCTCCTCCACCTGCACCACAGCAGCATCGCCCGGCGACTCGAACAGATCGCGAAGACCCTGGACATCGAGCTCACCGAACCCACCGGACTGACACGGGCCAGGCTCGCCCTCACCGCGTGGCGGCTGCTGAACGACTGACGGCGGGCGGGGCGGGCGCCTCTGCAAGACTCACCGCATGAGAGTTCGATGCACCAAGATCGTCCACCCGCAGGCCGATCTCCCCGTTGCGGAGTACGACGGAATCCGGGTTGGCGGCATCTACACCGTGTTGGAGATCGAGGTCCTCGCCGACAGCGAGGTACAGATCCGCGTGTTGGGCGAGGACTCCGAGGAGCCCGGACTGTTCTGGGACGTCGCCGACTTCGACGTGCTCGATGCCGGCATGCCGGCGTGCTGGGCCCTCGTGCTGGACAACCGCGGCCTGAGTCTGGCACCCGCACTGTGGCAGCGCCCGGGCTTCTGGACCGATTACTACCGCCGGGACCCGCGGGCGCTGGCCGACTTCGAGACCGTCAAGCGTGAACTGCTCGACGACTCCGCGCTGTAGGTGACCGCCGGGTGGGATTCGGCGGCCGGATCTTCGACCCGGGTGAAAGGCCCGGCTCAGGGGCGGCCGGAGCTCGCCGAGTCCGCTGCGAGAGCCGCCTCGTGCCACTCCGGCGCGAGGCGATGTCGTACGGCGTCATTCACGTACGAGATCTGCCCCGCGGTGAGGTAGTCGTGGAACCCGCCGATGACGCCCCTGCGGGTCTTGTAGGACTCAGGATCCCCGGGCAAGCCCGGTCGCAGCCGCTGGGTACGTAGAGCGTCGGAAATCTCCATGGCGCGCATGGCCTTGAAGTTCGCGAAATGAACCGCGTTGCGCAGGGTTTCGTCAGTGGCAGGGAGCAGGCCGCAGAAGTTGAGTACGCGCGCGAGCTCCCCGGCGGTATCGGCGGTCAGGGCCTCGTACGAAGTGAGCAGGAACGAGGCGGGAACGTCCTGCCGGGCGTGCCAGATGTTCCACCACGCCAGGCAGGTGTGCACGCTTCCCTCTTCCTCGGTCAGGAAGTCCCCCAGCCCGGCCGTGTAGGGATTTCCCTTCCCGCGCGTCCGCTTGAAGTAGTGCGAGACGGCCGTGTCCCGGATGTCACGGAGCAGGAACACGACCTTGCGGTCACGGTAGAAGTCCTTGTCCCAGGAGAGTTCGGCCGGTGTCCGCCAGGCGACTCGGTCGTCGTGCCAGAAGACGATGCGGGGAATCGTCGAGTCGGCGTTGCTGAAATCGGTCAGCTCCAGGTCCCGGCAGACTTCCATCGGTATCCCGTGAGTTGCCGAGATGGCCTTGGCCATCAGCAGGCGCAGCCAGGTCCGGCCACACGCGGGAAAGGAGATGAGGTAGACATCGCCCTCTGCGTCAACCGTCTTTGGCGGGTCGGCGAGGGGGCGGCGAAGGGCATGGGGGTCCATCACGGCAGTCCGTTCCTCTCGGGCTCTGACAACACAGCGCCGGGCTGTTCACCGCGGCGAACACGGGTCCCGACCCATGGCGAATCCGGTACGCCCCGGGCGATCCGCGTACCTGGACGGGCCCCGGGTGTGGTGACGAACGTCAGCAATGGTCGTCCCGGTCCTCCCTTGCCACAACGGCGTCGGTGCACCGCCCGGCGGCATGACGGGGCGCACAACGGCGCACGCTCGGCCTGGCGCATGGTGGTACCGGCCGACGGCGTTGAGCCCGAGGACGTCTTCGAACACGCGGCCCCGCGGAATCCGGCCAGCGCGTCGCGTTGCCGCCAATCACCAGCGATCTGGCCACAGCGCCGCCGGCCTCGGGCTACACAGGAACGAGGGGCTGTCGTCCGCTGCCCCGCGGGGGTTCTGGCGGGGGGACTGGGCGCTTGTTGACGATCAACGTGGCAGTACTGCTGGTGGTCATCGTCGTTCTGCGGCTGCGTCGGCGCACACAGGCCCGGACCCGGTTCGACGAGAAGATGACCGTGATCATCGTTCTGGCGCTGGGGATCGTCCTCGCTCCCACCGAGGTCGGTCAGGGCATCGCCGACTTCCTTGGCCAGCTCGTCGGCGGCGTCTCCCAGGCCGGCCAGTGACCATCACATACCGTCTCCCTCTTCCGGCCGGGTGGTGCGCCGCGGCCTCGCAACACGCTGCCCATCCCTGCCCGGGGAGCATCAGGTGAGCGGGCGTCGTCCTGTCCGGCGTTCCGGTCGGCGGCCTACGCGGCTCCGGCGGCCCCGGCGGCGACGGCAGCGGAAGGAACAACGCCTGGAGCAGGTGGTCCTCGCCGCTCTCGCGGTCGCGGTTCTGTTCAGCCTGGCGACGGCCGCGCTGCGGTGGCTGTCCGCCCGCCCCTGGACCGTGGCCGCCGTACTGCTGGCGGCAGCCGCGGTCTTCGCCGCGTGGGCGTGGCGCCGCACGGAGGCCGCCCGGTGGGACCAGGTACGGGCGAGCGGCCTGCGCTACGTGCTCGGACAGCTCGATGGTCTGCATCATCGGGAGTTCGAGTTCGCGGTGCGGGACCTGATGCGCCGCGACGGCTGCGCGGACGCGCGACAGGTCGGCGGACGCGGCGACAACGGCGCCGACGTCAAGGCCACCGACCCGTACGGGCGCCGGTGGGTCATCCAGTGCAAGCACCGGAAGGACGGCTGGTCGGGGAAGCCTGTCGGCACCCCCGACCTCCACGTCCTCAACGGCACGGGCAGGCAGGTCCACCACGGCGACGTCCTGGTCATGCTCACCAACGGCCGGATCACCGACAACGCGGCCCAGTTCGCCAAGTCCCAACGACTGCACCTTGTCGACCGCCACCTCCTCGCCGAATGGGCCGGCGGATCGCGCCCACTGTGGGACCTCCTGCGCGCCCTCCCCCCGACCGGCAGGGCATGACGGGGTTCGAAGCGCACGAGCGGCCGTCCGACCCGCTCGGTAGCATGATCGGATGATTGAGGTTCGTGACGCTGGTCCGGATGACGGTGACGTGCTCGGTGAGATCCATGCCACCGCCTGGGAGGCGGCCTACGCCCCCTTCTTCGAGCCGGAGTTCGCCGCCCGTGGAGTGCTCAGCAGGCGTAACCGATGGCACGCGCGAATCAGCGAAGGGGCCGGGACGATCCTGCTTGCCGTCCTCGATGGCCGCCCCGTGGCGCTGTCCGTCTTTCTGCCGTCTCCGACCAGGCCGGGTGCCGCGGAGATCAGTAGCTTCTACAGTCACCCGGACAGCTGGGGCAGCGGTGTCGCCCCCGCGTTGATGACCGGGACGCTGCTCCGCCTCCGCGATGAGGGATTCGCCCGGGTGCATTTGTGGACGTTGCGTGACACCCCGCGATCCCGCCGCTTCTATACCAAGTGCGGCTTCACCGAATCCGGCGCCGCACGGGTCTTCGACTTCGGCGACGGCAACCCCCTCGCCCAGGTCGAATACGAGCGAACCTGTTGATCTCCGGTCTGAGTGGGCGTCGGCCAGCTGCACGTTCGATTCGGCCAGGAATCCGCAGCGATCAGGCCACTTCGGACGGATGGGTTCGGGCGGCTGACAGGATCGGAGAATGGCGAGCTTCGGTGAGCACGTACAACGGCACGCACCGTCATACGTAGGCCTGGCGGCCGTCATCGGCACCGTCATCGCCGGCTACCTCCAGGCCGACAGCGTGCTGGAGACCGGCCGGGCTCAGGCGCGCAGCACGATCGAAGCCGCGAAAGCCCAGATCGCGGGCCAGCAGGCCACCGCCCGCACCAATGAACAGATCACCCGCTACGGGGAGTTGATCCAGGCATCGAACCGAGTCCGGTTCCTGATGCAGCGGTTCGAGCGGCTCGACGAGCAGTCCAGACGGGATCCGGCCGTCATCGCCGGTCTGCGGCAAGGCAATGACGACCTCGCCGCCCGTGCTGCGTCGGCTGCCGTCATTCTCGGCAGTCACCCGAGCCCGTCGGTGCGCACGAACGCCAAGGGCATCGCCTTCACCCTGCCCTACGCCGCCCGGTGCGTGGAGACGGGCCTGCCGGGCAATGACGACAGCGGCTACCGGGTCGACTATCCCGACCACGGGAAGGTGAGCTGCGTGGAGCTGGCCCAGTGGCTGGACGGTCACGAGAAGGCCTTGGCCGCCGAGCCGCCCACCTTTCCCTGACACCTCCGCGCGGGTCAGCGGAACGGGACGAAGTCCGTTGACCGGTCGCGCCGCTGCCTCCGGCCCTCGCTCCAACTCTGGCTCGGGCCGCTACCCCTGCCGCTGTTTCTGTCACACGATCGGATGTCGTTACGACCCCATCCGGTGGGACACGTCCCGACTCCCCCATCTCCAGGTCCGGATGCGTGCATGGTGGGTCCAGCTTTCGGCGTCCCGGCACCCTTCGCCCGGCGCGCCCGTCGAGCGACGGAAGGGCCTGTAACAGATGGCGATCGCGAGGACCCTGCTGCCCGCCCTGCTCTCCTTGACACTGACGGGCGTTCCCGCAGTGCTCCCCGACCCCAACGCGGCAGCAGTCGTGCCCTACGACGGGCAGACCGACCGCGAAACCGCCCTGTTCAGCGTGAAGTCCACCAACAACGCGGCGGCCCAGGCCTTCACCGTTTCCGGCACCCAGCTTTCCCGGGTCAGTGTCTACCTGGGCAGTGGTGCCGCGACCGGAACCGTGACCGCCCAGGTCCGCCGGGTCCGCACCGACGCCGGGTCGGTGATCGCGTCGAAGACGCTGGACCTCGCCGACCTGGGCGGGGCCGGCGCGGGCTGGGTCGAATTCCCTGTCAGCGCCGCCGTCACCGCGGACGCCACGTATTACCTGTTCGTCCAGGCGACCACGGCGGAGAGCAAGCCCATCGCCTGGTACGGCACGCGGCAGTCCGTACCCGGCTCGCTGACCAGCTGGAACTACGACAGGACGTACTGGGGCGGCTGGCACGCCGACGCCTCCCGGCTGGCCTTCCACGTGAATCCCACCGGGAGCGCGCGCTGCGGGGAGACGGAGCCCTGCTACGTGCCCACCTCGGCGCTGGCCGCCCGTACCTCGGGACTGCTGACCAACCGGGTGACCACCGAGGCCGTGCTGCCCTCCTTCGCCGTAGGCGCCTCCTATGTGGACGGCAGCAACGTGCTGCGTCTGCCGTCCGGCCGGTGGCGGTACCTGCCGGACGGAGCCTCCGCGTCCACCGTGGTCGCGGCGGACGACCCGGGCGCCCTCGCGCAGGTCGACGAGAGCCGCGCCTGGCTGGCCGCGGGCCAGGTGCCGGGGACCACCGCCGCGCAGCGGGCTGGTGCGCAGCGCGCCCTGCTGTCGATGCGGGCGCTGCTGAAGCCGGGCGGCGCGTTCGCCGCGGGATGGTCGCCGGCCTGGCAGTACTCCTGGCCCCGGGACGGTGCTTTCGCCGCCGTCGCCTTCGCCGCCACCGGGCACGACGAGGAGGCGTACCGGATCCTGGGCTACGACGCGCGTACCCAGCGGGCCGACGGGACCTGGGAGGCGCGTACCAAGCTGGACGGCAGCGGACCGCCCGACGCTCGGAAGTGGCAGCTGGACGGCAACGGCTGGGTGCCCTGGGCCACCTGGCAGTGGTACCGGGCGGCGCCGCCGGACGGGCGGGACGAACGACTGCGCGCGCTGTACCCGATGGTACGGAAGGCCGCCGACTACGCGGCGCAGTCCCTGGGGCCGGACGGGCTGCCCCCGGCGTCCCCGGACTACTGGGAGCTGGACACCGCGACCACCAACATCGGTACCGCCGCTCCGCTGCTGGCCGGGCTCAACGCCTCGGCGGACCTGGCCGCCCGGCTGGGCATGGGCGAGGACGCGGAGCGCTGGGGGGACGCGGCCCGGCGGCTGTCCGCCGGTATCGCCGACGCCTTCGCCCCGCTGGGTTACCAGCGGACCGTCGACGGCAAGCACGGCCGGGACAGTGCGGTGGCGTTCATGGCGCCCCCGTTCAACGCCGCCCCGCCCGGCCTCGGCGGAGCACTGGACTCCACCTACCGGGCGCTGCTGCTGCCCAACGGCGGTGTCTCGCCGGGCGACGACCCCGATTTCAGCTGGGGATCGTACGCCTGGACGGCCAGTACCTCCTTCTTCGCGCTCGCGTGGTCGGGGACGGGCGAGCAGGAGAGGGCGGGCAGGGTGCTGGACTGGGTTCTGTCGAAGCGGAACGGGCTGGGTGAGCTTCCCGAAACCGTGAACGGCGCCGGGCTGCCGTCCTCGGTCGCGCCCCTGGGCTGGACGGACTCGCTGGTCGTGCTCACCGCGCTGGCCCTGCAGGGCTCCCCGCAGCCCACCCCGCCGTCGCGGGCGGGTACCGCGCCGTCCATCGGGAACTGAGGCCGGGGCGGGAACCGCCACCAGCGCCCCCCCGCGACAAGGCCGAGGACGGCCGATCATGAGCAGCGGGCGTCGGCTTCCCGGTGTGATCCGTACGGGGCGCGCCGGCGCCCGGTACGGGCGAGGGATGGCTCGGACGGGGCCCGAAGGCGCAGAAGGGCCAAGACGCGCGAGCGGGGCCCTGCCGTACTTCAGGGGCTGGCCGGCCCGGGCCGTCGGGGGCATCGGTCTCGGCGCCTGCCCGATCGTCGCCGTGGACCCCGTCCCGAATGAAGGCGGCTTTTACCAAAATTGATTCCGGACGTCAAGCCACGTATTCAAGTGGTGTGACAGCCGTCCCCTCGCAGGGTTTATTTGAAGTACGCCCTCACCGGGAACCCCCGGAGAACAAGGGCCGAAACAATTACCCCCGGCCTTTTCTGCGGGACGGTATTCACCCCTCTTTTTTACACCGAATGGAGAATTATCATGTTCGAGCGTTTCTCGACCCGTCGTATCGTTCTGGCCGGAGCTTCCCTGGCGCTGGTGGGTGGCGGTATCGCCCTGCCGGCGACCGCGATGGCCGCCCCGGCCGCCGCCCCGCAGCAGGTTGTCTCCCTCGCCCACAGCGACGACAGCGCCGACGGCATCGGTACCGGCGGTGACTCCAACGCCGAGAACACCACGGTCGGTGGTACGGCCACCGGTGGCGCCGCGAACTCCGGCGTCGGCAACTGCAAGGGCAAGTGCGTGATCACCACCGGCAGCGCCACCGGCGGCAACGCCAGCGCCGACGCCACCAACCTGGGCGACGCCACGTCCGTCGGCGGCGACGGCACCGGCAAGGGCGGCACCGTGAGCAAGGTCAACAAGCAGGTCATCAAGAACCAGATCAAGCAGGACCTGAAGGCGAAGCTCGGTAAGTGAGGGCACTGACAGCCCCGCAGCCCCCGGGATCCCGTCCCGGCGAGCCGCCCCACGCAGCAGATGCCGGAGAGGCCCACAGCCTCTCCGGCATCTGCTGCGTGGGGCGACCATTCCTTCAATCGACTCATTGCGCCGGATCCAGGATCATCAGTCTTTCGGGATTCGGGAAGGGAACGAACCCGACCTTCGAATAGACCTCATGGGCGTCGAGGGTGGAAAGCAGGACGCGCTTGAGGTTGTAAGGGGCCAGGTGGTCGCGAACAGCGCCGGCCATCCAGGTACGGAGGCCTTTCCCGCGATGTGCAGGAGCCACATACACGTCACACAGCCATGCGAAGGTGGCCCGATCGGTGACGCACGCGCATAAGCGACCTGAGAGCCGGCGGAGTCATAGGTGGCAAAGTTGAGCGAGGCACGTACCGACTGCTCGACGGCTTCCCGGCTGCGACACTCGACGATCTCCTGCGTCACTCGTGCACGTGTGTGCGCCAACCGTCACGACCTGCCGCCCCGGCGCCGTTGTTCCTGGCCAAGCCCCGGCGCGCGCGGGCGCGGATCCGTACTGGACCGATGTCTCCCCACGCCCCCAAAACGCGTGCCATGATGTTGAGTTATGACCGAGGGGGAAGGTTTGGCGAACAGGGCTGTCCGCATACGCCTGGGGCAGGATGCGAGCGCGAGCGATGTCGGGGCCCTGAAGGCGTGGCTCGAACGGGAGCACAAGCTGGAGGCGCTCAGAAGCAGCGGCGCCCTGGAGATCAGGGAGCGTGCAGGGGCCGAGGAGCAGCCCGGCAGCCCGATGGGGGCCGGGCTGGAGATCCTGCTGGTCCTGGTCGGCATCGTCGGCCCCACGCTCTTCGACGACGTGTACAAGCAGGCGAAGAGCGGGGTCCAGGCGTGGCGGGAGAACCGCCGCTCCGTGGAGCGGGGCGAACCCCCGGAGGTCGAGGTCCTGCCGGACGGCGACGCGAGGTAGTCCGGTGGCGCGCTTCGACCCGCGCGGGCGGGTGAACCGGGCACTGCTCGTCGGCGTACCCGCGTACGAGTTCACGCAGCCCGGTCACCCCTTCGGAGTATCCGGCAACCTTGAGGCGGTCGAGCACAATCTCGTCGGCCTCGCGGCTGCGCTGCGCGAGGGCGGGATGTTCGGCGAGGAGGAGATCGGAGTCTTCCGGCCGCGCAACGTGCACGAATTCGACCGCCGACTGGACGAGGCCGTCGACGAGGCCGAGGGCCTGCTCCTGCTCTACTTCTCCGGACACGGCGCCGTGCCCAGCACCGGTGACGAACTGTGGCTCCTGATGGGCGCGGCAACGATCGAGGCGGGCACACAGTCGGTGTTCCGAGGCGCCGTGCCCTGGAAGAGCGTCCTGACCGTGCTGACCCACACCAACGCGGAACACGTGGTCGTCGTGCTCGACTGCTGCTACGCGGGCAATGCTTCGGCGGCTTGGGACGCGCTCGACACCTCCCAGCGGCAGCGGATCTCGCTGTTGATGAGCGTGCAGGCCAACAACCGGATCGACGCGGGGGACGACGCCACCCCGACTCCCTTCACGGCGCAGCTGATACGCCTCCTGCGCGTCGACGACGGACCCGGGGATCCCGTGGCTCCCGTGGGTTTCAAGGAACTGGCGGAGCGGCTGTGGGCGTACATGTCCACGCATCACACGACGCTGCGCGAGCCCCCAGAAAACTGGGAGCCGCAGAGCCGCCCGGCCGGTTCGGGCACGGACGTGCTGCTCGCAGCGGGCTCCGCAGCCGACGCGAACGCGCCGGACGTGCAGGGCGGGGGCCGGCCGGAGGCCGAGGCGGGCTCCGGGGCCGACGGCCCGCAGCTCCAGGGCGCGGCAGCCGAGGCAGCCGTGACGGCCGACGCGGGCGTGACAGCCGACGCGGGCGTGACACGCATGCCGTTATGGGGCCGCCGGCCGCTGTGGCCGTTTCCCGGAAGTCGCCGCCCGCGCCCTGCCGACGAGCCGGGCCGGACCGACCGTCGACGCCTCACCGGCAGGACCCGCGTGGCGGCGGTCAGCGCCGCGGTGCTCATCGTTCTCGCTGGTCTCCTCCCCGCCGGGTACCTACTCGCCGAATACCTCGCCGACGGGCGCCCCTGCAAGCCGCCGCTCGAACTCCGGCTGCTCACCGACCCCGACCTCGAGTCCACCGTGCGCAAGGCGACGGAGGTGTACCTGGTGTCGGAAGCGAACCGGGCCGACGACGGCTGCCGGCGCAATGGCATCACCGTGTACAGCGCCGGCGCCGCGGAGGTCGTCGCCGCGTTCCACGACCAGTCCGACCCGTGGCAGAGACCCACGACCGAGGCCGTCAATCCGCAGCGCGACATCGGCCCCCAGCCGGACATCTGGATTCCCGCGACTCGGGCGAGCGCCACCCGCGCCCTCCCGCCCCAAAACCAGCGCAGCTACGCGGAACTGCTCGTCGACCCCGCCCCGTTCGCCTACTCGCCCCTCGTGCTCGCCGTGCCCCAGCAGCTCGCGGCGGAGGGGATCTCCGACCGGAACGGCGGGCTCGCGACGCTGATGGATGCACTGCGCAAGCGGGACGCGAAGGCGGAGGTACGGCGTCCGGACCCGGAGCGCACGGACTCGGGCCTGGTGGCGACCATCGGCCTGTACGGTGCGGGAGGTGCCGGGGGTACGGGAGGGATGAGCGCTGCCGCCACCGCCGAACGCAGCGTCAGGCAGCCCGGACCGCCCTCGCCCACCAGCGGGGACCTACTGTGCGTCCTGCCCGACGACGACTCCGTGGACGACCGCACCGCGGCCCTGGTGCCGGAGTTCCTGCTGAAGTCCGGCGTGGGCTGCCACAGCACCACGCGGGCCCGGCGGATGGCCGCCTATCCCGATGACGCGCCGGGCCTGGACCCCACGTTCGTACGGGTGCGGTGGCGGGAGGCCGTCCGCGACGAGGCGGCCCGGCAGGACGCCGTCGAGCGGTTCCGCGCCTGGCTGACCGGCACGGGTCAGGGCTCGGCGGCGGGCGGCAAGGGGAAGGCCGGGGAGGAGATCCGGGGCGGACTGGTCGAGTTCGGCAAGGACGGCTTCCGCAGCCCCGCGGGGGAACACCGCCCCCTCGCCCCCGACCTCACCTTCAGCGGATTCGGCGCCCTGGGCAACCCCCGTAGCCTTGCCGCCCCGGCCCGCCAGGCCGCGATGGCCACGGCGCTGAAGGAGTACCGGGAGGCCAGCGGGCCCGGGCGGGTGCTGTTCCTGCTCGACAGTTCCGGCTCGATGGGCGACCTGTGGCAGGGGCCCGGCGGCGCGCCAGGCATCGTCAAGCAGTCGCTCGGCGGCCTGGGCAACCAGGACGAGTACGGCGTCTGGGCCGTCGCGGCCGCGCCCGGCGCCCCGCTCGCGCACCAGGAGCTGCTGCCGTTCGGCCGGTACCGGCGCGAGGAGGCCGAGCGTGCCATCGACCAACGGGCCCAGGTCAAGGACCTGGAGGCGGATCCGTACCAGGCCCTGGCCTCGGCCCTGGAGTACATGGCGCAGCGCGGCGCCGACGACGACCGTCCGCGGCTGATCGTCTTCATCACCGACGACGAGGACAACAACCGGCTGACCGAGGGCGGACACCTCGAAGCCTTGCGCGCGTACGCACGGGACCGGAAGGTTCCGGTGGTGATGGCATCCCTGGACAGCGGCGGCTGTGACAAGGGCAAGCCGGACGCCGTCATCTCCGAGGCGACCGGCGGGCGCTGCCTGGACACCCGGACCGATCTGGTGGCCGGGCTGCGCGACGAGGTCGCCCGAGCGGGAACAGGAGGCACCGAATGACGCCCCGCAGCAGACGGCGCGGTACGTACGGCCGGTGCCCACGCGCCCTGGCCGCGGTCCTCGTGGCGGTCCTCACGCTGGGAGCGTGCGACGGGGCCGGCGACGGCGGATCACAGGCCACGGGCCAGCCGGCTGACAACGGTGCCGCGGAGGGCGACATCGTGGTGGCCAGCGGACGTGACGTCACCGGCAAGGGCGGCGTCCGGCAGAAGCTGATCGAGCAGTGGAACCGGCAGCAGGAGGACACCGGCTCCAGCTTCCGGGCCCGCCTGGTCGAGCTGCCGGGCTCGGCGGACCAGCAGCGCAGCCAGCTGCTGGGCGCGCTGCAGTCCGGCAGTGCGGAGTACGACGTGGTCAACCTCGACGTGACCTGGGTACCGGAGTTCGCGGACGCGGGCCTGGTCCAGCAGCTCCCCGACGACCTGGTGGACGCGGATGTCATCCCGTCCGTCGCCGCCACGGCCAGCTGGGGCGGGAAGCTGTACGCCGCCCCGTTCAACAGCGATGTCGGGCTGCTCTTCTACCGCCGCGACTACCTGAAGAACGCGGGCGTCACGAACACCGAACTCGGCAAGGGCACGGAGTGGTCCACGGTCCAGCAGCTGATCGACACCATGGGTGACGCCGGTCGGAGCGCGCAGTCCGGCTACGAGAAGGGGTGGACCACCCAGCTCGCACCGTACGAGGGCCTCACTGTCAACGGCATCGAGTCGTTCGCCTCCGCCGTCGACGGCCTCCGCCTCACCGACGGGGCCGGACAGTACACCGGGTCCGTGCAGGACCTGGAGGCAGGGCTGAAGGAGCTGCGCGACCGTACCAACGCTCCGTACACCTTGGGAGATGCCAGCCGCTCCGCCGAGGCCGAATCCCTCGGCGACTTCGCCGACGGCCGAACGGCCTTCCTGCGCCACTGGCCGTACGCCTACCGCAGCCTGCACCAATCCCTGAACGACCAGCAGCTGGGGGTGGCCCCGCTGCCCGGCAGAGCGGTGCTGGGAGGCCAGAACCTGGCCGTGACCAAGGCGTCGAAGCGCGGCACCGCGGCCAAGGCGCTGATCAGGTTCCTCACCGGCCGGGACAGCGAGCGCTGTCTGCTCGACGAGGGGTTCGCGGCGACCAGGCTGTCCGCGTACAACGACAACGGCCTGACGTGCGCCACGGACAAACCCGCCGCCCCGTCTGCCACCGCGTCCCCGTCCCCGTCCCCAACCTCGTCCGCCGAGAGCACCGACCGCATGCCGCGGGACAAGCAGGGCCGCCCCGCGTACGCGCGCGACACCCTTCTCCCCGCGCTGCAGAACGCCGTCCAGCGCCCCCGTACCCCGCTGTACGGCGCCTTCACCCAGACCTTCACCACCGAACTGCGCCGCCTCTACGCCGACAAACCCCCATCGGAATTGCAACTCGCGAAGGACCTGCACGCAAAGCTGCAGAGGGCGCTGCCCCACACGTGACGACACCGCCACTGACCGCGTCGGCGCACCCGTACGGACGTGCCTTGTCACACGCCTGTGACAGTCGGCGGACACCTTCATGAAGTCGGCCGGTCAGGCTCTTAACAAGAGACAAAAGGGACATTTAGTCCCCTGCTTCCGAGGACGTGAGCAGCGATGACCTAGCCGATTTGGCGGAGGAAATCCCATGAGCCTCACACTCTCGACGCCGCACACCGAAGCCCCCGCAGCTGCGCTGGCTCCCCGCGAGCAGGAAGCCCTGCGACACATCGCCGCAGGTCACACCTACCTGCAGACGGCCCGCCACATGGGACTCTCCAAGCACACCGTCGACGCCTACCTCCGCCGCATCCGCGCCAAGCTCAACGTCCACAGCACCGCCGAGCTCACCCGACTGGCCATCACCCTGGGGCTGTGACAGCAAGCCACCGGTCCGTTACACCGCGCACGGCACCCGCTCGGCGCAATCGGCAGTCCAGGGGTGCGGGCAGCCGACGACTTTCGTCACTTACAGTCACACTGTCCACACGTGCATCCCGCCTGCTCCAGTACTCCCCTGCCGCCGCACATGGCCGCGCGGGGCGCCCTCCCCCCTTCGGCCGTCATCCCGCTGGATGCGCAACGGATGCCTCCCGGCGCGTGGCACGCCATGCTGCGGTCAACGGCAGCCATCACTGGACAGACGAGGACCGAACCATGTCCCACCTCCGGCATATCGGCGTCATCACCGGGGCGGCACTGCTGCTCACGGCCACGGCCTGCTCGACCGGCAAGAACACCCTGGGCGAACTCAGCTTCCGCGCCGCCGACTCCCCGGTCGTGCTCTCGTACACGAACACCCCCGTCCAGGGCTGCCACAAGATCAGCCTTCCGCGCGGCGCATCGCACGTGGAGAACAACACCGAGCTCGACGTCATCATGTACCGGACACCGGAGTGCCAGAAGACCGACGAGGCCCCCGGAATCTACGTCCCGATGTCCACCTCGAACGTGACCGCGCCCGGCACCCTGCCGTGGCGCAGTTTCAGCGTCGTCCACTGACCGTTCCGGGGAGTTACGAGGGGGGTGCCGAGCCGGTGATCGCGGTGAGGGCGTGGCGGAGGGCGGAGTCGCTCGACGGGCGGTCGTGCCAGCGGGCACCCACGTGGCCGTCGGGCCGAATGAGCAGTGCTCCGCGTGGGGGAAGGCTGCAGAGGTCCGCGTGCTCGGCGGTGAGGGTCTCGACGCGCAGCGGCCATGGTGCGGCCGTTCGTCGCTCCCAGGTGGTGGGGTCCGGGGTGAGCAGGGTGAACCATTCCCCGAAGGCGTCGAGCGTGGATCGGTCACGTGTGAGCCAGAGGTGTGGCATGCGGTGGCCCGGCTCCGCGGTGGGGACGTAGTCCGTGCCCGCGTCGGACTGCTCGGGTGGGATACTGCCGCCGGCCAGGACGGCGTCGGAGTGGTAGGTGACGCCGAACACGAGACCGAGCTGGGCGAAGTACCGGTCAGACCAGGGCAGTTCGGTCGGGGCCGACGCTGCTCCGCCGGTTCGGAGCTGCTCGCGGCGCCGGCTCTGCACCTGGAGCGCCAGCTGGGTGTTGGCCACCGCTTGGCGGAGAGTCAGTTGGGCAACGGGGTGCCGTTCCGTTTCGTACGTCTCCAGCATGGCTGATCCGGCCCACCCTTTGAGCACGCCTGCCAGTTTCCAGCACAGGTTGTGCACGTCGGCGATGCCCGCGTTCATGCCCATGCCGCCGAAGACGGGGATCGCGTGCGCGGCGTCGCCGGCCAGCAGGATCCGGCCGTGGTGGAAGCGTTCGGCGACGAACGCATTCATCACCCAGTGCTGAACCCGTACCACCTCCGCTCGTACGTCCGTCCTGGGCCCGAGGGCGCGCGAGACGAGGTCGGACCAGTCGACGCCTGCGGCGTCTTCCGGCGTGGGACCGACCCAGGCCCAGCCCCCTTCGGGGTAGAGCGGGGCGAAGGATCCGTGCGCGGTGAAGTAGACCCCGGCGGGCTGCTGGGCGCACCAGCGGCTGAGGTCGGCGTCGAACACGACGGTGGTAAAGCCCGCCATCGCTCCGGGGCCGGCGGTGGCGATGCCCAGCCGTTGCCGGACGGTGGAGTTCGCGCCGTCGGCGGCGATCACGTATCGGGCCCGGACCGAGACCTCTTCACCGCCTCGGCGGTCGACGAGCGAGGCGACGACGCTCTCGGGTTCTTCGGCCAGGCCGACGAGTTCGACCCCGAACCGCATCTGCGCGTCCGCTGCCGCGAGCAGCGTGGGCTCCAGTCGGTCCTGCGAGGTGACCACACCGATCACGGGGCTTTCGGGGATCGGCGCGTTGACCCCCACCATCGCCGCGCTGGCGAAGTCGCTGTCGTGCAGGGTGTCACGGAAGCGGACGCGCCCGAATTCCGGTGCGAACGCGGCGGCCGTGATCTGGGCGGCGAGGCCGAGCTGGCGGAAGATCTCCATCGAGCGCGCGTTGACCAGCCGGGACCGGGGGAAGGGCGACAGCTCGCGGTGTTTCTCGACGAGCAGCGTCCGCACGCCCCAGCGTTCCAGCAGCGCCCGGGCGGTGAGACCGACGGGCCCACCGCCGACGATCAATACCTCGACCTCGGCGTTCTGCACGTGGCTCAGCACGTGGCCAACCGTAGACCTGCCCTTGCCGTGCCGGGCGAATTCCGGCTGCGCCCGGCACCTGGCGTGTCGCGGCCGGGGTCACCGCGCCCGTCGAGCACAGCGGGTGCCTGGCATGAGCGCAACACGCACTCGCGCTAGTGTTCGCGGGTGAGTCTTTATGTCGTGATGGGATTCGGGCCTGCCGGGGCGGCCACCGCCCGGCTGCTGGCCGAGCAGGGGCACTCCGTACGGGTCGTCACCAGATCGGGCCGGCGCCCGGAGCCCGGCATCGAGCACGTCGCCTTCGACGCGACGGACAGCAGGCGACTGATCGAGGCGTCGCAGGGCGCGGCCGCGATCTTCAGCTGCGCCGCACCGCCCTACCATCACTGGACGAGTCAATGGCCGCCGCTGGCCGCGTCGGCCTGCGCGGCTGCCGAGGACACCGGGGCCGTCCTGGTCATGCTGGGCAACCTCTACGGCTACGGTCCGGTGGACGGTCCCATGACCGAGAAGCTGCCGCTCGCGGCGACCGGCGCCAAGGGGCGTGTGCGCGTCGCCCTCTGGGAGCAGGCGCGGAACCTGCACGAGCAGGGTCGTATCAAGGCGGTCGAGGTGCGGGCCTCGGACTTCTTCGGGCCCGGCGTGACCGACGGCGGGCACCTGGCCGCACGGGTCATGCCACGGCTGCTGCGCGGCAAGCCGGTCTCCACGCTCGGGGACCCGGACGCCCCGCACAGCTGGAGCTATCTCCCCGATGTGGCCAGGGCCTTGGCCGAGGCAGCGGGCGAGGAGCGGGCCTGGGGACGGGCCTGGCACGTCCCGACGGAGCCCGCAGTGTCCGTCCGGGAGATGGTCGACCGCCTTGCCGCTCAGTCGCAGACGGGGCCGGTCACGGTGCGCAGACTGTCGCCGGCCGTGCTGGGCGTCGCGTCGGTCTTCTCTCCCCTGATCCGGGAACTGAAAGAGATCCGTTATCAGTTCGACCGTCCGTTCGTCGTCGACTCCAGCGCGTACGAAGCGGAGTTCACGGTACGAGCCACCCCCGTCGATGAGCAGGTCAAGGCGACGGTGGACTGGTGGCGTGAGCGGCTGGGCGCCACGCGATGAGTACGAAGTCCCTCGTGAACGAACAGGTCCAGACCTCGACCGTGCGCGTGTTCATCGCCCTCGCCCCGCCCGACGACGCGAAGGACGAGCTGGCACGGGAGCTGCGGCCCGCCTACGACGCGTACCCGCGCATGCGATGGAACCGCATCGAGGACTGGCACATCACCCTGGCCTTCCTCGGCGAGCTCCCGGTGACGACCGTCCCGCTCCTGCAGCCACCGCTCGCCGACCTCGCGGCGACGCGCCGACCCCTGCAACTGGACTTGCGCGGCGGCGGACACTTCGGCGATCGGGTGCTGTGGAGCGGGATCGGCGGAGACCTCGAGGGGCTGCACCGGCTCGCCACCGACGTACGCGCGGTGGTCAGGGAATGCGGTGTCACCTTTGTGGAGCGGCCGCTGAACCCCCATCTGACGCTGGCCCGCGCCCGCCGGAACGACCCCTCCTGCGCGGTGGAGGCCGCCGCCGGACTCGCCGCCTTCACCGGCCGCCCATGGCAGGCCGAACGCCTGCACCTGGTCGGCAGCAACTTCGGCCGCGGGCCGGGACCGATCCACTACCGCGACATCGAAGCCTGGAACTTCGGCGGCGAGGAAGGGTTGGAAGCCCCCTGACAACGTGCCGCCCGGCGGTGTGATTGGCTGGGCGATATGAGTGTCCGCCGTGCGCCGTCGGAATCCCGCCGTGTCCCGGTACCGAGGGCGGCGCCCCCCTTCGACCCTGAAGTGAGCGTCGCGCTGGCGGCCTTGGGCAAGGGTTCGAGGGAGCCGATCTCCCCGGAGAGTCTTGAGGCCAGGCAAGAGCGGGATGCCGTGAGCCGGCCCCGGCCGACGGCCGAGGACCTCCGCGCCGACGGCCGTTTCGAGGTGTCGGAGTTCTGTGTGCCGGGACCGCCGGACGGACCGGACGTCACGCTCGTGAGCGCCAGGCCGTCCGGGCTCGTCGGGCGGCCGCTGCCGCTGCTGTACTACATGCACGGCGGCGCCATGATCATGGGGAACGCGTGGTCCGTGCTTCCGCGGATTCTTCGCGAGTGGGTCCTCCCACTGGAACTGGCCGTCATCTCGGTCGAGTACCGGTTGGCTCCGCGGGCGCAGTACCCGGGACCGCTGGACGACTGCTACGCCGGACTCGTCTGGGCGGCCCGGCACGCGGCCGATCTGGGCGTCGACGCGGACCGGATCATCATCGGAGGCAAGAGCGCCGGCGGCGGGCTCGCCGCTGCCCTCGCCCTGCTGGCCCGTGACCGCGGCGGTCCCGAGCCACTGGGGCAGCTGCTGCTGTCCCCGATGCTCGACGACCGGGGCATCACCTTCTCCGGTCACCAGATGACGGGGATCGACGTGTGGGACCTCACCTCCAACGCGACCGCGTGGAAGGCTCTGCTCGGTGACCGCCACGGTGCCGCGGACCTGCCGCCCTACGCGGCCCCGTCCCGCGCCACCGACCTTTCCGGACTTCCCCCGGCCTATGTCGAGGTCGGGTCGGCCGAGACGTTCCGGGACGAGGGCGTGGCGTACGCGAACACGATCTGGCAGTCCGGCGGCCAGGCTGAACTGCACGTATGGCCCGGTGCCTGTCACGGCTTCGACGGCCTGGCACCGCAGGCGGCACTCAGCCGGGACGCGCGCAACGCCCGTACCCGCTGGATCCAGCGCCTACTCGCACAGTCCCGCAGCCCTCAGCCGCGTTCCGATTCATCCTGAGAAGCCGCTGCACTGGGTGTGCTCGTTGCCCTGCGACACGGTGTACTGGGCGTTCTCCACGTTCACCATCTGGAAGCCGCCGTCCGCACCGATGGTGAATTGCCCACCCGCCGCGGTCGGAGAGGTCAGGAACGCGGGTCCCGGCGTGAAACCGCCGCCGGAGAGGCGCACCTTTCCGTTGTCCAGCACACCGGAGATGGAGCACGTGGCTGCGGGGGCGGCGGCCGCCGCCGGGGCCCAGGCCAGGGCGGCCGGCGCGGCGAGGATCGCTGCGGCGGCGAGCGGGGCGAGTACGGACAGACGTGTGGGCCGGTTCCGCCGGTTCATTTCTTCCTCCCGGGAGGAAAGGATCTCCGTCCGTTCCATCGTCCGCCCGCCGTCCTCAGGCGTCGACCGGGATGCAGACCGTTCTGGACAATCGAACATGAAACGCACGTTTCGCCCCGATCTGGGTAGGTTCAGAAAGGCGGGGTGTGGCCTGGCCATCATGGCCGCGACGGGGGCCGCATCCCGCCGCCCGGCCGCCCGCGCCGGTGGGATCCGTCGCCCGTCTGCCTCGCTCCGCACGACAGCGTCCCCGAGGTACGGCAACGTCGTTGCAGAGTGCACAGACCCCCCCCTTCGCGAAGAGGCGCGCATGGACGAGCCCGAACGGTACGAGCGCTACATCGGCGGCAGCCCGGAGGCCGAGCGGCTGGTCTTCGAACGACTCGCGGGTGACCTCCTACGGGTGCAGCTCAAGGTGAAGAAACGCAGCGGCTCCGCCGCTCTGGAACGGACATTCCACGCCAAGGCGGTCCTCGGCGTGGAGAACGCCCGGCTGAGGTTCCACGACGACCTTCCCGAGGCCCTGCGGACGGGTTTCGCCACGCCCGGAGCCGAATACCCGGTCACGGTCCGGCTCTCCAACGCGAGCGGTGTCCGTCAGCCCGACTTCGCG
Source organism: Streptomyces sp. NPDC006463 (assembly GCF_042870715.1). Lineage (NCBI taxonomy): Bacteria > Bacillati > Actinomycetota > Actinomycetes > Kitasatosporales > Streptomycetaceae > Streptomyces > Streptomyces sp. NPDC006463. The sequence goes on along the minus strand of NZ_JBIAHP010000016.1, from coordinate 98,155 downwards.
CCCGATCTGCGGGGTGCGGCACTGCGGGTCGAGGTGGGCCCCGATGAGACCCACGATCTGCTGATGACGAGCTTCCCCGTCTCCCACGCCCGCACCGCGGGTGAGTTCGTCGCCTTCGCGAAGGCCATGGCGGGTGCCGACTCGCGGCTCGCCAAGGGGTACGCCCTGTTCGTCAAGCTGCCCCTGGCGGTCGGCTGGCCCACGGCTGCCCGCATGCGGCACAACGTCGTCGCGGGAACCAGGCGCACCGTGCCCAGCCTGGCGCTGGAGACGTACTGGAGTCGCGGCGCGATCCTGTGGGGCGACTGCGGACCCGTGCGCTATCAGCTGCGGCCCGCCGCGAACGCCTCACAGGCCCCGGCAACGCCGCGCACCGATCCCGAATACCTGCGGCGCGAGCTCTCCCAGCGCCTGCGTCAGACGGATGTCGTCTTCGAGCTCTGCGTGCAGCGCTACGTGGACGCCCGGCGCACCTCCATCGAGGACGGCGCGGCCGACTGGAAGGAGGAGGACGCGCCCATCCTGCCGGTGGCCACGCTGACCATCCCGCGCCAGGACATCCACACCGCCGAAGCGCGAGCCTCCGCATCGCGGGTCGATCTTCTGGCGTTCAACCCGTGGCACACCACAGAGGGCTTCCGTCCCCTGGGCAACCTCAACCGAGCTCGCAAGCTCGCCTACGAGGCGAGCAGCGCTCACCGCCTCGGACACCGCTTCCTGACCGTCGCGCCACGGCGCAACGCTCTGCTCGGGGCACCGCTGCGGGCCGCCTTCCGCACCGTGAACCGCGTCGTCCCGTGGCACCGGCTGCCGACCCCCCTCGGCCTGCTCAACCTCATGGCCTACCGGCAGACGTTGCGGCGGCACAACCTCATCGACACCGAACTCCACGAGGCCCCGCCCAAAGCCCTGCCGGTGGAGGCCCCGCTCGACGAGGAACTGCTGGTCAGGCGCAGTTACGACGGCACCTACAACGACCTGTCGGCGCCGCGGATGGGCGCTGTCGGCGCGACGTTCGGCCGCACCATGGCGCCCGTATACCGCCCGGACCAGTTCGACACGCCCAATCCCGTCACCGTCAGCAGAGAACTGCTCCGGCGTGACGCCTTCATCCCCGCGACGTCGCTGAACATCATCGCCGCCGCGTGGATCCAGTTCCAGGTGCACGACTGGGTCAAGCACAAGAGGTTTCCGGTCGGCACCAAGAGCGTCGAGGTACCGCTGCCGCCCGGTGAGACCTGGCAGAACACCCCGGGCGGACCGCGGGAGAAGGTGATGCGCTTCGGCGAGGACGAGGCGGTGCGTCCGCCCGGCGGCGAAGGGTCGCCGATCCTGTTCGCCAGCGACGTCTCGCACTGGTGGGACGGTTCGGAGGTGTACGGCGGCGACCAGTCCGTCGCGAAGTCGCTCCGCGACGCCGATGGCGGCGCCGGCCTCCGGCTGGAGGAGGGGCACCTGCCGAACGGCTCGAACGGCGTCCCGCTCACCGGGTTCACCGACAACTGGTGGCTCGGCCTCAGCGCCATGCACACCCTGTTCGCCCGTGAGCACAACGCGGTGTGCGAAGCCCTGCGGCGCGAATATCCGCGCATGGACGAAGAGCGGGTCTACCACACGGCTCGGCTGGTCATCTCCGCTCTGATCGCGAAGATCCACACGGTGGAGTGGACTCCCGCGATCCTCGCCACCAAGACCCTCGACATCGGCATGAAGACCAACTGGCAGGGGCCGCCAAAGAACTGGCTGGACCAGCTGGGCGTCTGGCTGCTGGAGGCGAACGGGCGGCAGGGCATCCCCAAGACCCTGCCCGACCACCACGGTGCCCCGTACTCCCTCACGGAGGATTTCGTCACCGTCTACCGGATGCACCCCCTGATTCCCGACGACTACGAACTCGTCGACCACCGGTTCGGCCGCCGGCTCGACACCCTTGACTTCACCGCGCTCCAGGGCGCCGCCGCGGAGCCGCTCATCCGCAAGACCGGCCTGGTGAACACGCTGTACTCGCTGGGCATCGCCCACCCCGGGGCGATCACCTTGCACAACTTCCCGCGCACCCTCCAGGCATTCGAGCGGGACGGGGAGGTGATCGATCTGTCCGTGGTCGACCTGGTCCGCACCCGGCGCCGCGGCGTCCCGCGCTACAACGACTTCCGAGCCGGCCTGCACAAGCCGCGGATCCGTCGGTTCGAGGACCTCTCCTCCGATCCGGAGACGGTCGCACGGCTTCGGGACGTGTACCGCTCGGTGGACGACATCGACACCGTGGTGGGGCTGTTCGCCGAGAATCCGCCAACGGGCTTCGGCTTCAGCGACACCGCCTTCCGCGTGTTCATCCTGATGGCCAGCAGACGGCTGCAGAGCGACCGTTTCCTCACGGTCGACTTCCGGCCGGAGGTCTACACGCCCCTCGGCATGGACTGGATCGAACGGGGCGGCATGACGAGCGTCATCCTGCGGCACTGCCCCGAACTGGCGAGCATCCTGCCTCGCGGGGCGAGCGCCTTCGCGCCGTGGCGTCCGGTACAGCCCGTCCGCAACAACAGCGACCACGGCCGCGGCTGAGCGGGAAAGGGCCGTGTCCGCGGGACCCGATCGCGCGTCCGTTCCGTGCCGGCCGGGTCGATGAGCCATCGCTCCGCGAACCGGCCGGAGCCGCTGGGCGGGCCAGGATCACGCGATGGGCCGTACCGCACCACCGCCCGTCACCCGGCGGCGTGATCGACGGTCTCGTCGAGTCCCTCGAAGCACGCTTCCGGGACTGACGGCCGGTTCCGTCGGGTGACGGGCCCGGCCTTTCAGCCGGTGGTCGGTCAGATGCGGTCGGCTGCGATCAGGAGGTACTGGAAGGAGCCGTCCTTGTAGGAGTTGATGAACGCCTCTTCGATCCCGGTGACCAGCGGAGACGTGGCCCGCAGCTCCCAGTAGGGCAGGGTCTCGGGAGTCAGGTCGATGACGGCCTGCGGTACGAGGCGGTTGTCGGCCATCGCCCGCAGGTACTCCCGGCGGGAGTGGATGTTGCACTCGAAGTGCGCGTTGATCTGGGAAACCCACTTCGAGGGCTGACCGTAACGCGGGTTCCAGCAGCCGGTGATGGTCACGTAGCGCCCGCCGACCGCGAGGATGCGGGAGTGCTCGGCGAAGAGGTCGTGCAGGTCGACGTACATGCTCGACTCGTTGTTCCACGAGGCCGCGGCCTGCCCGGTCTCGAAGGGCGTGCTGAGCATGTTGCAGACGCGGGCGTTGACGTGGTCCTCGATGCCGAGTTCACGGGCACGCTGGTTGGCGAAGTCGGCCTGCTTGGCCGACAGGGTGACGCCCTCGACCTTGCATCCGAAGCGCTGGTGGGCCATGACCATCGAGCCGCCGCGGCCGCAGCCGGCGTCCACGAGGGTGTCGTCGCGCTCGATGGCGCCGAGGTGGCCCAGGAGGACTTCGGCCTGCGCCGACTCCAGGCGGTGGAGCTCGGCGATCAGCTTCTTCTCGTATGCGCTGTCCTCGGCGTCGCCGAGGGCCGCGTGGTCGACGTCGCCGATGCCGTAGTGGTGGTGGTAAAGGCCGTCGACGTCGCCGAGGCGCAGGTTCACGGGCCTGGCCTCGTGGTCCCAGTAACGGGCGATGTCGCCCTGGTAGGGAGTCGTCGGGGTGGGGATGAACATTGAGGTGTTGGCGGAGGTGGCGGCGGCGAGATCGGTGCTAGTCATGGATGAGTCCTCTCTTTACCAGAAATCAGGCAGGCTGTAGCGATAGGTATTGGTTTGGTGCCAGTAGTGGTTGCCGTCGACCCATACGGCCACGCCCCGCAGGAAACGCAGCACGTTCGGGACGGGGCAGGCGGCGGCCAGGGCGGCGGCTTCGGCTTCGAAGTCGCGCATCAGGTCGTTGTGGACCTCGACCGCCTTCAGGTAGGCGTCCCGTTCGGAGGTGCCCTCCCGGTCGGCGATCACGACGGGCAGGTTCAGGTGCCGGCCGGGGCTGTTGAGTTCCTTGGTGTATGAGTAAAGGTCGTTCACGATGGTGGTGGCGTTCCCGGCGAGCGCGATGACCCGCTGCATGGCGGGCAGGGCGTGCAGGTCCGCCGGGAGTTCGTAGCCACCGACGGTGTCGGTGATGGTGGGGCAGGGGCGGAAGTTGTTGAACTGCCGCATGGCCAGGTACTCCCACACCTCGGGCACGTGCTCCGTCTGGGCCCAGGCCGCCTCGGCGAGGTAACCCAGGTGCAGACGGGCCATGTCGTGCCGGAACCGGTCGGCCTGGGAGGGGGTGGACTGCTGCAGGAAGTACTCCATGGCGGAGCGGTAGGCGCGCCGGGGGGCGTCCGCATGGAGCGACTGCGCCCACTGCGGCTGGTACTCCTTCGTGGTGTGGAGGGGGTCGAGAGCGGTGTGCGCCAGCAGAAGGCGTCCGCCGAGGCCGATGGGCGAGCCGCCGTGGTCCTCGCAGTAGCAGTCGTCGACCGCGTTCTCGGCGACCATCAGCCGCGTGGCGAGCATCAGGTGCTCGACGGTGGGGGCGTCCGGATGGCAGGCGACCATGTAGCGCCCCACTGAGAACCCGTCGAACTGGTCCTCCCAGTCCTCGGGGTACAGCTCGACCTCGTCCAGCGCCCATGCCTTGATCCTGCGGCTGATCTCCTCCACCCGCGCCGGATCCGGGTCTGGCACCGGGTGGTGGTAGAGGCCCGGGATGGGGTGGCCCGCCACCGGCGCCCCGGGCGCCGGTGGACCCACGGCCACGGGCACCTCGTACCGGGCCAGGTGCAGGCTCGCCGTACCCAGTCCACTGGGGCCTCGCAGGATCCGTTCCAGGGCAGGGCTCGGTTGCCGCGCCGCGGCAGCGCCCTCGCCCACGGGTACCTCCCCCACTGGCACCGCCCCCGCGGCAGGCACGGGGACCGAGGGCGGACCGGGCAGGGAGAACCCGCCGGGCAGCACGCCGACGGCGGCTTCGGCGCCGGATACGTGGCCATTGGCGCCGGCATTGGCGCCGGCATTGGCGAGAACGTGGGCCCCGAAGCGCGCCGCAGCGCCGGGCAGGCTCGACGGCAGAGGGGAAAGCCCAGGATCGGGCATCCGTAGCTCCTTGGTGAGATGGGTGGCTGTCCCGGATCCCGGGCATGCTCGAACGGCCCGGGAAGGTCCGGGCTGCCATGGCCGTCGGGCAGGCCCTAGTCGCGCCGGCGGGCGATCTGCACGTTCTCCAGCACGCCGAGCGCGTCGGGCACCAGGACGGCCGCGGAGTAGTACGTGGTGACCAGGTAGGAAATGATCGACCGCTCGTCGATCCCCATGAAGCGCACGGACAGGCCCGGCTCGTACTCCTCCGGCAGACCGGTCTGGTGCAGACCGATGACGCCCTGGTTGTCCGCGCCGGTTCGCATGGCGAGGATCGAGCTGGTGTTCTCCTTGCTGATGGGGATCTTGTTGCAGGGCAGGATCGGGACCCCGCGCCAGGCCGGGACCTGCTGCCCGCCGACGTCGACGTGGTCCGGGTAGAGCCCGCGGGCGTTGAGCTCGCGCCCGATCGCCGCGATCGTCCTGGGGTGGGCGAGGAAGAGCTTGGTGCCGCGGCGGCGGCAGAGCAGCTCGTCGAGGTCGTCCGGAGTGGGCGGGCCGGAGTGGGTCTGGATCCGCTGCTTGAAGTCGGCGTTGTGGAGCAGACCGAACTCCCGGTTGTTGACCAGCTCGTGCTCCTGGCGCTCGCGCAGCGCCTCGATGGTGAGCCGGAGCTGCTCCTCGGTCTGGTTCATCGGCTCGTTGTACAGGTCGGCGACCCGCGTGTGGACCCGCAGAACGGTCTGCGCGATGGAGAGTTCGTACTCACGCGGATTGAGCTCGTAGTCGACGAAGGCGCCGGGCAGCTCGGCTTCGCCCGTGTGACCGGCCGACATCGCGATCTCGGCCTCGCCGTGCTTGTTCTGCCGCTGATGGGGCAGCGCGCTGAACTCCCGGATGTGAGCCTGGAGGCTCGGTGCCGAGGCCAGCACGGCGGCGAAGTCGGCGCGCGACAGGGTGAGCAGGGTGCCGGCGGTCTCGGCGGTGGCGGTGTAGTCCCACCCGGCGCCCCCGTCCAGCAGGGCGTTCTCACCGAACCGGTCGCCGTCGGCGAGTACGGCGACGGCTACGTCGTCGCCGTACTTGCCGACGGAGGTCTGGTTGATCCGGCCGTGGGCGATCAGGTGGATGTGCTCGGAGGGGGCACCGCGCTCGACCAGCACCTCGCCCGCACGGAAGTCGCGCTGGACGCACCGGCCGGCGAGCGCGTTCAGTACCTCCACGTCGTCGAAGCCGCGCAGCAGGGCCAGTTCGCCGAGTTCGCGGGGGATCACCCGGACGTTGGCACCGTCCTGCACGAACTCGATGCGCCCGTCGCCGACGGCGTAGCTCAGCCGCCGGTTCACCCGGTAGGTGCCGCCCTTGGTCTGCACCCAGGGGAGCATCCTCAGCAGCCAGCGGGAGGTGATCTCCTGCATCTGGGGGGCGGACTTGGTCGTGGTGGCAAGGTTGCGGGCGGCCGCCGTGCCCAGGCTGGACTGCCGAGGCTGCTCCAGCTGCGCTTCCGGGCTCGTGTCAACGGTCATCGGGCGAGGTCTCCTTCGTAAGGGCGGCGATCGGCGTAGTGCGCGTCACCGGATTGAAAGAGGAAAAAGGGGGACGAATATCAGGGAATCCGTCCAGATACCCGGGAACACTAACGACCGGTGCACCCACCCGACTAACAGAAGCCCTCGGTCTTACCTCGAAGTAGTGATCTTGTGCCGTGCAGAGTTTGCATGGGTGCTCGACGATATTCAGCCAGGTCCGGGGGCTGGCTCAGCTGTTGATGAAGGTGAGGCTGGTCGCGTCGTAGCGGGTGCCCGCGATCTGCTCGGCCGGGGCGGCGGCCTCGATGGCGGCGAGATCCTCGGGCGACAGCTCGACGGCCAGGGCCGCGAGGTTCTCCTCCAGGTACCGCTGCCGCCGGGTGCCGGGGATCGGCACCACGTCGGCGCCCCGGTGCTGCACCCAGGCCAGCGCGAGCTGGCCGGTGGTGACACCCTTCGCCGCGGCCAGCTCGTCGAGCTGGGCGACGATCTTCAGGTTCCGTTCGAGGTTGCCGTCGGCGAAGCGCGGCTGGCTGCGCCGCACGTCGGTCTCGGCCATCCCGTCGACCGAGCTGTACCGGCCCGTCAGGAAGCCGCGCCCGAGCGGGGAGAACGGGACCAGGCCGATGCCGAGCTCGCGGCAGACCGGGGCGATCTCCGCCTCCAGGTCGCGGGTCCACAGCGACCACTCGCTCTGCAGCGCGGTGATCGGGTGCACCGCGTGCGCCCTGCGGATGGTGCCCGCGCCTGCCTCGGACAGCCCGAGGTGGCGGACCTTCCCGGTCCGTACCAGCTCGGCCATCGCGCCGACGGTCTCCTCGATCGGCACCTGCGGATCGACCCGGTGCTGGTAGTAGAGGTCGATGTGGTCGACCCCGAGCCGGCGAAGCGACGCCTCGCACGCCTGCCGCACGTAGGCGGCGTCGCCGCGGACCCGGGTGGGCTCGCCCAGGCGGTTCGCGAAGCCGAACTTCGTTGCCAGCACCACCTCGTCGCGACGCCCGGCGACGGCCCTCCCGATCAGTTCTTCGTTGTGCCCGGCACCGTAGAAGTCGGAGGTGTCCAAGAAGGTCACCCCGAGGTCGAGCGCACGGTGGAGTGTTGCGATCGACTGCGCGTCGTCCGTGGCGCCGTATCCGTGACTCATGCCCATGCATCCCAGGCCCTGCGCGGAGACCGCCAGGTTGCCCAGGTGCCGGGTGTGGATGTCGGTCATGCTGTTGCCTCCTGAGCTCGAAATCATCTGCCCAGGACGCTAGGAGTTGGAGCACACTCCATGTCAACCGGCCATCGCACTCCCCGATGGGCCCAAGTCGGCCGTCCGGGGCGACGTGCGGGCCGTATCGTGCCGTGCCACCCTGGTCACAGGCCTCGGGGCCGGAGAAGACAGCCGCGACGAACGGAGCGCGCTGTGGCAGATCCGATCCGCTTCGCGGCGCTGCGGCGCCGTGTGGCCGCCGCCTGCGCCGCCCTGCTGCTGGTGGCGCTCGCCTCGGGTACGGGTGCCCGAGCGGCCCCGTCGCCCTCGCCCTCGCCGACTCCGTGGCCTACCGGTGTGGGAGATCCGGGCCGGCTCGACCCGCGCATCACGGAGATCATGCGGAAGCCGGAGTACCGCAACGCCCAGTGGGGACTGCTGCAGACCGAACCGGCCGACGGACGGGTGCTGCACAGCCTGTTCCCCGGACAGTTCTTCATCCCCGGTTCCACGGCGAAGCTGTTCCCCATCTCCGGCACGTGGCAGACCCTCGGCGCCGACCACCGCTTCGTGACCCCCCTCTACGCGGTCGGGGAGCGTCACGGGGCGGTGCTGACCGGCAACCTCGACCTCGTCGCCCAGGGCGACCTCACCCTGGGCGGCCGGACGCGCCCCGACGGCACCGTCGCGTACACCGACCTCGACCACACCTATGCCAACGACTTCCCCGGGGCGACCCTCACCCCGGAGAACCCGCTCGCCGGGATCGACCTGCTGGCCCGGCAGGTCCGTGACTCCGGCATCACCCGCGTCGACGGCGACGTGATCGTCGACAGCCGGCTCTTCGCCCCCGACCCGGTCCTCGACCCCACCCCGACGCCCCTGATCATCAACGACAACCTCATCGACCTGCTGACCACACCCGGCCACCGGGCGGGCGCGGACGCCCGGTCGGACTGGCGGCCGAAGGTCGCGCCGTACGCGGTCACGTCCACCGTGAAGACCGTCGCTGCCGGGAAGCCGACGAACATCACGGTGACCGCCACCGAAGGCGGCACCCGGATCCGCCTGTCCGGCACGATCGCGGCGGACGCCGAGCCGGTGCTGCGCACCTCCCCCATCACGGATCCGGCAGCGTTCGGCCGGACCGCCCTGATCGAGGCGCTCGGCCGGGACGGGGTGCACGTCACCGGCGACGCGACGGGTCCCAACCCGGTCGCCCGGCTGCCGCGCGACTACGACGGCCGTCCGCGGGTTGCGGCGTACACCTCTCCCCCGTACGAGCAGTACGCCAAGCTGATCCTCAAGGTGAGTCACAACCTGGGCGCCAACCTGGCCATCTGTCTGATGGCCGTCACCACCGGCAGCAACCAGTGCGCCGACGGCTTCCCGGTGCTCTCCGGCTTCCTGGAGCGGGCGGGCGTCGACCGCGGACAGGTGCAGCTCATGGACGGCCGGGGCGGCAACCCCGCCGACCGGGCCACGCCCCAGGCGCTGGTACAGATGCTGGCGTACTGGCAGCACACCCCGGACGCGCGGCGCTTCCGGGAGGCCCTGCCCGTCCTCGGCGTCGACGGTCTGCTCGCCGAGAACTGCCGGAGCTGCCCGGCGCGCGGGAAGGTGTTCGGGAAGACCGGCGCGGCCGTCGGAGGCGACTCGCTCAACGACCGGCTCGCCGTAGGCGCCATCACCATCGCCGGCTACCTCGACAAGGGCGGCGGCCGCTTCGACCCCTTTTTCGCGGGCGTCAACGGCGCATCCACACCGACGGCCAACCCCGTCGACGTGGTGGCCATCGCGGGCGACCTGGCCATGATCGCCGCGTACCTCCAGGAGTCGCCCTGACCCGGCGAGTTGATCGTCGGGGCGAACTTTTTTTGGTTCAGAAGTTGAAGTGACATCGGGGGGTCAATTGTACTGAAAAACCGGGTGAAACGCCGAATTGCGCGATTGCGGATAGTGATGGCAACGTTGCCATCTCGTTAATAGTTCACTTCTTGACGGTGGTCTCCTCGCCGAGTTGACTGCGTCTACCTCGGCCGCAACGACACGGCCTCGTCAGGGAGGTTTACATCGTGAACACGCATCTGGGTCGTGCCGCCGTGGCTGTCGCCGCTTCCGCGATCACCGTCTCGCTCGCCGCCTGCGGCGCGGAGGATGCCGACGGGAGACCGGGGGCCTCCGAGGCGATCAAGGTCGGCCTCCTGCTTCCGGAGAACCAGACCGCGCGCTACGAGAAGTTCGACAAGCCGCTCATCGAGAAGGAGGTCTCCAGACTCACGCGCGGCAAGGGCAAAGTCGTCTACGCCAACGCCAAGCAGAACGCGGCCGCCCAGAACTCGCAGGTCGACATGATGATCGCCAACAAGGTGAACGTCCTCATCATCGACGCCGTGGACGCGAAGGCCATCGCCGGCTCGGTCAAGAAGGCGAAGGACGCGGGCATCCCGGTCGTCGCCTACGACCGTCTCGCGGAGGGCCCGATCGACGCCTACACCTCCTTCGACAACGAGGACGTCGGCAAGGTCCAGGGCAAGGCGCTGCTGGAGGCGCTGGGCGACAAGGCCAAGGACGGCCAGATCGTCATGATGAACGGCTCGGTCACCGACCCGAACGCCAAGGGCTTCAAGTCCGGTGCGCACTTCGTCCTCGACGGCAAGGTGAACGTCGGCAAGGAGTACGACACCGTCGAGTGGAAGCCGGAGAACGCCAACACCAACATGACGGCCGCGCTCTCCGCGCTCGGCAAGGGGAAGATCATCGGCGTCTACTCCGCCAACGACGGCATGGCGGGCGGCATCATCTCCGCCCTCAAGGCTGCCGGCGTGTCCAACCTGCCGCCGGTCACGGGCCAGGACGCCGAACTCGCCGGTGTGCAGCGGATCGTCGCGGGCGAGCAGTACATGACCGTCTACAAGCGGTACGCCCCCGAGGCCGCGGCCGCCGCGGAGATGGCCGTCACCCTGGCCCAGGGAGAGAAGATCGACGGGATCATCAACCAGATCGTCGACAGCCCGACGACCAAGGGTGTGCGATCGGTGCTCGTCCCGGGTGTCCCGCTGACCAAGGCCAACGTGAAGTCCACCGTGGTCGATGACGGCGTCTACACGGTCGCCGAGATCTGCACGGACAGGCTCAAGTCCGCGTGCGAAGAGATCGGCCTGAAGTAGCGGGGACCCGGCCCGCCCGCGCGGGCCGGCCCGAGATAACAGTTTGATCATGCACATGCGAGAGAGGGGAGTGCGGGAGTACTTAGGTTAGCCTGCCCTTATGATTTCCATATCCCTGGCCGCCGAGGCCGGTTACGCCGTGCCTCCGCTGTGGCGCATCCTCACCAAGTCCGGCTACTTCATCGGCCTGTCCGGGGCGATCGGCGCCACCGTGACCTACGCGGCCTCCGTCCGCCCCGCACTGCGCGCACCGGGGAACGACAGCGGTGACGTCGACGTCATGAGACGAAGAACTGCCGGGTACCTCGCCTGGGCGGGGGTGGTGCTGTTGGTCGCGGGCTACTTCCAGCTGGCCGGCCGCGTGGCCCGGGCCGGCAAGGGCATGCCGTTCGGTGACGCTCTCGCGCCGGGACGGATCTGGGACTTCCTGACGGCGCCGGCGGCTAAGGGGGCCTGGGTCGCGCAGGGCACGATCTACGTGGTTCAGAACCTCGTACTGGTCCTCGCTTCCGCCGTCCTGATCTCGCTGTTCCTCCCCCGGGCGCGCCGGCACCTGAACGCCCTGGCGATGACCAGCCTGCCCCTGACGCTCGCAGTCACGCTCGTCGCCGCGGTCCCGGCCACCAAGCCGAAGGACGGGGACAAGTGGCTGGACCTCGTGTTCGGCCAGACCCACATCGTCAGCGGCGTGGTCTGGGTCGGCGGGCTGGCCCTGCTCGCCGCCCTCGCCGGCGCCCGCAGCCGTATGAGCGAGGGCGCGGGCGCCCTGTGGGCCGACATCTGGCGCCGCTTCGCCTTCGTCGCCCTCGTCTGCGTCGGCGCGGTGTTCACCTCCGGTCTGTGGATGAGCTGGAAGCACGTCGGCGCCGTCAGCCAGCTCTGGACGACGACCTACGGACTCTTCCTGCTCGTCAAGATCCTGCTGGTCCTCGGCATGGTCACGGCCGGCGGCATCAACCAGTTCTGGCTGATGCCCCGTATCGCCCGGGCCCGCCGCGACGACGCGACGTCCTCGCTCCTGCACCTGACGCTGGGACACTTCCCGAAGGTGGTCTGGGCCGAGGTGGCCCTCGGGCTCGGCGTCCTGGCCATCGTCCCCTTCCTCGGCGGCTCGGCCCGTTCCGAGGCGGGCAGTCCCCCGGCCGTGTCGAGCGGCAGCGTCTTCGCCATGGGCGCCGTCCTCGTCCTCGCCCTCGCGGCTTCGCTCTACATCACGGTCAGGACCTCCGACGCGCTTGCCCGGCGCACCGCCGGGGCAGCGACCGCCGCCGCGGGGTCATGACGCCCGCCGCGGCGCGGCGGAGATCATCGGCGGGTTGAGGCGCGCGAAGCCTTCCTGCCGTTCGTACGGGAAGTACGGGTACGGCGCCGGCTTGTGACTCGCGGCGTCGAGCCGGGCCACCTGCTCCGCCGTCAGCGTCCAGCCGACCGCGCCGATGTTCTGGCGGAGCTGTTCCTCGTTGCGCGCTCCGATGATGACGGAGGACACCGTGGGACGCTGCAGCAGCCAGTTGATGGCCACCTGCGGGATCGTCCTGCCGGTGTCCTTCGCCACCTCGTCGAGCGCGTCCACGACATCGAAGAGGTGCGCGTCCTCCACCGGCGGCCCGTAGTCGGCGGTCTGGTGGAGCCGGCTCTGCGTCGGCAGCGGCAGGCCCCGGCGCAGCTTCCCCGTCAGGCGCCCCCAGCCCAGGGGGCTCCAGACCATCGCGCCGACGCCCTGGTCGTGACCGAGGGGCATCAACTCCCATTCGTAGTCGCGGCCGACGAGCGAGTAGTAGACCTGGTGCGCCACGTACCGGGGGTAGCCGCGCTCGTCGGCCGCGGCCAGGGACTTCATCAGCTGCCAGCCCGCGAAGTTGGACACGCCGACGTACCGGATCTTGCCGGCCCGCACCAGCAGGTCGAGCGCGGCCAGCACCTCCTCGACCGGGGTGCCGGCGTCGAAGGCGTGCATCTGGAAGAGGTCGATGTGATCGGTGCCGAGCCGGCGCAGGGCGTCCTCCGTCGCCTTGATCAGGCGCGAGCGGGACGAGCCGGCGTCCCCCGGCCCGTCGCCCATCGGCAGGCCGGTCTTGGTCGACAGGAGGACCTGGTCCCGCCTGCCCCGGATCGCCTCCCCCAGTACCTCCTCCGACGCCCCCGCCGAGTACACGTCGGCGGTGTCGAACATCGTGATGCCCGCTTCCAGGCAGATGTCCACGAGCCGGCGCGCCTCCTGCGTGTCCGTGCTGCCCCAGGCGCCGAACAGCGGCCCCTGGCCGCCGAACGTGCCGGCCCCGAAGCTCAGGGCGGGAACCTTGAGACCGGACGCACCGAGCTGCCTGTATTCCATGACGGACTCCTTCAGCGAGCGTTAACAGCACCACAGACCCTTTAAGGTGGGTCCAACGTAACAGCGAACGACGACTAATGGAACCGGAGACCCGTTATGAAGACCAGAGATCCCGATCCGGGGACCGTGCGTCCCGGGGGCCGTACGGCGCGGGTTCGGGCGGCGGTGCTGCAGGCGGCCGGGGACACCCTGGCGGAGGCGGGCTTCCACGGACTGGATCTCGCCGAGGTCGCCCGGCGAGCCGAGGTGGGCAAGACGACCGTGTACCGCCGCTGGGGAACCGTGGCCGCCCTCGTCGCCGACCTGCTGACGGACATGGCCGAGCAGTCGCTGCCGCACACCGAGACGGGTTCCCTGCTCGAAGACCTCCGGGCCAACGCCCTGCTCGTACGGCGCACGTTGACGGACTCCCGCCAGGGCGCGCTGTTCAAGGCGGTGATCGCCGCGGCCACGACCGACGAGAGGACGGCCGAGGCCCTGCACCGCTTCTACGAGGTACGCGTCGCGGAGTGGGCGCCGTGCGTCCGACAAGCCGTCGAGCGGGGCGAGTTGCCTACGGGTACTGACGCGGAAGAAGTGGTCCGGGCCGTCTCGGCCCCGCTGTACTACCGGTTCCTGGTCACCGGCGCCCCCCTCGACGAAGCCGCGGCGGAGCAGGCGGTGCGAGCAGCCGTGGCGGCGGCGCGCGCGGGGGCCTTCACCTGAGAGGCGCCCCGGCTGCCGCCGCCGGTCGCGTACGACCGTTATCCGAACTGTCCGGGCTGGTAGTCCCCGGCGGGCTGCTGGACCATGACGTTCACCCGGTTGAATGCGTTGATGATGGCGATGAGCGACACCAGGGCGGCGAGCTGGTCCTCGTCGTAGTGCTTGGCGGCGTCGGCCCAGGCCTCGTCGGTGACGCCACCGGCCGCGTCGGCTATGCGGGTGCCCTGCTCCGCCAGCTCCAGGGCGGCGCGCTCGGCATCGGTGAACACCTTGGCCTCCCGCCAGGCCGCGACCAGGTTGAGGCGGGTGGAGGTCTCCCCGGCGTGCGCGGCGTCCTTGGTGTGCATGTCGGTGCAGAAACCGCAGCCGTTGATCTGGCTGGCGCGGATCTTCACCAGCTCCTGGGTCGCGGCCGGCAGCGTCGAGTCCGAGACCGCCTTGTTCGCCGAGACGAAGTGCCTGAGGGACTTGGCCGCGACCGCGTTGTCGAAGAGGTTCAAACGCGCATCCATGGTGCACTCCTTGCCGTTGTCGATGGTTACGCCTCTTTGACACAGCGGCTCGGCAAGATGTGACAGGCCCCGAATGTGACGTGCGTCTCCCCTGAAGTGGCTTTCGCTTCCGGAGTGGGAAGACTTGCCCCGCGCCCGTACGAGGGCGGGGGCATCCGGAGGGGGAACAGCGGTGAAGCTGGGGCTCGCGGAAACCATAGCGGCGTTGCGTACCGAGCTGGACGAGGCCGTCGCGGCGGCCGACGGCGCCGGCATCCGGTTCGAAGTCGGCCATATCGAGCTGGAGTTCCACGTCGGAGTGACGCGTCAGGGCGGCGGCAAGGCAGGGGTGCGCTTCTGGGTGGTGGAGATGGAGAGCGAGGGCTCGTACGCCAGGGAACAGGTACAACGGATCACGCTCACACTCCAGCCTCCCGTGAACGGCCAGGGGGAGACCGTCAAGGTGTTCGACGAGAGTCACCAGAAGCCCTGAACCGTGCCGACAGACGGGACGACGAACGGTGAACCTGACGGATCACGCAGTGGAGGTACTGCGCCGACGCCCGGCCGGGGCCGGTCGATCCGCGTGGACCGTGGGCTCGGGCCACGCGGTCGGCGCCTCGTACGTGCTCACGGCGGCGCACAACGTGACGACCGGCCCCGCCCCGGACGAGGAGGTCCTGGTCCGCCGACTCGATCACCGCGAGTACAGGGCGGCCGTGGTGGCCGCCGGGCCACCGGGCGGCCCCGACATCGCCGTGCTGCACGTGGCGGACGAGGACTTCCCCCGGCCCCCGTCCAAGGTGGCGTTCGCCCGGATCGACCGGAGCGGGATCACCCCCGTACCGGACTGCTGGGCGATGGGCTTTCCGGGATTCAACACGCACCCGGCGCACGCCCCGGACCTGCCCCGGCTACGGGACAGCGTCGAGGTGTACGGCAGCGTCCTGCCCGGGTTCCACATCCGGCGCGGACTGCTGCACCTGGAGACCGGCGCCACCCCGCCCGCCCCGCCCGCCGGGTCGGCGCGCAGATCGCAGTGGCAGGGCATGTCGGGAGCCGTGGTGTTCGTGCAGGATCCCGTGCACGGCCCGCTCGCCGTGGGGGTGATCTCCGGGCACCACGGCCCGGAGGGGCCTTCGTCCCTGACCGTCGTGCCGGTGACCGAACTCGCCGCCCTCGACGGCAGCCGCAGCAGCCGGTGGTGGCGGCAGCTCGGCCTCGGGGCCTGGGTCACCGTCCGCCCGCGTTCCCCGTCCGTCCCTTCGCGTCCCGCCGTCGCCAGCGGCGGACGGCTGGCCCTGGGCCGGCCCAGCGCTCACTTCACCGACCGCGAGCAGGAGGCCGCCGAGGCCACGGCCCTGCTCACCCGGGAACTCGGCGAGTCCGTCCCGGTCGTCGTCCTGTACGGCATGGGCGGCGTCGGCAAGACCACGCTCGCCCGGCAGCTCGGCCACCGGCTGGGGTCCGTCTTCCCGTACGCGCGCGTCCTGGTCGACCTCGGCGGAGCCTCCGAAGCGGCCGTCTCCACCGACGCCGCCGTCGTCCAGCTCCTCGGCCACCTCGGTGTGAAGCCCGACCTGATGCCCCACGAACCGGACGAACGGCGCCGCGAGCTCAGGCGCATCCTGCGCCAGGGCCCCAGCCTCGTCGTCATCGACAACGCGGTGAGCGCCCGGCAGGTGGAACCGCTGCTCCCGGACGCGCCGGGCAGCGCGGCCGTCGTGACGAGCCGTTCGGCGCTCACGGCGCTCGAAGGGGCCGACCTGCTGCCGCTCGACCCGCTGCCTGATGACGAAGGACTGCGCCTGTTCGAACGGATGGTGGGCAGCCGGGCGGTCTTCGACCGGGAGGCCTGCCGTTCCATCGTCACGCTGGTGGGCGGGCTGCCGCTGGCGATCCGTGTCACTGCGGCGGCCGCCGCCTCGCCGACGCTGCGCCGTCGTCCCCTGTCGGTCCTCGCCGACAGACTCGCCGGCAACAGGGCATCACTACTCGGCCTACGGACCGGAGACACAGGATTGCGCAGCAGCTTCGACCTCAGCTACCAGCTCCTACGGGAGGACACCCAGGGCTTCTTCCGCTGTCTGGGCCTCCTGCCCGGCGTCGACTTCAGCGCCGAGGCCGCCGCCGGGGCCACCAAGCTGTCCGCGCAGCACGCGGAGGCACTGCTCGCCGAACTCGCCGACCAGCAACTGGTGGAGATCCGGGGCGAGGCGGTCGCCCGGTACCAGCTCCACGACATGCTGCGGCTCTACGCTCGCGAACGGGCGGAGAACGAGGACCCCGAACCGCACCGGAAGGCCACCCTGCGCCGTGCCGTCCAGTGGTACGAGCGGTCACTGGCCGCGTGGATGTCCCTGCCCGGCGCGCACGAACGGCCGCCCGAGGAGGCGCTCGCCTGGTACGCCCAGGAGCACACCAACGTGCAGGCAGGCCTGCGCGCCGCCCACGAGAGCGGCGAATGGGACCTGGTCACCGCGCTGGCCACGTCGTTGTACGGGCTGCTCGCGTACCGCGGGAGGTGGGAGGACCTCGAAGCCGCCAAGGCGTGGGCGGTGGAGGCGGCACGGGAACAGCAAGACGGTCCCGCCGAACTGGGCTCGCTCATCCATCTGGCCGAGGCCCGGCGCCTGCTCGGCCGCACCGACGGCATCGCCGCGCTGTACGAGCGGGCCCTGGAGATCACCACCGAGCGCGGGGACGACGGCCGCCGTGGCTGGGTGCTCACGCACTACGGCGACTTCGCATGCCAGTCGGGCCACCCGGAGGAAGGCATGCTCCGGTACGCGGAGGCAGGCCGTATCTACGACGCGCAGGGCGACACCGGGGCGCGGATCTGGCTCGCCGCCCACATCTCGGACGCCCAGTTGCAGAGCGGGCGCCCGGACGACGCCGTGAGCACCCAGGAGGAGGCACTGCGGCTGAGCCGGGACCGGGGCAATCCCGGCGAGGAGGCCTGGTGCGCGTGGCATCTCGCTCTAGCGTACGACGCGGCGGGCCGCTACCCGGAGGCCGAGAGCACGCTCGGCTCCGCGATCGCCTTCCACCGGGCCGAGCGGGACCGCGGCGCTCTCGCCACCATGCTCACCGCCCTCGGCCGCGTCCAGGAACACAGCGGTCGGCCCGACCTCGCCCGCGAGGCGCTGCGGGAGGCGCTCGCCCTCGTCCGCAGCCTGGACGCCCCGAGCCGCGAGGAGGAGATCCGCGCCGAGCTCGCACGCCTGTCGTGATCCGGTGGCCGAAAAGCGCCGAGCTTGACTGATGGTCGGCGCTGCAGGTAGGGAGGGGCTGTCATCGCGCAAGGTGTGAAACGGGGGACCCATGAAGCCGCTCGAAACGGGCGATCCC
Organism: Streptomyces sp. NPDC006463; assembly: GCF_042870715.1. Classification (NCBI taxonomy): domain Bacteria; kingdom Bacillati; phylum Actinomycetota; class Actinomycetes; order Kitasatosporales; family Streptomycetaceae; genus Streptomyces; species Streptomyces sp. NPDC006463. Next base: position 80,322 of record NZ_JBIAHP010000016.1, on the reverse strand, counting down.
ACCTCGGTCGGCGAGGGCCGCTACCGACTGGTGGGACGGCTCGGCCAGGGGGGCATGGGTGTCGTCTACCTGGGCCGGTCCCAGTCCGGCCGTGCGGTGGCCGTCAAGGTCGTACGTCCCGAGCTGAGCACCGAGCCGGGGTTCAAGCGCAGGTTCGCCGACGAGGTCGCGGCCGCGCGGCGGGTCGGCGGCTTCCACACCGCACCGGTCGTGGACGCGGACCCGGACGGGGAGCCGGCCTGGCTGGTAACCGCCTTCGTCCCCGGCCCCACCCTGCAAGCGGTGCTCGCGCGCGTCGGGTCGCTGCCCCTGGACACCCTCACCGTACTGGCGGCCGGCCTGGCCGAGGCCCTGGAGGCGATCCACCGGGCCGGGGTCATCCATCGCGACCTCAAGCCCGCGAACATCATCATCGCGGAGGACGGGCCGCGCGTCATCGACTTCGGCATCGCGCGCGCCCTGGACGGAACGGCTCTGACCCAGACCGGCCTGCAGATCGGCACGCCGGGATTCCTGGCACCCGAGCAACTCACCAGTGGCGCCGTCACCCCCGCGGTCGACATGTTCGCTCTGGGAGTGGTGCTCACCCAGGCGGCGGGTGGCTCCCCGTTCGGCGACGGCCCGTCGGCGGCCCGGCACTACAAGGTCGTCCATGAGGAACCGGACCTGACCGCCGTCCCCGGTGAGCTCCGCGAAGCCGTCGCCGCCTGCCTGTCCAAGGACCCGCAGGCACGTCCCACTCCGTCGGCCTTCCTGGGCAGCCTGACGATCCGCCACGCGGCCGGTGACTGCTGGCTGCCGGACGCGGCAACACAACTGCTGCCCCGGCAGGAGCCGGATGCGCAGCCCGCCGCGCCGGGTGCGCCGCGCGACACCCCGGGAGCGCAGCACCCTGCGCCGGGACCGGACGCCCACCAGGTCACAGATGCGGAGCCCCGTAGGCAGCAGCCCAGGACCGAGACCTCGGCGGTGGGCACGGGGCCCGCGGCGCCGCCCACCCCCACCCCCATCCCGACACCCCGGCCCGGAGCCGCGGGCGGGCCGCAGCAGACCGCTGACGCGGAGCCCCGGCGCCGCCGCGCGGTCGTTGCGGCAGCGCTCGTGATCTCCCTCGCGGCCGGCGGACTGCTCGTGTGGCATCCCTGGACCGGCTCCCCCGACGACAACGCCAAGCCCGGCGCGCTCACGCCGACCGGATCCGCCTCCACCCCCGCCCCCTTCCCCACCGACCCCCTGCTGATCCGGCAGGACACCGCCCCGGGCTGGCCCGGGACGTGTCACGGCGTGATCGCCCGCCGGGACGCCGCGGCCGCCACGCCCGTGCAGCTCGTCGCAGGGGGCGCGTGCGACACCCTGCCCCAGTGGTCCCCCGACCGCAGGTCCTTCGCGTTCACCCGCTCCACGTCCGAGGGGTCGGCGGTCTGGACCGCCAACGCCGACGGCTCGAACGCGCGGCGGGTCGCCTCCATCGCCGGCGGCAGGGTGTCCTGGTCGCCGGACGGCAGCCGGCTCGCCGTACTCCGCAAGAAGGACGGCGTACAGCAACTGTTCGTGGTCACCGTCGCCGATGGCTCCGCCACCCAGATCACCACGGGCGCGGGCCAGGTCGAGGATCCCGCGTGGTCTCCGGACGGCAAGCGCATCGCCGTCTGTCTGCAGACGGCGCCCGAGAACTGGCAGATCCACGTGGTCGACCCCGCAGCCCCGGACCGCGCGCCCCAGCAGGTGACCCGGCTGCCCCATCCGGCGCTCGACCCCGTGTGGTCCCCGGACGGCACGACCTTCGCGTACACCGCGGGGACGTACGGCACGGGCAGTCAGGGCGACATCCGTCTCGTGGACGCCGACGGCACGCACGATCGTGACCTGGTGGCCACCGCCGCCCACGAGATGGACCCCACCTGGTCCGTCGACGGCACCTGGGTGGCATTCGTCCGCGGCCCGTACGAGAAGCCCGTCGTCTGGGCCGTGCGCACCGACGGGACGGGCGAGCGTGCGCTCACCACCGGTACCTCCTCCGAAGGCCACCCCGGCTGGCGCTGAGGTTCCCCGACGGTCGGGGGTGGCCGGATCACCGTCCGCGGTAGGGGAGTTCGGGAGGCCGCACCCAAGGCTGTCGGCGCCGCCGGGTACGGTTCCGGCATGGACGTTTCAGCAACAGGTTCGACCGTCGGCAATGTGACGGCGTCGACGGTGATCAAGGACACCGCGCGGCAGCAGCTGGGGAAGCTGGGTGCCGGAGGGCTGTCCCTGGATGCCGTGGCGCGCGACAGCGGTCTTGCCGTCACCGATGTGGAATCCCTCTTCCCGCACCGGGACGACCTGCTGACCGCACTGGTCATCGACGCCTACAACGCGTCCGGCGCCGCGATGGAGCGGGCGGACGGGGCCGCGGTGCAGGCCCGTGCGTCTGCCGGTGCACGGCTCCTGTCGGTCACGCGCGCCCTGCGGCAGTGGTCCTTCGACAACCCCGCTGAGTTCACGCTGATCTACGGCTCGCCGGTGCCGGGCTACCACGCCCCGCAGGACACGGTGCCGCCCGCCTCGCGCACCCCCGCGGTACTCGCCGGCATCGTGCGGTCTGCGCTGGAGGGCGGTGAACTCACCCCGCCCCGGCGGACGGTACCCGGCCCGCCGCTGCTCCTGCCGGCGGCCACGGAGCTCTTCGGCGGCGTGCCGGAGGCCCCCTTCTCGGACATCCTCGAGCGCGGCATCGTCCTGTGGAGCAATCTGGTCGGACTCCTGGTGTTCCAGGTCTTCAGCCGTACCCACGACAGTGTCAGGGACGAAGCCGCGTTCTTCGACTACGCCATCGCCGTGGCGGCCGAGAGCATCGGACTCGTCGTCCCCCTGGACGAGAACACCGGCTGAACGGTCCGTCGCACAGCCTGAGCTCGCCGCGCCCCGCCTGGCCTATCCCGCCTATGCGACGAACTCTTCGTCCCCGAAGCGGACTTGGGCGGCGTTCCAGTCGACGCCGAGAGCGGCGGTGAACTTCCGGGCGAGCCCGAGGTCTTCGAGCGGGGCGACGAGGATGAGCTGCCCGTCGAGGGCGACCGAACCGCCGCCGAGCCGGTCGCGGGCCTCGGGGTCGGCGATCAGCGCGTCGTGCAGGCGGGTCGCGCTGACGCCGTCGGCCCGGATCTCGACCGCGTCGGTGTCCGGGGCGGTGCGCGGCAGGCACCGGAAGGTGAGGACCGATTCCTGGTGGTACTGCTTGGCGATGACGCCGGCGATGTGGTGCAGCCCGTCGCGGCCGGCCTTGTTGACCTCGAACTCGCGCGAGCGCTCGTACGTGGGCTGCTTCAGGTCGTCGGACCAGAACACGCCGTCGAGCAGGGTCGAGGCGCCGGGCCTCGCGCCGTTGGCGTGGATGATCTTCCGTACCTCGTGGTCGAAGCGCATCAGGCGGGTCTGGAGCCGGGGGTCGGCGGGGTCCGTGATGATCGCGGTGTTGTCGGTGGCGAAGATCTGCGCTGCCGGGCAGTCGGGGTATGACGGGGCGGCCTGGGCGACGCCTTCCGCACCGACCGATCCCAGCGCGAGGACTCCGACAGCGACCAGGACGCGCAGTTGCTTCATCCCTCAACTCCCTTTCCATCTGCTGGACATCGCATTGACGTGCCGCGCCGCCGGCGGCCGCGGCCGGATCATCCTAGGACGGTGGGACGGCGATGATGTGCGGGAATGACACGAATGGCGGACAAGGGACCGGCCTGTCCTAGAGTCGGCGCATGCGCATCGTCTCTCTGCTGCCCGCGGCCACCGACATCGTGGCCGACCTCGGTCTGGCCGGTGACCTGGTGGGCCGTACCCACGAGTGCGACTGGCCGGCCGAGGTGATCGGCCCGGTCCCGGTCGTCACGGGCGCGGAGTTCGCCGCCGACACGCTCACCAGCCGGGAGATCTCCGACGCGGTCGGGGGCGCCGCCCACTCCGGCTCCTCGCTCTACACGCTGGACACCGAGGCGCTGGCGGACCTTGCCCCGGACGTCATCCTCACGCAGGACCTGTGCGACGTCTGCGCCGTGTCGTACCAGGGCGTGTCCGAGGCCGTACGTGTCCGCGGCGGCCCCGGGCCACGGGTGCTGAGTCTGGAACCGCGCACGCTGGACGAGGTACTGGACTGCCTGGTCACCGTGGGCGAACTGCTCGGCGTGCGGGACCGGGCCGAGCGGCGGCGAGCCGAACTGCGGGAGCGCCTGGCGCACGTGGCGCGCCTGACGAAGGGCCTGCCCCGCCCCCGGGTGGCCGCCATCGAATGGCTCGACCCCCTGTGGCCGGCGGGGCATTGGGTGCCCGAGCAGATCGTCACCGCGGGCGGGCAGGCGCTACTCGCCTCGCCCGGCGAGCACACCAGGCCGGTCACCTGGGAGGCGCTGCGTGCGGCCCGCCCAGATGTCGCGCTCGTCCTTCCCTGCGGCTTCTCCCCCGAACGCACCGTGCGCGAGGTGGATCTCCTGACCTCGCTCCCCGGCTGGGCGGACCTGCCTGCCGCACGCGCGGGTCAGGTGTGGGTGCTGGACGGGCCCGCGTACTTCAACCGGCCGGGTCCTCGGGTGGTCCGGGGCGCGGAGGTGCTGGCGCACGTTCTGCACGGGGTCAGGGCCGGGGAGCCGGTGACGGAGCGGGAAGCCAGGCGGTTGGGCGCGCCGTAGCCGGTCGCGAGATGTCCGGACAACGCAACTAGGTCCCGTCGCGGGCCCCGTCGCGGGCTTCGCCGACGATCCGGTACGGGACGAAGGTGCTGGAGTTCTCGTCCACGGCCAGGGGCCGGCCGAGCGGAGGCACCGCTCGCTGGGGGCAGTCGAGCCGTTCGCACAGGCGGCATCCCATGCCGATCGGGGTGGCGGCGGCGGTGTTGTCGAGGTCGAGTCCGTCGGAGTAGACGAGGCGGGACGCGTGCCGGATCTCGCAGCCCAGCCCGATGGCGAAGGTCTTGCCGGGTTCGCCCCAGCCGCCGCGGTGGCGGGTGACGGCGCGGGCCGTCCACAGGTAGCGCCCGCCGTCGGGCATGGCGGCGATCTGGACGTGGATGCGGCCGGGCGCGGCGAAGGCCTCGTACACGTTCCACAGCGGACAGGTGCCGCCCGCGCGGGAGAAGTGGAAGCCGGTGGCCGACTGCCGCTTGGACATGTTGCCCGCCCGGTCCACCCGGACGAAGGAGAACGGGACGCCGCGCAGCCGGGGCCGCTGGAGTGTGCTCAGCCGGTGGCAGACGGTCTCGTAGCCGACACCGAAGTGGTCCGTGAGGCGTTCGATGTCGTACCGGTACTCCTCGGCGGCCGCGTGGAAGGCGGTGTACGGGAGGATCAGTCCGGCGGCGAAGTAGCTGGCGATCCCGATCCGCGCCAGGGCGTGCTCGGTGGAGCCGTCCGGAAAGTCCTCGGCGGCCAGCTGGTCCAGCTCTTCGCCGTACTCCAGCAGGGCCAGTTGGGTGGCCATGCGAAATGCCTGCTGGCCGGGGCGCAGCCGGGCCGAGAGACGCAGGACCCGGGCGGCGGGGTCGTAGTGGTGGAGCATGTCGGTGGCGGAGGTGACCCGCACCTGATGGCGCTCCGTGAGCCTCCGGGCGAGGGCTCGCAGGACGTCGCCCGGGCGGATGCCGATCTCGCGGGCGAGGCTCTCGGCGGCGAGGTCCGTGTCGTGCAGGTAGTTCTGGCGGCGGTAGAAGAATTCCCGGATCTCCTCGTGCGGGGAGCGGGGCGCGCCGGCGGCGCCGTCCCTGCTCTCCGCGGCGTCCGAGAGCCGCTCGGCGAGCACCTGGCCGCGTCGGCCGAGGTCCAGGAGGACCTGCGCGACGGCGGGCATCCGCGAGGCGAGTTCCGCAAGGTCGGAAGGGGACACGCGGGCCTCGGCGACCTCACCCGCGAGGGCTTCGCGCAGGTCCGCCACCAGGCGGCTGGTGTCGCGTTCCGAGAAGAAGCCGGGGTCGACGCCGAAGGCCTCGGTCAGGCGAAGCAGGACCGGTACGGTCAGCGGCCGCGAGTCGTGCTCCATCTGGTTGAGGTAGCTGGGTGAGATGCCGAGGACCCGGGCCAGTTCCGCCTGGCTCATCCGCCGCTCCTCGCGCAGCCGCCTCAGCCGCGTTCCCGCGTAGGTCTTGCTCACCGCGCCCCTCGCCCACTCGTCCACCCGCCCCGGCCCGTCCGAACAGTCGTCAGCGTACGCGAGGATCCGACCGCTCCGACCTTTGCAAGATTCGCAAAAGCCCTTCAGAAGATTCGCATAACTTGGCAGCCGTCCATGGTTGTTGGCACTGGGTGCCGCTGGGAGAGTCGTAACCACGGCCCGCCGGATCAGGCGGCTGAAGCGAAGCACGGGACCCAGCCCCGGCGGCCGCAACCCATCACTCGGCACGAGGTGCCATCGCTTGGCATCTTTCACACTCATGGAGACCGTGACCTCATGGCTCAGGCAGAGACGACGACGGCGGCAGCAGCGGACCTCGCGCGGCGGTGGGCGACCGATCCCCGCTGGGCGGGCATCGAGCGCACGTACACCCCCGAGGACGTGGTCCGGCTCTCCGGCAGCGTCCGCGAGGAGCACACCCTCGCCCGCCGCGGCGCCGAACGGCTCTGGCGGCAGCTGCACGAGCTGGACTACGTCCACGCCCTCGGCGCGCTCACCGGCGGTCAGGCCGTCCAGCAGGTCCGGGCCGGGCTCCAGGCCATCTACCTGTCCGGCTGGCAGGTCGCCGCCGACGCCAACCAGGCCGGGCACACCTACCCCGACCAGAGCCTCTACCCGGTCAACTCGGTTCCCCAGGTGGTGCGCAGGATCAACAACGCCCTGCTGCGCGCCGACCAGATCGCCACTGCCGAGGGCGGCGCGGACCGCACCGACTGGCTGGCTCCGATCGTCGCGGACGCCGAGGCCGGATTCGGCGGCCCGCTCAACGCCTTCGAGCTGACCAAGGCGATGATCGCGGCCGGTGCGGCAGGCGTCCACTACGAGGACCAGCTCGCCTCCGAGAAGAAGTGCGGCCACCTCGGCGGCAAGGTCCTGGTGCCGACCTCCCAGCACATCCGCACCCTCAACGCCGCCCGCCTCGCCGCCGACATCGCCGACACCCCGACGCTGGTCATCGCCCGTACGGACGCCCTCGCCGCGAACCTGCTGACCAGCGATGTCGACGAGCGCGACGCGCGGTTCGTCACCGGCGAGCGCACCGCCGAGGGCTTCTACCACGTGCAGAACGGCATGGCCCCGGTCATCGCCCGCGGCCTCGCATACGCCCCGTACGCCGATCTCATCTGGGTGGAGACCGGCACGCCCGATCTGGCGCAGGCCCGCGAGTTCGCCGAGGCGATCCACGCCCGGTACCCGGACCAGATGCTCGCCTACAACTGCTCGCCCTCCTTCAACTGGAAGGCGGCCCTGGACGACGACCAGATCGCCAAGTTCCAGCGGGAGCTGGGTGCCATGGGCTACCGCTTCCAGTTCATCACCCTGGCCGGCTTCCACTCCCTCAACCACGGCATGTTCGACCTCGCCCGCGGCTACGCCGAGCACGGGATGACCGCGTACGTCGACCTGCAGGAGCGCGAATTCGCCGCGCAGGCCCATGGGTTCACCGCGGTCAAGCACCAGCGCGAGGTCGGCACCGGCTACTTCGACCTCGTCTCCACCGCAGTCAACCCCGCCTCCTCCACCACCGCGCTCGCGGGCTCCACCGAGGAAGAGCAGTTCCACTAGCCGGGCCGCTGCCGGGAACCCCGGCCTCCGGCAGGCAGGCGGGGGCCGGGCCGGCCCCCCTGCCTGGACCGTCTTCGCTCGAACGCCCTCCCCCGAACGTCCTCCCTCAGGAGACCCCATGTCCACCCACGCACTGACCCGCCGTGTCCAGGTCCTCGGGGCACCGGGCGACCGTCACGAGGAGATCCTCACCCCCGAGGCGCTGGAGTTCATCGGCCGTCTCGACACCGCCTTCGGCGAGCGCCGGCCGGAGCTCCTCAAGGAGCGACGGCGCCGGTCGGCCAAGCTGGCCTCGGGCACTGCGCTCGACTTCTCCGTCGCCACCTCGGCCGTCCGCGCCGACCCGCATTGGCGGGTGGCCGCGCCCGCTCCGGGCCTGACCGACCGCCGGGTCGAGATCACCGGCCCGCCCGAGCGGCGGATGACGGTCAACGCCCTCAACTCCGGCGCGCGGGTGTGGATGGCCGACTTCGAGGACGCCACCTCCCCCACCTGGGACAACATCATCGGCGGGCAGCTGAACCTGCGTGACGCGATCGACCGGCGCATCGACTTCACCACGCCCGGGGGCAACGAGTACCGGCTCGGGCAGGACCTCGCCACGATCATGGTCCGCCCTCGCGGCTGGCACCTCCTCGAAGAGCACCTGGAGATCGACGGCCGCCCGGTCTCCGCCTCGCTCGTCGACTTCGGCCTGTACTTCTTCCACTGCGCGCAGCGGCAGATCGACGCCGGGTACGGCCCGTACTTCTACCTTCCCAAGCTGGAGAACCGCTACGAGGCCCGCCTCTGGAACGACGTCTTCGTCCTCGCCCAGGAGCTCCTCGGAATCCCCCGCGGCACCGTGCGGGCCACCGTACTCATCGAGACGGTCACCGCCGCCTTCGAGATGGAGGAGATCCTCTACGAGCTGCGCGAGCACAGCGCCGGCCTGAACGCGGGCCGCCGGGACTACCTCTTCAGCCTGATCAAGACCTTCGCCCACCGCACCGACTTCCTGCTCCCCGACCGGGCCAAGGTCACCATGACCGCCCCCTTCATGCGGGCGTACACCGAACTGCTCGTCCGCACCTGTCACAAGCGCGGCGCCCACGCCGTCGGAGGCATGGCCGCCCACGTCCCCGGCACGGACGCGGCGGCCAACGAGGCCGCACTGGCCCGGGTCCGGCTGGACAAGGAACGGGAGGCCGAGGCCGGATTCGACGGCTCCCGGGTCGCGCACCCGGGCCTCGTGCCCGTCTGCCGGGAGGTCTTCGACGCGGTCCTCGGCGACCGGCCGCACCAACTGGACCGTACCCGCGACGACGTCGCCGTCCATGCCGCCGATCTGCTCTCGGTGCGCCGGATCAGCGGCCCGCCGACACCGGAGGGCGTACGCGCCGACGTCGCCGTGGCGCTGCGGTACTCCGACGCCTGGCTGCGCGGGCAGGGCGCGGTCGCCCTGAACGGGCTGATGGAGGACGCGGCGACGGCCGAGATCGCGCGCGTGCAGCTCTGGCAGTGGGTGCGCCACGGCGCCCTCACCCGCGAGTACGTCCTCGGTCTCCTCGACACCGAGTGCGCCGCTCTCGCCGGGGAACAGCCCGGCGCCCTGGTGGCCGAGGCGCGCCGGCTCCTGGAGGAGACCGCGCTCGGCCTCACCCTGCCGCCCTTCTTCACCACCGCCGCCTACACCCGCCACCTCGTCCGCCGTACGGAGGCCGCCCGCTCATGAACATCTCGAACAGCCCTGTCCGCCGGGTCGGTGTCGTCGGAGGCGGCCAGATGGGAGCCGGGATCGCCGAGGTGTGCGCCCGCGCGGGACTCGACACCGTCGTCTGCGAAGCCGACGCCACCGCCGCGCGGGCGGCCCGCGAACGTGTCGCGATGTCCCTGGAACGGGCCGTCCAGCGCGGGAAGCTCGACCGTCTCTCCGCGGACGACGCCCTCGCCCGCCTCGTCTTCACCGGCAGCCTCGACGAGCTCGCCGACCGGCAGCTCGTCATCGAAGCCGTCACCGAGAACGCCGAGGCCAAGACGGAGCTCTTCAACTCGCTCGACAAGATCGTCGAGGATCCGGAGGCCATCCTCGCCTCGAACACCTCCGCCATCCCGATCATGCGCCTGGGTATGGCCACGGGCCGCGCGGACCGGGTCGTGGGCCTGCACTTCTTCAACCCGGTCCCCGTCCTCCCCCTCGTGGAGATCGTCTCCTCCCTCCACACCACGGAGGAGACCGTCCGAGCGGTGGACGGCTTCGCCCGCGACATCCTGGGCAAGAGCACGATCCGCTCCCGGGACCGGGCCGGCTTCGTGGTCAACGCGCTCCTCGTGCCCTACCTCCTCTCGGCCATTCGGATGGCCGAATCCGGGTACGCCACGCCCGCCGACATCGACACCGGCATGGAGCTGGGCTGCGCCCACCCCATGGGCCCTCTCAAGCTGGCGGACCTCATCGGCCTCGACACCGTCGCCGCCATCGCCGGGTCGATGTACGAGGAGTTCAAGGAGCCCCTGTACGCCCCACCGCCATTGCTCCGGCGGATGGTGCAGGCGGGACTGCTGGGCCGGAAGTCCGGCCGCGGCTTCCACACGTACGACCGGGGCTGAGGGGCTCCGGTCGCCTGCGCCGGGACCCGGCTCTTGAAGAGGCCGGTGCCCGCGACTGCGAAGGGATACTGGAAGGGCCGCGTCAGTGCCGAAGCCCTCCGTGAGAGCGCCCGGAACCTGCGGCGGTCGAACTGGCTGCGGCTCGCCGAGCCTGGCATCACCGACGTGCCGACCGGCGACGTCTCGTACTACGACCACGTGCTGGACACCAGCGTGATGGTCGGTGCGATCCCCGCCTGGCACCGCGCCGCGGTCCAGGGCGACGCCCTCGACGGCTACTTCGCGATGGCGCGCGGCACCAGGACGTGGCGCCGCTGGAGATGACCAAGTGGTTCGACACCAACTACCACTAGCTCGTACCCGAACTCGGCCCCGACACCGCCTTCGCCGCCGACTCCGCCGGCAGGTGGCGGAGCTGCGCGAGGCCCTCGACCTCGGGCTGGCCGCCCGGCCCGTGCTGGTCGGCCCGGTCACCTACCTCCTGCTGGCCAAGCCCGCCCCGGGCGTTGCCGCCGGCTTCGAGCCGTTGACACTGCTCGACCGGCTGCTGCCCGTCTACGCCCGGGTCCTCGCCGACCTCCGCGCGGCGGGCGCCGAGTGGGTGCAGCTGGACGGGCCCGCCCTCGTCCAGGACCGGACCCGGGCCGAGCTGGGCGCCGCGGCCCGCGCCTACCGCGTGCCCGGCGCGCTCGCGGACCGGCCCAAGCTGCTGGTCGCCTCGTACTTCGACCGGCTGGGCGAGGCGCTGCCGGTGCTGGCCGAGGCGCCCGTCGAGGGGCTGGCGCTGGACTTCACCGAGCGGGCCGCCGCCAACCTCGCCGATCTCGCCGCCGTGGGCGGCCTGCCCGGCAAGCGTCTGGTCGGCGCTGCTGCGGAAGGCACTGGAGGCGATCCCGGCCGAGCGGCTGTGGGTCAATCCCGACTGCGGCCTGAAGACCCGCGGCTACCCGAGACGCGGGTTTGCCTGGAGCACCTGGTCGCCGCGGCCCAGGAGGTCCGTACGGAACTTCCCGCCGTCCGACCCCGGCCGGGCAGGGAAGGGAGCCGGCCGCGCTCTTCCCGGCTTCGGCCGGCCCGACCGGTCAGGCGGTCTCAGCAGGCGACCGGGTCCGGGGGAGGAACGCCGCCGCGGCGAGGCCGACGAGCCCCAGGGCTGCCAGTGTGATCATCGAGGCGGCGTAGGCGTGGGTACTGAGGCCGGCGACGAGAATGGTGCCGACGACCGCGGTGCCGAGGGACGAGCCGAGGTTGGAGATGCTGCGTGACAGCCCCGAGATCTCGCCCTGCCGCTCCTCCGGGAAGCTCGACTGTACGACGTTGACCGACGGGGTCAGCATCACACCGAGTCCGAGGCCGATCAGCAGCAGTCCGGGTGCGAAGGCCCAGGCACTGGGCGAGCCGCTGACCACGGCCAGCAGGACGACGATTCCGGCGATCACCACGACGAACCCCGTCATGACGAGCGTGCGCTGTGCCCACCGCTTCGCCAGGCGTTCGGCCGCCAGTGACGAGACGAGCAGGCCGAGCGTGGACGCCGTGAAGATCACGCCGGTCTGGATCGCGTCGTATCCGCGGACGACCTGGAGGTAGGTCGCGACGACGAACGACGTCCCCATCAGCACGAGCCACTGGATGTTCTGCGTGACGAGACCCAGGTTGGAGGTGCGGTTGCGGAACAGACTCGTCGACAGGAGCGGCTCCTTGCCCGCCCGCTCCTGCGCACGTACCCATCGGAAGAACCACAGCAGCACGAGGGCACCGAGGACGATCAGACCGATCATCAGCCAGACGTTGTCGTCGGCTGCCAGGATCCCCGTGACTATGAGGATGAGGCCGACGGCCGAGAGGACCGCCCCTCCGGTGTCGAAGTGACGGGTGGGATCCGGTGGCAGGGGATCCTTGATCCGGCGGCTCAGCATGATGATCAATGCGATCACCAGGGCCTGGAACACGAAGGCCGCCCGCCAGCTGATGGCCGAGGTGATGAGTCCGCCGATCAGCGGCCCCGCGGCGGCGCCGACGCCGCCCAGCGCCATGACGGTACCGAACGCGCGGGCACGTGACGTCACTCCCGTGAAGAGCAGCGTCGTGAGGATGTAGACGGGCGGGATGAGCAGCGCGGTGCCGACACCCTCCAGGATCGAGTTGCCGAGGATGAGGACGCCCAGGCCGGGCGCGGCCGCGCTCAACAGGGCGCCGACGCCGTACACGGTCAGGCCCGTCAGGAAACACTGCTTGCGGCCGTAGCGGTCGGTCAGCTTGCCGCCGGGGATCATCAGCGCGGCCATGACGAGGAGGAAGATCGTGATGGCGACCTGCACGCCCTGCACGGTGGTGTTCAGGTCCGTGCTGATGTCGTTGATCATCACGTTCATGTTCGAGCCGGCGAAGCTGCAGATGAACTGGGCCAGCGCGAGTGGGGCGAGCACCCCGCGCACCGCACCGGCCGTACGTCCCGAGGTTTCCGCTTCAGCCACCAGCGGCCTCCTTCTGCCGTGTCGAGCGTGTGGCGTCGCGCGCGCTCAGCGGGGCCGGTTCGGTCTGCGTCAAGCGTGCGCCGCAGCCGAGCTCACCGCACTCCGAACAGGGAGCGCCGCGAGGGCGCGGGCCGAGACTGCTGAAACATTGCGGCGGCAGGTCCGCGCGCCCTCGTTCCCGTGCCGCACACGAGCGGGAATCCTGGCCGGGGTGGCGCCGGGCGCATCGTGCGCGCGAAGCGCCGGACCCCGCCCTCGATCTCACCGGCGCCGGGAGCCGTAGCGCCCGGCGCCCCGCGCCGACAGCCGTACGAACCATGGAGCGCCGAGAACACATGAGCAGCAACCCCGCCGATGCCCCCACTCCCCCACCGGCCGGTCCCGGCGGCGGGGCCGCCGTCTCCCGTCAGGAGTTCGACGCACTCTTCGAGGCGGTCCGCGCATGGGGCCGGTGGGCCACAGCCGACCGCGGTGCGTGGAACAGGGTGACAGCGGGCCACGTGCGCAGGGCGGCCGACCTGATCCGGTCCGGCACGGTCGTCCCGATGGGACTGCCCTGGGACACCCGGACCGGACCGGACAACGCGAAGCCCGCCTTGCACTACATGTCCGACCTGGGCGACGTGGAGACCCCGGAACCGTCCACCTACAAGGACTTCCTCGCCGTGGACTACCACGGCAAGGGCGTGAGCCATCTCGACGCACTGTCGCACGTCGCCTACCGAGGGCAACTCTACGACGGTCACGCGGCGCGCGAGGAGATCGATGCCGGCGGTGCCCGCTTCGGCGCCGTGCCGGCGCTCGGCCCGCTGGTCACCAAGGGCGTACTCCTCGACCTGCCCGTCGCCCTCGGCATCGCATGGCTGGAACCCGGGCATGCGGTGCACGCCGAGGACGTGGTCGCAGCGGAGAAGGCCCTCGACGTGACGATCGGGGGCGGCGACGCGGTGCTGCTGCGGTCCGGGCGCTTCCGCCGCCGCAGGGAGGCCGGCCCCTGGAACTCCGACACGGCAAGTGCGGGCTGGCACGTGGACGCCATGCCGTTGCTGGCCGAGCGCGCCATCGCCCTGCTCGGCGCCGACGGGGACAGCGACGTACGGCCGTCGCCGGTCGAGGGCCTGCACTCCCCCGTCCACGCGCTCGCTGTCACGGCCATGGGGGTGCCACTGCTGGACAACCTCGACCTCGAATCACTCTCGGCCGCCTGCGCCGAGGCCGGCCGCTACGAGTTCATGCTCGTCGTGACGCCGCTGAACGTCCCCGGGGGGACCGGCTCACCCGTCAATCCGGTCGCGATCCTGTGACGCCCGGCCTGCCGATCGCTCGCCCCTGCTCATCCTGAAAACGTGAGGAATATACTCAAATCTGGCTATCGGGACCATTCCGGCGAGGGAAGTGGTGCAGATGGGGGTCGTGGAAGAGCGCATCGGCCCCGTGCGTTCCCGTGACCGATTCCTGCACGGCGAATCGGTCGAGTCGGTCGAGGGGAGCGTGAGAAATCCGATCCTGAGCTCGTGGGAGCGCAGTCGGCTGCTGGGGCTGTCGCCGGACCAGTCCGAGCTTCCTTTCACCCAGGACTTCGACGCGGAGGGTCCGCTCGTCCGCGCCGCCGAGCCCGTCCTCGACCGGCTGCAATCGATCTTCGCGGGCAGCCGGATGAACATCAGTCTCGCCGATGGGCACGGCACGGTGCTCGAACGCCGTTTCGGAGAGAAGTCCATGGTCACCCGCCTGCCCGCGATCCAGAGCGTTCCCGGTTTCGTGTTCGCCGAGCAGTTCGCGGGGACGAACGGCATCGGTCTCACGCTCGCGGAGAGGCGGCTCTGCCAGGTCTACGGCGCCGAGCACTTCGCCGAGCGCTCGCAGTCAAGTGCCTGTACCGCGATCCCCGTTCGCGACCAGATCAGCGGTCACATCGAGGGCGTACTGTGCCTCGGTTATCCCTACACCGACGCGGACCCGGCGCTGGTCCCCCTGGTACGCAGGGCGGCCGAAGCCATCGAACGGCGGCTGATGGAGCAGAGTTCGGCGCGGGAGCGCGGTCTGCTGCAGGCCTACCTCGACGCCGGGAGCCGTGCCCGGATCAGCGAGGGCGCACACAACGGGTACCCCCTCGGAATGGACGAGCTGCTCCAGAGCGACCTGGACCAGAACGACCAGATGCTCCTCAAGCAGAAGGCCACCGAGCTGATGTCCGCGGCCCACCGGGCGGCTGTCGAGGTATTGCTGTCCCACGACCGCCGGATCACCCTCGTGAGCCGTCCCGTGACGAGCACCTCCGGGGTGGAGGGCGTCGTCATCGAGGCGCTCATCCCCGAGGACTCGGAGCGGCACGCCCCCGCCCCGACGCCCGCCCACGACGTCCCGCCGCCGGGGCGGAGCCCCCGCGTCACACCCGGTCCGGCGCCGACGACGGTCCGTACACCCGGCGCACCGCGCATCGCCGACTCCGCCGACTCCGCCGACGGGATGGTCAGAGGGCTGGTGCTGGTGGGCGAGCCGGAGGTGGGGAAGTACGCCGTCGCGGCACGACGTCGCCTGGAGCTGCTGGCCGAAGCCAGCAACCGCATCGGCACCACCTTGGACGTGAGCCGCACCGCCTGGGAACTCGCCGAGACAGCGGTCCCGCGCCTGGCCGACTTCGTCACCATCGACCTGCCCGAGGCCGTGCTACGCGGCGAGGAGTCCCACGAGCCCACCGCCGAAATGCACCGTACGGTGGTTCACGGCATCCGCGAGGACTGCCCCTTCTACCCGGTGGGACAGCAGATCACCCTGCAGCCGGCCACGCCCCACATGCGCTGCCTGAACACGGGGGAGCCCGTGCTGGACCCCGACCTGAAGGCCGCCCTCGGCTGGATCTCCCAGGACCCCGAGCACGCCGAACGCCTCCTCGCCCACAACATCCACTCGCTCATCACCGTCCCCCTGCTCGCCCGCGGCGTCCTCCTGGGCATCGCCAGCTTCTACCGTTCGCAGGACCCCGCACCCTACGGGGACGACGACCGCTCACTGGCCCAGGAACTCGCCGCCCGCGCAGCCCTGTGCATGGACAACGCCCGCCGCTACACCCGCGAACACGCCCTGGCCCTGTCCCTGCAACGCAGCCTGCTGCCGCGCGGCCTTCCCGAGCAGGGGGCCGTCGAGGTCGCCCACCGCTACCTGCCCGCCGAGTCCGGAGTGGGCGGTGACTGGTTCGACGTCATCCCCCTCTCCGGCACCCGCGTCGCCCTCCTGGTCGGCGATGTCGTCGGCCACGGGCTGCACGCCGCCGCCACGATGGGCCGGCTGCGCACCGCCGCACGCAACTTCGCCGAACTGGAACTCGCCCCCGACGAACTCCTCACCCACCTGGACAACCTGATGGTGCGCCTCGACCGGGAGGAGGACGGGGACAATCCCCCCTTCGGCAGCACCGGCATCGTGGGCGCCACCTGCCTGTACGCCATCTACGATCCCACCTCGCAGCTGTGCACCATGGCCCGCGCCGGCCACCCTCCGCCCGCGCTGGTCCGTCCCGACGGCACCGTGACGCTCCTCGACCTGCCCGCCGGGCCCCCTCTCGGCCTCGGCGGTCTGCCCTTCGAATCAGCCGAGATCCACCTCCCCGAACACAGCCAGCTGGTCCTCTACACCGACGGACTCCTCGACGACCGCCATCGCGACGTCGACGCGGCCCTCGACGAGCTGCGCCTCGTACTGGCCCACCCGGACCGCGCTCCGGAGGACACCTGCCAAGCGGTCCTCGACGCCGTGGCACCCGAGCATCCCGGCGACGACATCGCACTGCTCGTCGCCCGCACCAACGCCGTGCCCTCCGATCGGATCGCCACCTGGGAACTGCCCTCCGACCCGGCCCTCGTCTCGGACGTCCGTGCCGCTGCCGTGAGCCGCCTGAGCGAGTGGGGGCTGGACGAGTCCGCTTTCGCCACGGAACTGCTGCTCAGCGAGCTGGTCACGAACGCCGTCCGGTACGGCACCGCGCCCATCCGGGTACGCCTCATCCGCGACCGCACCCTGATCTGCGAGGTGCACGACGCCAGCAGCACCGCCCCGCGCATGCGTCATGCGGCCAGCACGGACGAGGGCGGCCGTGGCCTGTTCCTCGTCGCGCAGCTCGCCCAGGCCTGGGGCACCCGCTACACCACCGACGGCAAGGTCATCTGGGCGGAGTGCAGCCTGGACGCCGCGTGACCTGCGACCGGCGCATTCGGGAGGGGCGCAAATGCCGGACATACAGTGACAGATCCACATAGAATCCCTCATGCAGTCGGGAAGAACTCGGAGGCCGACCCCCGGAGAAGTCTGTGCATGACGCTCCCGACACCTCGGCGGGCTCGCCCTCGCCCTCGCGCTTCGACGGAGAACCACTCGTCCGCGTGCGCGGTCTCGGCAAGCGGTTCGGCGGCACCCTCGCGCTTGCCTCGGTCGACCTCGACATCCACAGGGGCAGCGTCCTCGCGCTGCTGGGCCCCAACGGCGCCGGGAAGTCCACCCTCATCAAGGTGCTCGCGGGAATCCACCACGCCGACGAGGGCGAGGTGACGGTGGCCGGGCACCCGCTCGGCTCCCACGGCGCCACCCGCGCCATGTCCTTCATCCACCAGGATCTCGGTCTCGTCGAGTGGATGACGGTGGCCGAGAACATCGCCCTGGGCACCGGCTACCCACGGCGCTGCGGACTGGTCTCCTGGCGGCAGGCCCGAGTGCGCTGCGAAGAGGCCCTGCGGATCGTCGCCGGGCATCTGGACGCCGACGCCCGGATCGCCGACCTCGCCCCCGCAGAGCGCTCGCTGGTCGCCATCGCCCGCGCCCTGGCCAGACAGGCCGAGCTCATCGTCCTCGACGAGCCGACCGCCACCCTCCCCGCCCAGGACTGCGCACGGCTGTTCGACGTACTGCACGCCCTGCGCGACCGCGGACACGGCATCCTCTACGTCAGCCACCGGCTCGACGAGGTGTACGAGGTCGCCGACACGTTCGCCGTCCTGCGTGACGGCCGCCTGGTCGACCGGGGTCCGCTCGCCGGATACGACCCCGCCCGCCTGGTGCGCGCCATCGTGGGCCGCGAACCGGCCGAATACGCCCCCGCCACCACCACCTCGGCCGCCGTGCGCGCCGCCGGCCCGCCCCTCCTCAGTCTCGACGGCCTGAGCACCGCGTACACCGAACAGGTCAGCCTCGACCTGCGGGCCGGCGAAATCCTCGGCATGGTGGGTCTGACCGGCGCGGGCCACATGGACCTGGGCCGCGCCCTGGCCGGCGCCCGGCCGGTCCTCGGCGGCCGGGCACTGCTCGACGGCCTGCCGTACCACCCCCGTACGGTCTCGGAGGCCCTCGCCTCCGGCGTCGGCTTCGTGGCGGGCAACCGTCAGGAGGAAGGCTGCGCGGCCGAACTGACCGTACGGGAGAACTTCCTGGCGAACCCCCGGGCAGCCGGCGTGCCCGCCTTGCGCTGGATCAGCCCGCGGCGCGAGCGCGCCGAAGCCACCGCGCTGATCGACCGGTTCTCGGTGCACCCCCGCGACAGCGAGGTGCCCATCGCCACCCTGTCCGGAGGCAACCAGCAGAAGGTGATGGTCGGGCGGTCGCTCCGGGGGAGCCTGCGCCTGCTCATCCTGGAGGAGCCGACCGCCAGCGTGGACGTCGGCGCCAAGGCGACGATCTACCGGCTGCTCGACGACGCGCTGGCCTGCGGCCTGGCGGTCCTGCTCATCTCCACCGATTTCGAAGAGGTCGTCAAGGTGTGCCACCGCGCTCTGGTCTTCGTCCGCGGGACCGTGAGCGCCGAGCTGACCGGCGACGCCCTCACCGTCACCGAACTCACCCGGACCGCTTCGGCCGTGCCCCCCGTCACCGGAACCGCTACGAGCTGATGACCATCCCTCCCTCGCTCCGGTCCCTGGCCGACCGCCTGCACGGCCATCTCCTGGGCACCTACGGCCTCCTGGCCCTCACCTCCCTGCTCTTCCTGGTCTTCTCCCTCGCTCTGCCCGGCACCTTCCCGACCCGGGACAACATCTCCTCGATCCTCTCGAACCAATCCATCCCCGCGATCCTCGCTCTCGGCGCGACGATCCCCATCGCCACCGGCAAGTTCGACCTGTCCATCGGCTACGGGCTGGGCCTCGCGCACGTCATGGTCATGCAGCTCATCGTCAACGAGGGCTGGCCCTGGCCCCTCGCCTGCCTCGCGGTGGTCCTCGGAGGCGTGGTGGCCGGCGCCCTCAACGGCGTCATCGTCGAGTTCGGGCAGATCGACTCCTTCATCGCCACGCTCGGCACCGGCAGCATGATGTACGCCTGCACCGGCTGGATCACCGACGGCACCCGGATCGTCCCGGGCCCGGCCGGCCTGCCTGCCTCCTTCACCGACGTCTACGACTCCAGATTCCTCGGCCTGCCGCTGCCCGCCTTCTACGTCCTCGCCATCACGGCCGTCCTCTGGGTGGTTCTGGAGCGGCTGCCGCTCGGCCGGTACCTGTACGTCATCGGCTCCAACCCGCGCACCGCCGGCATCATCGGCATCCCCACCCGCACCTACTCCGTCTACGCCTTCGCCGGATCGGGCCTAGTCGTCGGCTTCGCCGGGGTGCTGCTCGCCGCCCAGCAGCAGACCGGCAACCCGAGCGTCGGGCTGGACTACCTGCTGCCCGCCTTCGTCGGTGCGCTGCTCGGGTCCACCACGGTCAGACCCGGCCGTGCCAACGCGCTCGGCACCCTCGTGGCCGTCGCCGTCCTCGCCGTCGGCCTCGCCGGCATCGGCCAGCTCGGCGCCCAGTTCTGGGCCACGCCGCTGTTCAACGGCATGACCCTGCTCATCGCCGTCGGCCTGGCCGGCTACGAGGCCCGCCGCCGCCTGCGCGGCGGCGCCACCGCGACCCGCCGCTCCCCCGCGGACAGCCGCCCCCAGAGCCGCCAGAGCCCTTAGAGCCCTACTCGAACACTTCGTACGCGCACCCGCGTCAGGAGCACCGTGTACTCGAACCGCAAGACCACCGTCACAGCCGCAGCCCTGTTCGCGGCAGCCGCCGCCCTGGTGGCCGGCTGTGAGCGCGGCCCACAGGCCGGCACCGGGCCGTCGGACGCCGGTTGCCCCGCCACCCAGGCGAAGGCCGAGACCGCCGTCCGGCAGGCCGAGAACACCGATGCGTCGTGGACCGGCCCCACCACGGGCCCCGCGGCGGTTCCCGACAGAACCGTCGTCTACGTCGCGCAGACCATGACCAACCCCGGTGTCGCGGGCGTCGCCAAGGGCGTCGAGGAAGCGGCGAAGATCACCGGCTGGAAGGTCCGGGTGATCGACGGAGAGGGCACGCCCGCCGGCATCCAGGCCGCGCTCAGCCAGGCGATCACCCTCAAGCCCTCAGGCATCGTCATCGGCGGTTTCGATCCCGGTCTGACCTCGCAGCAGGTGGCCCGGGCCCAGGCGGCGGGGATCCCGCTCATCGGCTGGCACGCGGTGGCCTCCCCCGGCCCGAGCGAGAAGCCCGAGCTCTTCACCAACATCACCACGAAGGTCGAGGACGTGGCGAAGATCAGCGCGGACTGGATCATCGCCCGGTCCAAGGGCAGCGCCGGAACCGTCCTCTTCACCGACGACTCGATCCCGTTCGCCAGGAACAAGGCCGAACTGATCAAGCGCGAGCTGGCAACCTGTTCCGGCGTGCGGCTCCTGGCGTACGTGAACATCCCCATCCCGGACGCGAGCAGCCGCACCCCCCAGGAGGTGTCCTCCCTCCTGTCCCGCTTCCAGGACGAGTGGACGTACTCCGTCGCCATCAACGATCTCTACTTCGCCGACGCCGCCCCGGCGCTCCGCGCGGCCGGCAAACCGGGGTCCGGGCCGCCCTTCAACATCGGCGCGGGCGACGGCGACCCCTCCGCCTTCCAGCGCATCAACAGCAAGCAGTTCCAGGCCGCGACCGTCCCCGAGCCCCTGTCCCAGCAGGGCTGGCAGATCGTCGACGAGTTCAATCGCGCGTTCGCGGGCCGGCCCGCCAGCGGCTACGTCGCCCCCGTCCACGTCGCCACGGCCGAGAACAGCGGCGGTGCCACGTCCTGGGACCCGTCCGGCTACCGCGAGGCGTACGAGAAGATCTGGCGCGGATAGCGGCCTCGTACGCGGACGGCGCGCTCACCGCCGCCCTGTCGGCGGGCTCCGCCCGGGGCGGCCGATGTGAATCCGCCCACCCTCCCTTGACCCGGAAAGGAAGGCCTACCTAAGTTCTGCCTCATGGCCCAGCCCACTCCGCCCTCTGATCCCAGCAACCCCGCCGACCCGCGCCCGCCCGCCCCGGGGCTGATCGACTTCGCCGTCGACCTCACCTCCCAGGAGGTGCTCCGACGGGCTCAGGTGATGGCCGCTCTGGGCCCCGACTGGGACCCGATCGAGGTGCTGCAGGGCGAGGAGGCGGCGTACGACCTGCTGTACTCCGGTCTCGACGAGCAGCAGCAGCGCCTGTACGACGACCTGGTCGCGGCCCATGTGCTCCCCCGGCGCGGGAGCGGCCATGCTGCCCCTTGACCCGCAGGCCGACCCCGGACGCCGCGCCTGGGTTCCCTGCCCCAACTGTCTCGACACCCGCGAGTGCGCGCCGTGCGGGGAAGGCCGGAGCTGCTCACGGCACTGGCGCTACATGCTGTCCAACACCGGGAGCCTGCTCCACCTGCAGTGCCCGGGCTGCACCCACGTCTGGGTGCACGAGACCGGTTTCGGAGCCACCCGCTCCGTGTGGAACCGCATCACCAGCGGCCTGCCGCGACTCTGAGGGCCCCGCTCCCGCCGGCGGGAAACCCCGGGGCAGGGGGAAACCACCTCAGGTCGCGCATGAGAGTGGTCCGTCCGCAAGGCGCCTTGTTCTGCACCCTGCGCCGTGGCACCGTCGCATGACCTTGATCTGCGACAGAGGAGACGGCCCCATGTCCGAGGACCTGGCTACCGGCATCATCCGGCAACTGGAAGACACCGTCGCCTCGACCACCCTGCCGGAACACACCGTCGAGTTGCTCCGTGTGTCCCTCAGCCAGGCCCAGGCGGCGAAGGCGGCGGGCCACGATCAAGAAGCCATCACCATCGCCAACCAGGCCCTTCAGACCGCGAAGAACGCCGCCGAGGACCGATAGCCCCTGGTGACGGCCCCATCCTCGTACGGCCGGTCAGTGCGGAAGCTCGACCGACACGTGCGGGGCCAGCGCCCGGAGGAAGTCCGCCGCGTCGAACATCGCGCCGGCCGAGGCCACCCCCGTCGTCCGCGTCCGTCCGGCCAGGACGCGCTGGACGGCCTCCACCGCCAGCGGTGCGGTGACCGCGTAGATGTCCTGGCCCCGGGCCGTGGCGCGACGCTCGACGTCACCCGCGCGGACCAGGACGTCGACGACGAACGTCTGGTCCGACCGCCCCAGGCCGTCGACCGGCTCCGGCGACGGCGTGCCCTCGTCGGCGAGGTCCCTCGCGGCTTCGACGCTCATGTGGGTGTGTACGGCGGGTACGGCCAGGTGGCTGGGAACGGTGACGACATCGGCCATGGTGAAATCGGCGATCACCGCTCGTCGGCCGAGAGGCTCCGGAAAGTCCCACTCCAGCTCTGACGCCTTGTCGTCGTGGTACTGCAGCGCGCCGTCCGCGAACCGCACCCGACGGCCCGCGCGACGCTCGTGGGACACCTGACCGGCCGCCCGCGTACCCGCCGTGGGATGCCAGCTGGTCAACCCGTACGCGACGTGCACCGCGTCCGCGGTGGTCCACTCCCCCATCGCCGCCGTCACCAGCAAATCGCCCAATCCACCGTAGAAGGCCATCGCCGGCACCACGGGGACGTCTGCCTTTCGGGCTGCTTCCGCATGGTCGGCGAACATCGAAACGTTCGCTTCGATCTCCGCCGCGACATCGATGTACGGGATCCCCGCACGCAGGGCCGCCTCGACGACCGGTCCTCCCGTCACCGCGAACGGACCTGCGCAGTTGATGACAGACGCAGCGCCGGCGAGGGCCCGGTCCAGTGAGCTCGCGTCGTCCACGGTGGCCGACCGCACCACCACACCCGGCCACTCGGCGGCCAGCGCCTCCAACCGGGCAGCGTCGCGGCCGGAGATGACAGTGGCGATGCCGCGCCTGCGCAGTTCGGCGACGACGAAGCGACCGGTGTGCCCTGTCGCCCCGTAGACCACAACTGCAGCCGATGTACTCATGGTTCCCCCGCTCTCGATGTGCTGATGAACCCAGTCTCGTGGCAGCCCGGACCCGACCGTGATGGTCCGGAACGACATCACACGTACACTTTCGGACATGCCCACTGTCGCGCTGCTGACCGCCGGTGACCTGCTGCACTTCGAGCTGGCCGTGGCCTACGAGATCTTCGGCAATCCCCCGCGCGAGGCCACGCAGGGCTGGTACGACGTACTGCTATGCGGCACCGGGCCGGCGCGGGTCGGCCCCTTCGTGGTCGAGCCCGACCACGGGCTGGAGGCCTTGGCCGGAGCCGACACCGTGATCGTGCCCGCGTGTGCCGACATCGACGATCCGCCGCCGGCCGAGGTCATCGAAGCGGTGCGCGCGGCCCACGCCGCGGGTGCCCGGATCGCTTCCCTGTGCACCGGGGCGTTCGTGCTCGGGGCGGCGGGCCTGCTGGACGGCCGACGGGCCACCACCCACTGGGCGCACGCGGCGGAGCTGAGCGCACGCCACCCGCGGGCCGTGGTGGACCCGGACGTGCTGTACACGGACAACGGCAGCGTGCTCACCGCTGCCGGCAAGGCCGCCGCGGTGGACCTCTGCCTGCACCTGATCCACCTCGACCACGGCGCCGCCGTCGCCAACTCCGTCGCCCGTCGCCTCGTCATGCCGCCCCACCGGCCCGGCGGTCAGGCCCAGTTCGTGGCCACGCCGGTGCACGTCTCGGGCGACCACACGCTCGCCCAGCTACTGGCCTGGGTCCAGCAGCGGCTGGACCAGCCGCTGACGGTGACCGACATGGCGCGCAAGGCGAACACCAGCCCGCGCAATCTCGGACGGCAGTTCCACTCGGTGATCGGGCAGACTCCCATCCAGTGGCTCATCACCCAGCGCGTACGCCGCGCCCAGGAGTTGCTGGAGGCCACCGACGAGACCATCGAGGCGGTCGCCCTGGCCACCGGCATGGGGACCGCCACGACACTGCGGCGCCAGTTCAAACGGGTCGTCGGCGTCCCGCCCGACAGCTACCGACGCGCATTCCACAAGGAGAAGCCGGCCTGACCGGTACGGGCCGACATCTGCCCGGTGCACGTCCTCCAGAAGGCGAACGCGACCGACCGATCAGGAATCGAGAAGCCCCGGCCGCCGAGCCGCGGCTAGCGTGGGCGTCCTGGAGGTCACCGGGCCGGACGATCGAGCCGGACGGCCTCCGGACCCCCCGTCCGTCCGTCTTGCGGACGGGCGGTCCCGACCGGACCCACGACTTCAGGAGTGACGATGACCAGCTCTTCGACCCAGGGGATCAAGACCGTTCTGCATCCCGTTTCCGACCTGGCCAAGGCCAAGGACGTGTACGCCGCCCTGCTCGGCGTACCGCCGCAGACCGACGAGTCTTACTACGTCGGCTTCGAGGCCGGGGGCCAGCACATCGGTCTGGTGCCGAACGGTGGACCGCAGGGCATGACCTCGCCGGTGGCCTACTGGCACGTGGAGGACATCGAGGCGAAGCTCGCCGAGGTGACCGCCGCGGGCGCCACCGTGAAGGAGCCCGCGCACGACGTCGGTGGCGGCCGTCTCGTGGCCACCGTCACCGACCCCGACGGCAACGTCCTCGGGCTGCTCCAGGACCGATGAGTGCCGCCCGGCTCGCCCGCACGGCCGGGGCCGGGAGGCTCCAGGGGCCGAAGCGGGTGAGAACGGGATGTACCGACTGAAGCTGGTTGAATCGAGCCAGGCGACGCCGACGGAGGCCGCGCAGCGCGGCCCCGCGTAACAGATGGAGACACGATGAGCATGGCCAGGAGGACGGACACGCAGTCGTCTGCGCCGCACGTCGCCGACAGCCACGACCTGATCCGCGTGCACGGCGCGCGCGTGAACAACCTCAAGGACGTCAGCATCGAGATCCCGAAGCGGCGGCTGACGGTGTTCACCGGTGTCTCCGGCTCGGGCAAGAGCTCACTGGTCTTCGGCACGATCGCCGCGGAGTCGCAGCGGCTGATCAACGAGACCTACAGCGCCTTCGTGCAGGGCTTCATGCCGACGCTGGCGCGTCCGGAGGTCGACGTACTCGACGGGCTGACCACGGCGATCATCGTCGACCAGCAGCGGCTGGGCGGCGACCCGCGCTCCACGGTCGGCACCGCCACCGACGCCAACGCGATGCTGCGCATCCTCTTCAGCCGGCTCGGGGTTCCGCACATCGGCTCGCCCAACGCGTTCTCCTTCAACGTGGCCTCGATCCGGGCGAGCGGTGCGGTCACGGTCGAGCGCGGCACCGAAAAGACCAGGACCGTGAAGCGGACCTTCACGCGCACCGGCGGCATGTGTACGCGCTGCGAAGGCCGTGGCTCGGTCTCCGACATCGACCTCACCCAGCTCTACGACGACTCCAAGTCGATCGCCGAGGGAGCGTTCACCATCCCCGGCTGGAAGTCGGACAGCTTCTGGACCGTACGGGTCTACGCCGAGTCGGGCCTGCTCGACCCGGACAAGCCGATCCGCGAGTTCACCAAGAAGGAGATGCACGACTTCCTCTACCGGGAGCCGACCAAGGTCAAGGTCGAGGGCGTCAACCTCACCTACGAGGGACTGATCCCCAAGATCCAGAAGTCGTTCCTGTCCAAGGACAAGGAGGCGATGCAGCCGCACATCCGGGCGTTCGTGGAGCGGGCGGTCACCTTCACCACCTGCCCCGAGTGCGACGGCACCCGGCTCAGCGAGGGGGCCCGCTCGTCGCGGATCGGCAAGATCAACATTGCCGACGCCTGCGCCATGCAGATCAGCGACCTGGCCGAATGGGTCCGCGGCCTCGACGAGCCGTCGGTGGCGCCGCTGCTCGCGGCACTGCAGGGGACCCTCGACTCGTTCTCGGAGATCGGTCTCGGCTACCTCTCGCTCGACCGTCCCTCGGGCACGCTGTCGGGCGGCGAGGCGCAGCGCGTGAAGATGATCCGCCACCTCGGCTCCTCGCTCACCGACACGACCTACGTCTTCGACGAGCCCACCATCGGCCTGCACCCCCATGACATCCAGCGGATGAACGACCTGCTGCTGCGGCTGCGGGACAAGGGCAACACGGTGCTCGTCGTCGAGCACAAGCCGGAGACGATCGCGATCGCCGACCACGTCGTGGACCTGGGCCCCGGCGCCGGTGCGGCGGGCGGCACCGTCTGCTTCGAGGGCACCGTCGAGGGACTGCGGGCCGGCGGGACCGTCACCGGCCGCCATTTCGACGACCGGGCCGCCGTCAAGGAGACGGTACGCAAGCCCACCGGCACGCTGGAGATCCGCGGCGCGACGACGCACAACCTGCGCGACGTCGACGTCGACGTCCCGCTCGGGGTGCTCGTCGTCGTCACCGGGGTCGCCGGCTCCGGCAAGAGCTCGCTCGTGCACGGCTCGCTGCCCGGACAGTCGGGGGCCGCCGGCGAACAGGTGGTGTCGATCGACCAGGGCGCCATCCGCGGCTCGCGCCGGAGCAACCCGGCTACGTACACCGGACTGCTCGACCCGATCCGCAAGGCGTTCGCGAAGGCCAACGGGGTGAAGCCGGCACTGTTCAGCGCCAACTCCGAGGGCGCCTGCCCCAACTGCAACGGCGCCGGAGTCATCTACACCGACCTGGCGATGATGGCCGGGGTCGCGACCCCCTGCGACGAGTGCGAGGGGAAGCGGTTCCAGGCAGCGGTACTGGACTACCACCTCGGCGGCCGCGACATCAGCGAGGTGCTCGCGATGTCGGTGACCGAGGCCGAGGAATTCTTCGGCGACGGCGAGGCGCGCACGCCGGCCGCGCACCGCATCCTCGGCCGGCTCTCCGACGTCGGGCTGGGTTACCTCAACATCGGCCAGCCGCTCACCACGCTGTCCGGCGGCGAGCGGCAGCGGCTCAAGCTGGCCACACAGATGGCCGAGAAGGGCGGCGTCTACGTCCTCGACGAGCCGACCGCCGGCCTGCACCTCGCCGACGTCGAGCAACTGCTGGGCCTGCTCGACCGGCTCGTCGACTCGGGCAAGTCGGTCATCGTCGTCGAGCACCACCAGGCCGTCATGGCACACGCCGACTGGATCATCGACCTCGGCCCCGGCGCCGGCCACGACGGCGGCCGGATCGTCTTCGAGGGCACTCCCGCCGACCTCGTCGCCGCCCGCACCACCCTCACCGGCGAGCACCTCGCGGCCTACGTCGGCGCCTGACCGGGGCCGGCGGCGGGGCGGAGCGCCGGACGGACTACTTGGGGCGGGTGGTGCCGGGAAGGCACCTCACCGTCGGGTTGTACGTCTCGAACTCGCCGAGGGGGTTCTTCTTCCAGAGCCACCGGTGAAGGGCGTAGTGGACGGGCTGGCCCGGAAAGTTGCCGCGGTGCGGGCCGGTGAAGGGAGTGCCGAACAAGGTGGGCCGGTCGTCGTCCGTCGCCGTGTTCTGGTCACGGTCGTAGACCAGCCACTGGACCCCGACGAGGCGCTTGCCCCCACGCCCGTCGTCCTCGTAGAACAGGGCGGCGGGCTTCGCCGGGTCGAGGGAGTTGTCGTACGAGTGGTTGAAGTGCGGGTAGCCGAGTGCCCCCGGGCCCGCCCGGTTGACCACGCAGTACTTGTCCGGCACGTAGCCCGCCTTCACCGCGAGGGCGTGCTGCTGGAACCTCGCGGTCGCCCCGTACATGACAGTGGAGGCGCCGGCTTCGCCGGGATCGGCTCCGGCCGCGGGAGCGGCGACGAGCGCCACGGTCAGCGAGGCGGCGATCGTGAGGACCGGGGCGAGACGTCGGACCATGCGCGGACTCCTTGCGGTGAGCTCCCTGGAGGGGCTGGCTCCTCGGGGCGGGCTGACTTCACGAGCAGCCTGTCCCGCGATCCGTCGGCCCGCCACACGGCCCGACGGGTCGGCTGACAGCCGGTCGGGTGACGACGGGCGGGGCCCCGCGGACCGTGTCGGTACGCTCGTCCGCCGGGCCTGCCGAGCCCCTTCCCGGTCCGGCCCGGGCAGCCGCAGGCGGTGACGAGCGGCGGAAACGGCTCACTCCATCGAGCCACCGGTGGTTTCACGCCGCGCTCCCGCAGGGAACCCGTGTGTCCGCAGAACTCGAGTGCCACGGAGGGTGCGGAACATGACGCAGGAGAATGCGGCACCGACCAGCGGCGGAGCGCTGCCTGACCTCGTGTCGGCCGTGTCCAGGGGCGCGCCGGAATACCGGGCGTGCCCCCATCCCGTGTACGCCGCCCTGCGCGAGCAGGCCCCGGTGTGCCTGCTGACGCCTCCGCACGGGGTCGACACCTATCTCATCACCCGCTACGAAGACGCCCGGGACGCCCTGTCGGACCCGCGCTTCAGCAAGGACATGCGCGGGGCCATCGACACGTACCACGCCGTGTACGGCAGCTTCTTCGACGCCCTCGACGACAACGTCCTGAACTCGGACCCGCCCCGGCACACGCGGCTGCGCCGGGTTCTGCGGAGCGGCTTCACCCCCCGGCGGGTGGAGGAGATGAGGCCGAAGGTCACCGCGATCGCGGAGAAGCTGCTCGGCGCGTGCAGCAAGAGCGACGCCGTCGACCTGATGGCGTCGTTCGCGTTCCCGCTTCCCATCGCGGTCCTGTGCGACCTGATGGGCATCCCCGAAGGGGACCGTCCCGAGATCCTGGCCCACTTCGCGGTGGTGTCGCGCGCGAGGTTCGATCCCCGGATGGGGGCGGAGCTGCAGGCAGCCGAGGAGTGGCTGCGCGACCGGCTGGCCCAGCTCATCGCGTACACGCGCGCCCATCCGTCGGACTCGTTCCTCAGCGACCTCATCCGGGCGGAGGAAGGGCTGGAAGACTCCGAACTGATCTCGTCGTTGTGGGTCCTCTTCTTCGCCGGACACAAGACGACCGCGTTCCAGATCGGCAACTCCGTGCTGAACCTGCTGCTCCATCCGGATCAGCTGGAGAAGCTCCGGAGGGACCCGCTGCTGATCCCGCGGGCGGTGGAGGAGATCGTACGGTTCGAGGGTTCGGTGGAGACCTCGACGTTCCGGTACGCGACGCAGGACGCGGAGATCCGGGGAACTGTGATCCCCAAGGGTTCCCTCGTCCAGATCGCCATCACCTCGGCGAACCGCGACCCCGAGAAGTTCGACTCCCCCGACGTACTGGACGTGACGCGCGAGGGGATCCAGGGCACGCACCTGGGCTTCGGTCACGGCACTCACTACTGCCTGGGCGCTCCGCTCGCACGGCTCGAACTCGAGATCGCGCTCTCCTGCCTGCTGCGGGAATTCCCGGAGATGGAACTCGCGAACACGGAGGAGGAGAACGGGGCGGCATGGCTCACCGGGCCGATGGCGGCATTCCGGGGGCTCCAGGAGCTCCGGCTCGTCCTGGAGCCGTCCCGGCCACCTGCCGTTCGCCCCGCCACGGCGCCCGTGGCCACGGTGACGTCCTCCACCTCGGCGGTGTCGTCCGTGAGCCCGGCGACCTCCACGACCTCCGGAAACTGACGGACCGGCAGACAGAGCGACTGACCGACTGACCGACTGACCAACTGGCGCAGACCCGACGGACGGTGGATTTGGCATGACGGATTCCGCGAGCACCTCCAAGGTGAGTCTCCTCGGAACACCGGCGGACGATCCGCTGGTCTCCGCCGCGGGCGCCGATTCGAGCGCCGGCCTCGCGCGGGACCCTTCCGCTCCGGACCTGGGCGAACCACACGGGGCGCCATCGAAGATCGACATGCATCATCACTTCTGCGCACCGGAATGGCGCGAGTGGGCAGCCCGTCACGGGCTGATCAAACCGGAAAAGCTGCCTCCGTGGTCACGGCTCGACATCGACGCCGCGGTCGACTTCATGAACCGGGCGGGCATCGCGACAGCCGTCCTCAAGCCCATGCTGCCGGCGCGCTACCGCTCATCGGCGCAGCTGCGTGAAGCCATCAACATCACGATGCAGTCGGCGTTGGAGGTGGCGGCATCACATCCGGGACGGTTCTCCTTCTACGTGCCGCTGTTCCTCGATGACCTCGACGCGTCGTCCTGGGCCGTACGTCGCGGGCTCGGACAGCTCGGCGCCGTCGGTGTGAACGTGACGGCCAACTACGGAGGCGTCTACCTCGGCGATCCCACGTACGACCGCGTGTTCCACGAGTTGAACGACGCGTCCGCCGTGGTCGACACCCATCCGCACAATCTCCCGGACGGCGCGCCCGGGGCGGTGACGGTTCCGGGCATCCCGAACTTCATGTGCGACTTCCTGCTGGACACGACGCGGGCCGCAGTCAACATGATCACCCACCGGACCCTCGACCGGTTCCCGAACATTGCCGTCATCCTGCCGCACGCCGGCGGCTTCCTGCCGTACATCGCGGGGCGTCTGGAGGCTCTCGGACGGTTCTGCGACCCGCCGCTCGAACCCGCCGCGGTCCGTGACCACCTGCGCCGCTTCTACTACGACACGGCGGGTCCCATGGCCGGCGCGGCAGCGCTCCTCGACCACGTGCCCGCCGACCACATCCTCTTCGGCACGGACTGGCCCGCCGCCCCCGCGGACACCGTCACGAAGCTGGCGATCCGCGCCCTGGAGGCGGACCCCGCCCTGACCCCCGGGCAGCTGAAGGGGATCTACCACGACAACGCGCTGCGCCTGATTCCGCAGTTGGCGAGCGTCTGACCGCCGCGCGCCCCGCGAGTGGCGGGAGCGCGCGGCATCCTCGGACCGAGGGACGGCTCAGGAACCCGGATGCGCGGCCACGTACTCGCCCGCCGACCGCAGGGCCTGGTACGCGGTGCGGCGGCCCATCAGGACGCACAGCGTGTAGGCCGCGTCGTCCAGCCCCTGCCGGGCCTCCGCGTCGGCCGGATCTGCCCGCAGCCGGGCCTGGGAGGCACGGAAACGATCCAGCACCTCGGTCACCCGGCCGAGTTCGGGCAACAGCGCGCACGACGGTTCGGCGGCCGGGGCCCGCGCCGCTTCGACCGCCAGCCGCAGCGCACGCTCGATCCGCCTCGGCGGTTGCCCGCCTCGCGAACGCTCCACCAACGCCGCGACCACCTGTCGCGTCGTGACGGCGGCCTGCCTCGCGGCCGCGTCGAGGATCTCCCCCGCCGCCGAAGCGGTGCAGGGGGTCGACGCCATGAGGATCCCCAGCGCCCACGCCCTCGTCGGCTGCTCGGGGGCAGGCCTCAGGGGACTTCGGCCAGCAGCCGCGCATACTCCCACCGCGTCAGGTGGCCACTGCTCGGAAGCAGCAGGAAGCGTCACGTGCCATCTCCTCGTCCTGGACCGGGTCCGTGCTGGCAAGCAGTATGGGAGCTGCGCGCGCACAGGAGGACGCGGCACACCCACGCAGGGTGTCGAGTCCCCCGGAAAGTGATCCCCGGGCGCCGAACCCGCGCGATCGGCGCCGCCGGCCAGGCGTTCCCCGGCGGCTCCTTCCGGGTGAACGGGCAGCGCGGCGTACTGCGGCCGATGCCCGCGCCGGACGCCCTGGGCGAGGATGCGGCCGAGCCGGGGCTCGCGCAGCCTTTCGCCACCGTGCGCCCCTGGGTCGTACGCCTCGCCGCCGGCCGGGACTCGGTCTGCCGGTGGCGGCGCGTGTGCCGGGGCCGACAGGGAAGGCGCAGGGGATGACGCAGACAATGGCCCCACTACGGCAATTCGTACAGCGGCGACAGGAACCCGCCGTCACCCAGGCGCTCCGCTCCACGGCCGCCGCCGTCGTCTCGTACGTCGTCGCACTCCAGCTCAGCAGCGAGCCTGCGCCGCTCACCGCGCCCCTCACCGCGCTGCTCGTGGTGCAGGTGACCCTCTACACCACGCTCACCACCGGGGTCCGCCGCGTCAACTCCGTCGTCGCCGGGGTCGTCCTCGCGATCGGCTTCAGTGCCCTGGTGGGGTTGACCTGGTGGAGTCTGGGCCTGATCATCCTTGCCTCGCTCGTCATCGGCCGCGTGGTCAAGGCCGGCGAGTTCGTCCCGGAAGTCGCGATCAGCGCCATGCTGGTCCTGGGCGTGACCCGAGTGGCGGACACCGCTTGGGACCGGGTTCTGGAGACGCTGATCGGCGCCGCCGTCGGCCTTCTCTTCAACGTCCTGTTCGTTCCTCCCGTGTGGGTGCAGCCCGCCAGTGACGCCATCACCGACCTCGCCGCGCGCATGCGTACCCTGCTCCAGCACATCGGCGGTGAACTGGGCGGCAGCACGACGGTGGCGGAGGCGGCCGCCCGGCTGCACGAAGCGCGCCAGCTCGACAACGACATCGCCGAGGTGGACGGCGCCCTCAGGCAGGCGGAGGACAGTCTGCGCCTGAACCCCCGCGTGCGCGAGGGCGCCCTGTTCAGCATGGTGCTGCGCACGGGGCTCGACACGCTGGAGATCTGCGCGGTCGTCCTGCGCGTGTCCTGCCGGACCCTCACCGACCTCGCCAAGGTCCGGGTGGAGCAGCCCCTGCTGCCGCCCGCCATCAGCGGCGCCCTGCAAGACCTGTACGCCCACATGGCCATGGCCGTGGAGGCCTTCGCCGAGCTGATCACGGCACAGGTCAGCGCCAACGCCGAGGAGGCCGAAGCCCGGCTGATCAAGGAGCTGGGCACGGCACGCTCCAGCCGTGAGCGCCTCGCGGAGCTCCTGCTGGAACAGGTCCGGGACCACCCCGGGGAATGGCAGCTGCACGGGGCGCTGCTCGCCGAAGCGGACCGGGTGCTGGACGAGCTCGGGGTCGAGAAGCGTTCCGAACGGCTCCTGGAGGAGCTCGACCGGCACGCCCGCGAGCAGCGGGAGCGCTTCCCGCGCCTGCACGGGCTGGCCCAGCGGCTGCGCCGGGAGCCGACCCGGTACGAGGACGGCTCGGGTGGATAGTCGTCACCCGCTCGCGCGCTTACGGCTGGGAGCCGGCGAGCTGCTCGGCCAGTTCCCGCTCCTGCGCGGCGTCGAGCGAGGTCTTCAGGACCGTGCCGCCGTGCCGTTGCACGGCTTCGGTGAAGCTGTCCTCCGCAGCCACCAGGCCCATGACCGCCACGGCTGCCGTCCCAGGCCTGAGCAGGTCCTGGACCTGACCGCGAAACCGTTCGTCGATGCCGGATTTGACGAGCTTGCCGAGGATCCCGCCCACCGCGGCGCCGGCCACCAGCCCGACGCCGGGCAGCAGGAACAGCACGCCGAAGACCATGCCCCACACGGCCCCCGCCGCGGCTGACGGGCCGATGAGACGGCTCGGCGTGTCCACGTGCGTCTCGCCCTGTGCGTCCACGGACACCACTGCCAGCCCGCTCACGCTGATGACGTGGTCCCGGTGGAGTTCCTGGACGGCGGCGTAGGCCTGCCGGGCGGTCTCGGGATCGTCGTACCCGATCACCACCAGCTCCGACATGAGCACCTCCCGGTTGGGGACGGGACCCGACGCACGCCGGTCCTTCCTACGGTATTCAGCATCCCACCACCGCGGGGGCGGGGCAGGCGTGGAAGGCCGGAATGCCGATGGAAGGACGCCGTGACACGCTGAAACCGGGGGATCCCGCCGGTCCTGGCCTGCCAGGCCGGCTCCGTAACCCATGGAGACCGAAATGGCCAGTGACGCCAGCAGATCCCGAGCCAGCGCCGCACAACCGAGTCCCTGGCACGCGCCCACATCCGGAACCACCCTCGTGGCCGCATGCTTCATGATCTTCGGCGGGGCAATGGCGATCTTCGAGGGGATCTCGGCCATCGCCAAGGACGACGTGTTCCTCGCGACGCGCCACTACGTGTTCGAGTTCAGCCTGACCGGCTGGGGCTGGGTACACCTCATTCTGGGCATCGTCATCGTCCTCGCCGGCTGCGCCGTACTCAGCGGAGCCCTGTGGGCGCGCTACTTCGGCGTCTTCGTCGCCGGACTGGGCGCGATCGCCAACTTCCTGTGGATCCCGTACTACCCCTTGTGGGCCTTGGTACTGGTCGCCGTCAACCTCTTCGTCTGCTGGGCACTGTGCCATGGCATGCACCTGGAAGCGGACACCGGCCGGACTTCCTGACCCGGCCGACGCTCCGGCCGGTACGGCATTGTCAACGGCCGTACCCGTTCAGGGCGTACGTGCCTGACCTGCGCCCCGCCGGCTGCTCCGGCGGCCTCGCAGGACAGCCGCCCCGGCGAGGCCTGCCGCGACGAGGAACACGGCCGACACGACGTAGGTCCTGTGGGTACTCGTCCGGGGGCGCTCCGGGGCGGTGGCACGAACGGGGACGCTGCGCGGCTTCCCGGGGGACGCCGGAGGGGCCAGCGATCCGACCGGATCGACATGTCCAGCTGCGGCGAATCCCCAGTCCAGCAGGGACCAGGCTTCCTCGTACACCGCGTTCGCGCCGCCCCGCTGAGGGTTCATCACCGTCACCAGCAGGGTGCGGCCGCCACGTCGGGCGGCCGCGATCAGCGTGTAGCCCGCCTGGGAGGTGTAGCCGTTCTTGACACCGACGATCCCGGGGTACCGGCCCACACCGTCTTCGCCGGTCACCAACCGGTTGGTGTTCTCGATACCGAACGTCCAGGTGGGACTGCCGTCGCTGTGGGTGCCGCCGGGGAAGCGGGCGTCGGCGGTCGCGGCGTAGGCGGCGAAGGCCGGGTCAGCGAGGCCCGTACGGCCGAAGACGGCAAGATCGTAGGCCGAGGAAACCTGACCTTCCGCGTCGTAGCCGTCCGGGGAGACGACGGTGGTGTCCCGTGCGCCCAATGCGCGCGCCTTGGCCTGCATCTGCGCCGCCGTGACATCCCAGCCGCCGTTCATCTCGGCCAGTACGTGCACGGCGTCGTTACCCGAGCTGAGGAAGACACCCCTCCACAGGTCCGCCGCCCGGTAGGTGTGATCAGCGGAAACGCCCACCGTGCTGCTGCCGTCCGGCACCTCGTCCAGCTCGGCCTCGGTGACCGTGTGCCGGCTGGAGGCGGGAAGTCGGGGCAGCGCGGTGAGCGCGAAGAGGGTCTTGAGGGTGCTGGCCGGAGGCAGCCGACGGTGCGCATCGTGGGCCGCGAGCACCTCGCCCGTGCGGACATCCGCGACCAGCCACGACAGCGCCGACACATCGTCCGGCAGCTCGGGCGCCCCCTGTCGCGCCCGCACATGGGTCCCGGAGCCGTGCAACAGCGACGCACCGACGGACGAGGCGGGTCGCGGCGGCAGCGGATCGGCTCGCGGGAGGCCCACGGCCGTCGGTGTGAGGAGGACCGACGCACCGATGGCGAGAGCTGCCGCGCCGGAGCCGGTTCTGCGCCCAGAGGATCTGATGCTCATTCAGCCAGCGTAGAAACGTATCGGTCCGCGCGCAGTGCCGGGTGAGCCGACCGGCGGTAGGCCCGCCCCCGGCGGGGCTTCATCGCGCCTTCGTGACCGCCGGAAGGAATTCACCCGCGAGCGTGCGGTGCCACCACATCCGGCTGCTGCGGAGCTCGTGCCGGTCGGTGAACGCGTAGCGGTAGAGGCGGGCGCGGATGCAGGCGGGCGGCGAGGCGGGGAAGGGGTTGCCGCGCAGAAGCCTGAGGGTGGCCGGGTCGTTGTCCAGGAGCTTTCCGATGAACGCTCCGAACCAGGGCGCCGCGTAGGCGGGCGAGATGGCGGCGAACCACATCAGCCAGTCCAGGCGGAGGTGGTACGGGGCGACCTGCGGTGGCAGGCGGCGCACGTCACCGGGTTTGCCCTTGAAGCGGTACTCCTTCCACACCGTGTCGTCGGTGATCTCGTGCTCGTCGGTGCCTTCGATCACCACTTCGTGGCGGACCCGGCCTACGGAGCCGAAAGCTCCGTAGGTGTTGACCACGTGGAACGGATTGAAGGATGCGTTCATCACCTGGTGCCGGGACAGCATGTTGCGGACCGGCCAGTAACTGAGCACGGCCACCACGACGGCGACCGCCAGCACGATGCCCTCGTACCAGGCGGGCGGGGCGGCCTGCGCCGCAGGCCCGGGCAGCGGCAGTACTTCGGCGGCCCGCCCTCCGTCGATCGCGGTGAGGGCGAGCAGCAGGGCCAGCCAGTTGAGCCAGGCGAAGTTGCCGGACGCCACGAGCCACAGCTGCGTGACGACGATGACGCCGGCGGCCACGCTCGCGACGGGTTGTGGTGCGAACAGGGCCAGGGGGGCGCCGAGCTGGGCGAGGTGGTTCGCGGCGGTCTCCACCCGGTGCATCGGTCCGGGCAAGTGGTGGAAGAACCAGCTGAGGGGGCTGGGCATCGGTTGGGTCTCGTGGTGGTAGTACAGGCAGGTCAGGTCGCGCCAGCAGGGGTCGCCGCGCAGTTTGATCAGCCCTGCCCCGAATTCCAGACGGAACAGCAGCCACCACAGCATCCACAGCACCAGGACCGGGGGCGCCGTCCGGGCGTTGCCCAGGAAGATCGCAAGGAAGCCGGCTTCCAGGAGCAGCGATTCCCACATGAAGGCGTACCAGGTCTGACCGACATTGACGATCGACAGGTACAGCGCCCATACGAGTGCCCACAGGAGCATCGAAGCCCACAACGGCACCAGGTCGGCCGCGCCCGCCACGAGGGCCGCGGACAGCGCCGTGCCCGTCCACGCGACGATCGCGAAGAACCGGTCGGAGTAATGGAAGTGAAAAATGCTGGGCGAGTGGCGCAGGGGCACGGCCGCCACGAAACGCGGCACCGGGAGCAGCCCTCGCTCGCCGATGAGCGCCCGGAACTGGTGGGCGGAACTCAGGAAGGCGACGAAGTACAGGGCTGCGAGGCCACGCTGGAAGACCAGCCTGCCCAGCCAGTACGCGTCGTCGGTGAACCACTCCACGGCAGCCCTCCTGTGACGGCTCCTGTGACGGCCCCTGCCCTCGGATCGCACCGGTCATTCGGAAAACGAACGGCGATGCCACCTACACGACTCTCATCAACAATCTTGACAAGACCCCACTCAAATATGGCTCCACGGCACGGCGCAGCACCCCCGGCGACCCGCCCGGCCAAACCTGCCGCATGCCTTCTTCCCTCCTTTGGCCTACGCCCGTTGGCCTCTTGGGAGGAAGAGCCCTCTCATGGACTTCAAGCCGGTGTTCCCGACCGGCCGCGACGGCAGAAGGGCACGCCCATGTACGAGATGCGCGCCGAGTCCACCCCCGGCGGATCCGAAATGCTCTGGCACGTCATAGCCAAGGTCCCGGCCACCGGCACCCTGTGCGGGTACACCCTGGCCCCGGACCGGACCGTCACCGCCCTGCTGTCCGAGGGAGTGGCGGAACGCTATTGCGTCCCGTGCATGAGCGCCTTCCGTTCGGTCATGGAAAGTCACGCTCAGCGCGAGGCGCCGGAGCCGCCCCACACCTCCCGGGAGCCCTGACGCCGACACGAGCGCCGGCCCAAAACGCTCCCCCGAATATTGTCAAGCCATCCCGATAGGGGGTATATCGGTCACATAGGGCGACACACCGCGAACGCTCGCCAGCGCTCGCGACCGCGATCCCGACGGAAAGCGCCGGCTGTCCGAGAGGGGGCGAGAACGAATGATCACGGGACTTGCACTGGAGCGAGTGGAATTCGCCTGCGGCCGGTGCTGGTACGAGTGGAGCATCGACTACGACGTCCAGCAGTACACGGACGATCAGGGCGGCATCTGGGAGTACTTCGCGCGCGACGGCGTCGCCGTGCCCTCCCCGTACACCCCCGCCGGAGCCACGTCCTGCCCGGCGTGCGGACGCCACTGGGTCGGCCGCCTCCTCGCCCGCAGGCTCATTCCCGCAGCGCCCGGACCGGACCACACGCCCCGCCTGAAGATCACCGATGCGACCGGTCACCGGCCCGAGCGGCAGGACGCCCGGCCGCTCGGCGCCACCGCACACACCCAGCCGCAACAGCTGGAGCCGCCCTCGGACGCCGGCAGCTGACGCGGCCGCCCGCCTGCGCCTGTGACCTCGGCCGAGGTCACAGGCGCAGGACGACCAGGGCGGTGTCGTCGGTGATGCCGACGGGCGGGATGAGGTCGGCCAGCAGGCCATCCGCCAGGGCGTCGGGGACGGCGGCGCGGTGTCGTACGAGGGAATCGGCGAGCCGCTGCATACCGGTGTCGATGTCTTCGCTGCGGCGTTCGATGAGTCCGTCGGTGTAGACGACGAGGACGGAGTCCTCCGTGAACGCGGTGTGCGCCTGGGGGCGGGGAGCGTGCTCGGGGCGGGCGCCGAGTGGAGGGTCGGTGGCCTGGTCGAGGAAGGTCACGGTGCCGTCGGGGTGGCAGAGTGCGGGCGGCGGGTGGCCGGCGCTGCTGTAGGTGAGGGTCCGG
The DNA here is from genome assembly GCF_042870715.1 of Streptomyces sp. NPDC006463. Lineage (NCBI taxonomy): Bacteria > Bacillati > Actinomycetota > Actinomycetes > Kitasatosporales > Streptomycetaceae > Streptomyces > Streptomyces sp. NPDC006463. Next base: position 42,160 of record NZ_JBIAHP010000016.1, on the reverse strand, counting down.
CTGTTCCAGTTGATGAAGACGGACACGGCGGTGGTGGATTCGGCGCCTTCGACGAAGCGGGCGTACAAGCCGAGGACCTCCAGGGCCCGCGCGGGGCCGTCGGCGACGCGCGAGGCGGCCGACAGCGCGCTGCGGAGCTGACCCATCACGCCGGCCGCGCGCAGTCCGTGGCCCACGACGTCGCCCACGGCGATGGCGGTACGGCCCTCTTCGGGCAGGTCGACGAGGTCGTACCAGTCACCGCACACGTTCAGGGCGCCGGTGGCGGGCCGGTACCGCACGGCGGCCTGGTGGTGACCGAGCGGGCGGGGCGCGGGCAGCATCGCCTCTTGGAGGTGGAGAGCCACTTCGCGTTCGCGGGCGTGGGCCTGGCGCAGACGTTCGTTGACCTCCTGGAGTTCCCGGGCGCGGGTGTAGAGCTCGGCCTCGAAGATCTGGGCGCTGGCCCCGGCGCCCCCGCTGCCCCCGCCACTGCGGGCGTCGCGGGCCCTGATGAGTTCGGTGACCTCTTCCACCCGGTGCAGGAGGAGTGCCACGGTGCCGTCCGGGGCGAAGACGGGAACGTTGACCGGGCTCCAGTACCGCTCGTCCCACTCGCCGGGCCGGTCGGGGTCCTCCACGTCGTAGCGTTGCAGGGCCATCGCGTCGCGTTCCCCGGTGGCCGCGACCCGTTGCAGGGAGGCGCTCAGGTTGCGCATCCCCGTCGCGGCGGGATCGTGCGGGTTGTCGGGGAAGACGTCGAACAGATAGCGGCCGATGACCTGCTCGCGGGTGCGCCCGGACATGACCAGGAACGCGTCGTTGGCCTCCTGGTACACCAGGTCAGGGGTCAGGAGCGCGACGGCCCCGGGTAGGGCCCGGAAGACCGCCTTGTAGTCGGTTTCGGGTCTGTACACGATCCACCTGCCCGCGCGCGAGATCGTTGAGGACTGCTGCTCTCACGATAGGCGCGAGCGCCGGGACGGGCCGGTCACGCAGGTTCGTCCGGGCCTTCGGCCCCTCTTCGGCGCGGTCACCGGTCAGGCACTTTGCGTGAGCGGGCGGCTCGGCCCGCCGGAGGGGCCCGGCACCGTCCGGTGCCGGGCCGTGGGGATCTACCGGGCGGTCTGGCCGCCGGCGAGCGGCCACTCCCGGTTGAGGGTGCCCAGCGGGATGCGGCGCTCGAAGACCGGCGTACCGAACAGGGCCAGCTGGAGGTGAAGCTGTCCGCTCAGGTCGAAGCCGCCGTACAGGGCCCAGGAACCGGATACCGAGGTCTTGCCGTCGGTGGAGGCGGTCGCCTTGGCATCGGCCTCACCGCGCAGGTACGGGGCGAAGTCGGCGGAGACGCCGACGGCGCCGTACAGGCCGACGGAGGCTTCGGCGCCGAGGGCGCCCTTGACGCGTCCGGTGGCAGTGACGCTCGCCTTGACCGGCGAGCTCTGCACGGCCGACGTGCTGACCGGGGTCCAGCCCTTGCCCGAGGCGTAGCTGCCGCCGACGCGGAAGTCACCCTTGACGTCCTGCTGCACGTCCAGGGTCACGCGGCCGTCGGCCTCCACCTGGACGTAACAGGTCAGGTCCAGATTGACGACGACGGGCACCGGGCCCACCTGGATGACGGGGTCGCTGTGCAGCTTGGCGAACGGGATCCGCTTGGGCGCGCCGGTGCTCGCCGCCGCGCGGCCCTTGAGCTCCCACTGCGAGGACCAGTCACCACTCATGCCGAGGAAGGCGGAGTCCGGACCGATGCCGCCGCCCGAGCGGCCGTTGTACGAGAACTCCACCTTGGGGGCGAGCTGGACGAAGCCGGACACCGAGGCGCCGGCCGAGGCGGGGGCGCCTTCGGCGGTGTCCACCGCGGCGTTCACGTCGAGCCGCAGGTTACCGAGGGGCAGCTCGCCTCCCTTGGGCCCGAACTTCAGTCCCTCGCCCTTCGCCCAGGAGAAGGTGACGCCCTTCATCAGGGGCTCGACGGTGACCGCCGACGGGTCGACCGGGACCTTGCCGTCGGCCTTGTCCTCCTTGAGGACGGAGGCCAGCGTCGTGGGGGCGGTCTTCACTTCGGTGCCGCGGTCGGTCTTCCCGACGACCTCGGTGACCTTCGCGAGGAGACCGTCGGGGGCGCCGGGCGCGGGTGCGCTGGCGATGACGTCGTCCACGGCGACGGGCTGGTCGGGGGCGGTCTTGCCCGGCGACGGGGAGTGGCTCGGCGAGCTGGTGCGCTCCTGCGGGGCGGCGGATATGACGGCCCGTCCGCTCTCCTTGTCGTAGGAGGCGACCTTCAGGGAGGACTTCTCGGGCTGGCCCTTGCCGGATCGGGCGCGGGCCACGGCCGTCGGCGCCGCCGACCCCTGGGGCGCCGCGGCCACGTCGAGCTGCTCGGCGCCCTCGGCCGTCGACGCGGACGCGGTCGGGGTCTTCGCCCCGTCGGCGGCGGTGGTGTGGGGTGTCGAGGAGCAGCCGGTGGCGGCGAGGGCCAGCGTGGTCAGGCCGGGAATCAGGAGGCGTCTGGCGAGCGTGCGCACGGAGGTGTGACCTTCAGATTGGGGGGAGGTGGTGTTACCCGTAGGTAACGTCGGGGTTGATCATGCCATGTGCGCGCATCGGCAGTCACCTTGGGATCCAGCCAACTCGCCCTCCGAGCAAGGCGGTTGAAGCTTCACTCACATGCGTCCACTCGGCCGGTGCCCAGCCGGGGATCCGCCCGTGTGACCATGGCCCGTCAGCACATCCGCACTTCATGGGGGGACCATGCGCACCCGCACCACCACCGCCACGACCGGCCTCGCCGCCGCGCTCGCGGCGCTGCTCGTACTGGCCGGCTGCACCGCGAAGGGCGGGAGCCCGCGCGGGGCGGTGACGTCCGGAGCGTCCGCGCCCGCGCCCACGCAGAGCAGCGGGTCCGGATCCGGGTACCAGGGGCCCCGGCCGCAGGATCAGAACCTGCTGGCATGGACCGGCGACCCCAATGACGCGGGACACGTCACCGCCCAGTCGTCCGCCGGGGTCGGCGGGCGGGTGACCCTGGTACGGATCGTCCTGAACGAGCAGATCACCTGGTCGAACATCTGGCTGGGCCTGGCCGGCATCGATCCGAACGCCCAGCTCGCCAACTGCTACCTCGGCGTGTACGACGCCACCGGCACCCTGGTCGCGGCCACCCCGGACATCTCGCCCCAGCTGATGACCGATGCCGTCGCCAAGCCGCTGCCCCTCGCCAAGCCGTTCACGGCCGCCCCCGGCACCTACTTCATCGCCCTCCTCCTCAACGGCAATTGGGCCACCAACGGCCTCACCCTGAAGTCCACGGGGGCCGGCATCTCGGTCAACGCCGGTCTGGCGCCGCCCAAGCTCCGGTACAGCACCGTCCTGACCGGTCAGACCTCGCTGCCGGCCACCGTGAACCTCGCCGAACAGTCCACCAGCACCATCAACACCGGCTGGGCCAGCCAGTGGTACGCAATCTCCTGAGCCGGCGAGCCGGTCAGGGCCCGTCGGGGAGCCGGTCGACGCCCCGGGAGTGGACCAGGCGGGTGTAGGCCTCCATCAGGGCGGTGGTCGTCTTGCCCACCTGATACTCGTGCCCGTCGATGGCCCGGACGGGCTGGACCTCGTACGCCGTCCCGGTGAGGAAGCACTCCTCGAAACCACCGAGCTCCTCGGGGAGGATGTGCCGCTCGACCACCGGGACGCCGAGGTCGCGGGCCAGACCGAGCACCGTCTGCCGGGTGATGCCGGCGAGGAAGCAGTCGGCCGTCGGCGTGTGCAGCTCGTCTCCGGTCACGAGGAAGAGGTTGGCCCCGGTGGCCTCCGCGACGTAACCGCGGTAGTCCAGCAGCAACGCATCGTCGAAGCCGGCTTCGTCGGCGGCGTCGCGCGCCAGCGTGCAGATGTTGTACAGGGAGGCCGCCTTGGCCCGTACGGGGGCGGTGTCGGGTGCCGGCCGCCGCCAGCGCGAGGTGCCCAGGCGGATCCCCTGCTGCTTGGCGTCGGCCGAGAAGACATGCGGCCACTCCCAGGTGGCTATGGCGACGTGCACGGAGGTGCCGGCGCCGGACACGCTGATCTGCTCACTGCCACGCCATGCCACGGGCCGGACGTAGCCATTGCCGATGCCCTGCTCGTGGACGAGTTCGAGCGTCGCCGCGTCGAGCTCCTCGACGGAGAACGGGATGCGGAAGCCGAGCTCCCGCGCCGACTCGTGAAGCCGCCGCGTGTGCTCCGTCAGTTTGAAGACGTGGCCGTCGTAGACCCGTTCACCCTCGAAGACTCCACCGCCGTAGTGGAGCCCGTGGGTGAGGACGTGCAGACGGGCGTCGCGCCAGGGGACGAACTGCCCGTCGAGCCAGATCACGCCGTCGCGGTCGTCGAGGGACGGGAAGGTCACTGTGCTGCCCCTGTCGGTGCGTAGTCGATGCGGATGCGGCTTTCGAGGGAGCGGTGGAACTCCTCCGCGTCCCGGGTGGACGTGTGGTGGGAGAGGACGAACGCCGGATAGCCGGTGAAGTCGGGGTACGGACGCACCACGTCGCCCGGGTGCAGCATCTGCACGATGTGGTCCACGCGCGGGTCTTCGGCCAGCTCGTCCAGACCGTGGATCGCGGTGATCCGGCCCGATCCACCGCACGGGACGATGTAGTTGGCCGCCGCGCCGGTCGCCCGCGCCAGCCGCGCCGGTGAGCCGGACGCGCTGCCGCCCACACCGACGGACTCGCCGACGGACACGCTGTCGTTCACGCCGACGGGTGCGAGTCCTGCGGCGACGCGCAGCGCGTCAGCGGCCAGATCGGCTCCGGTGACGTGCTCGGCGATGTAGTGGGAGACGCCGGAGCCGCCGACGCGGGCGCCGAGTTCCAGCAGGTACGGGCGTACGCCGCCGCGCAGTCGCAGTTCCGTGTGGGCCGGGCCGTCGGTCACCCCGAGAGCGGAGTGGGCTGCGGCCACTTCCCGTACCACCGCATCCCGGACGTCCTGCGGGAGCGGAGCCGGTGCCCGGTACACGCCCTCCTCGAAGTACGGGCCGGTCGGCTCTCCCTTGTACCCGATGGAGAGCACCGTGACCTCGCCGCGATCGGCGAAGGACTCGACGGCGAGTTCCGGGCCGTCCAGGTACTCCTCGACGATCAGACCGGTGGCCTGGCTCAGCTTGGTCCGGCAGACCTCCCAGACCGACTCGATCACGGCGCCGAGCTGCTCCGCACTGTCGGCCTTGGTCACACCGAGGCTGGAGAAGCCGTTCGCCGGCTTGACCACCACCGGGAACGTCAGGCCGCTGTCCCCGTCCCAGGCGCCGGGGTCGTCCAGGACGATGAAGCCGGGCACGTTCAGTCCGGCTTCGGCCAGCCGCCGTCGCATGATCCGCTTGTCCTGTGCCGCCCGCGCGTCGGCGCTGCCGAGGCCGGGCAGTCCGAGGGCTTCGGCCACGTCGGCGACGAACGGCACGGCCGGGTCGTAGAGCGTGGTGATGCCGTCGAACGGGGTGCTCTCGTACCGCTCCCGCAGGAGGGCCAGGGCCTTGACCGGATCGCCTTCCACGTCCAGCGGGAGGAGGTCCACCACGGCGGGCGGGAGCCGGTCGGGCGATACGGACTCGTCGGGGCGGGGAACCAGGACGATGTCGATTCCGGCGCGCAGCGCGCTGTCGAAGACCCAGCGGAGCGAGGTGCGCTGGTAGACGAGGACGACGGTGGGGCGCGGCGCGCGTGGTGCTGTCACGGTGTGCTTCTTCCAGATTCTGTCGAGGGGACGGGTCGGGGTTCTTCCGCTGCCGGCCCGGAAGACGAAGGGGCGACCGTCATCCACACACCCGCCGAGCACAGTCCCAGGAACAGGACCGAGATCAGGCTCGGCGCGTCCGCCGCGCCCCACGCCCACTCCCCCAGCCGCACCAGGAACGGCACCATCAGGGCGACGGCGGAGGTGAACAACGGGCCCTTGCGCACGATCAGTTCGTGGGAGATGAGGAAGACGGGCGCGGTGAGCACCGCGCCGAGCAGGGCGACTCCGGCCCACTGCGTGGAGTCGATCGCGCCCAGGGGTGTGAAGGCGATCGCGGCGAGTCCGAGCATGACGGTGCCCACGCCCGTCACCGCGGGCAGTGCGGCCATGGGCGGTACGTCGGCCATGTGCTGCCGGTACACGTAGCCGTACAGGGCGTACGCGAAGGTGCCGGCGAGGGCGAACAGGCCGCCGGTGACCAGCACGCCCGTCCCGCTGCCGCCGCTCGCCGAGCCCCCGTCGATGGCGTAGCCGAGCGTCGCGGCGACGGCGAGGACGGTCCCGAGGGCCTTGCGCGCGGAGGTGGGTTCACGGAAGGCCACGATGCCGATCGCGAACGTGATGCACGGCAGGAGGGACACCACGAGGCCCACCTGGGAGGCACCGATCCTGTCGACGCCGAGCAGCGTGCCCGTGTAGTAGGCGAAGAACCCCAGGAAGGCCAGGAGGACGACGGCCCGCCGGCGGCCCGCGCCGGCCCGGATGGCCGGCCAGCTCCGCGGCCGCAGCGCGGAGATCGCGCTGATCACCAGGAAGCTGGCCCCGGTGCGGCCGGCCGCGACGGCCAGCGGCGGGGTGTCGCTCACCAGCCGCCCGGACACCACCCAGCCTGTCGCCAGCAACAGCACCATCAGGCCGGACAGGGCGGGGACGCCGAGGCGGACGCTGCCGCCCCGGCGCCCGCCGCGCCCGTGATCGTCGCGCATGGCGGGTGTCACCACTCGGCTTCTGCGAACCGCAGCGGCGGCAGCGCCGCCAGCGGCTGCTTGGCCCGCAGCAGCACGCTCTGGTCCTCGGTGAAGCGGAACCGCTGCTTCACCTCACCCTCGGGCAGGTAGGTACGGACGAGTGCCTTGGCCGCGGTCCGGTACTCGTCATCGGTGGTGACCTGCTCTTCGAGTTCCTCGACGGTGGTGACGAACGCGCTCAGGGCGTCGAGGGTCTTGTCCCGGTCGAAGTGCAGCAGCCCGCCGGTCTCGGGCGATCCGGTCAGGGCGCCGTGCGCGCGAAGCCAGGAGTAGAGGAGGACGCCCGTCCCGGAGTCGAAGTTCCGGGTGGCGTCGTCCGCCTGCGGATAGCGGAAGATCCGCTCCAGCAGGATCATGTCGATCTGCTCCTGCGCGAACGGCACCCCGCCGCCCGCGCAGGCGAGGGCGGTCTTGGCGTCGACCTTGGTCTCTTCGAGGAGGCCGACGAACCAGTTCATCTTCAGGGAGATGTGCTGATCGAACGGCCAACGCCCCTGGTAGTGCATGGAGTCGTGCAGGTATCCCCAGATCGCGCGGGCCTCGTAGCAGACCTCGGGGGCCAGCCCGGACGAGGCCCGGGGTACGGACTCGGCGGTGAGGACGGACTCGGCGCCGGGGAGCGCGTACGTCTCGTGGATCTTCCGCATCTTGTTGTAGAAGAACATCGCGTACGGCTGCTCGTCGACCTTGTCGCGCGCGGCCACGTTCTCCGGGAAGAACACCAGGCAGTTGCCGTGGGCGAAGCCGTCGCTGCCCGTGATGAGGACCAGCGACTGGCAGTTGTTCTTGGGGTGCGGGAAGGTCGTGGCCAGTTCCGGCAGGGCGTCGGGCTCCTTGCGCAGCGCGAAGAAGCAGTCGAGCCGCTTGCCGACCGGCGGCACGCTGTTGGTGGTCTGCGCGGGGGCCAGGAAGAAGACCGGCGAGCCGTCGGCGGGCGGCTGCAGCGCGTCCCGGGAGCGGGCGAAGTGGGGCGCGCTGTCGAGGCCGTCGGCGATCCATCCGTCCACGTCGGCGACGAGCGCATCGGCCTGGTGGGCCCGGTCGTTACGGCGGTACCAGGCGGTCGCCTCGTCCCGGATCGCGAGGAGCAGCTCCCGGTCCGCGGCCTGCGGCTCCGGCACCGTTCCGTCGTCGGCCTGGCGCAGGCGGAAGCGGTTCACCTTGGGGACGAGGGATCGGTGGAGGTCCGCCGCTTCGGCGCGCAGGGCGGCGGTGAGGGGGGCGCTCGTCGTCACAGCGTCGCCCCGAGGGTCTCACGTCGGCCGGCCGCCTCGTCGTCCATCGCGAGCACGTGGTGGATGGTGAAGACCATGGGGACCGGGCCGAAATCCCGCAGGACACGCAGGCCGTGCCGCTCGGCGGCGACGATGGTCGTGATGCAGCCCTCGGTACGGCCGGCCGCGCAGTCTATGGCCGCCTGGGAGTTGCTCAGCACCAGCCGCGACTCGGCATCCGCCGGGACGAGTCCGACCGGGGCGGGGTGCGTGGAGACGGTACGGGGATCGTCCGCACCCGCGCTCGCGAGGACCATGTTGTGGGTCGGCATGATGAAGCTGTCGACCATGCGCAACCGGTGCAGGTTGCCGAAGGTCAGCGTGTGCAGATCCGGATAAACCGCGCAGGCGGCCAGTGCGTGCTCCCCGTCGTGGGGTACCGCGTCGAGGGCCGCCTCCAGCGACGCGTGGAGTTCGACCTTCCCGTCGACGCCTCGCCGGTGCAGCCACTCATGGGCGGCGGCTTCCAGGTTCGTGCCCTGCGGGCCGAGGGTATGGACGTAGCGGATGCTGTCCACGCCTAAGCCCGTGCCCAGATGGCGATGGGACTCGGTGGTCATGGTCAAGGGATCCCCCTCATCGGCTGCCGTGGTTCCCGGCGCCGGGTAGCTCTGTCGCGGCCGGCGGATCTCACCGGCTCCACAGCGCCGGGCAGTCAGGCCCCGACGCCGTCAGGAAGATCGAATCTTCCTTTCGCCATCGGGGCAAGTCCCTTGTGCGGCGCGTCACATACCGGCGTCTCGAAGGCCGAACGCGTCCGTTCACCCGCAACTAGTGGCAGGAAGTGGTCCGTTCGCGTCGCGCGGGGTCTCAGGTCACCGGCTTGGACAGCCTTCGCTCCGCCCGCCGGCCTGGTGTGACGATCAGCACAATGGGCGGGCATCGGCCGCCGTCCGTGGCGACTCGGCCCCACTGCACCGGTTTCCGGCCAGGACCCGAGCCGGAATCAGCCGTGACCGACTTCCTTGGCCGCTCGCTCGAGCCGGAGCCGGTGCTTCTCCCACGCCAACTGGTCGCCCGGCGGCATGTTGTCGTTCCCTTCGCGCAGACCGACCACCCCGTCGATGAGCTCCCGGACGATGTCGGCGTGCCCGGCGTGCCGGTGGGTCTCGGCGATCATGTGCACCAGGATCTGGTGCAGCGTCACCTCGCTCCGGTCCTCGGGCCACCACGCCACGTGGCCGATCGCGTCGAGCGTCAGCGCCGCGATCGTTTCGTCGGAGTGCTTCCACGACCGGTGGTACAGCCCGACGACCTGTTCGCGCGACTCGTCGGCAGTGGCCCACATGTCCGCGTTGGGTTCGGCGTCGTCCGCGAACCAGGGCAGTGGCTCGCCGGACGGCCGCCCGAACGTCTCCCCGAAATAGCCCAGTTCCACACTGGCGACGTGCTTGACCAGCCCCAGCAGATTCGTGCCGGTCGGCGTCAGCGGACGCCGGATGTCGTACTCCGAGAGCCCGTCGAGCTTCCACAGCAGGGCCTCGCGGGCGACTTGCAGGTAACGGAGAAGGTCGGCCTTCGGCTTCGATTCGGTCATGCCGGGCAGTCTCCCACCCGGCACTGACAACCGGTGCGGAGTCCCGCGTGCGTCAGACGACCGGCGGCCGGCCGAGGCGGGTCAAACGCCAGACCGTGCGCCATTTCATCGGCTTGCGGGGGCCGCACGACGTGCGGATGCCCTCGACGAATCCGGCGGTCCAGGACTTCAGCCCGGGCAGGGAGTCGATCCTGACCAGGGTCAGGAGCGTCCATACGCCCAGGTACACCGGCAGCAGGGGGAAGGGCAGGCGGCGCTTCGCGAGCCACACGCGGTTGCGCGCGGTGTTCCGGAAGTACACCGCGTGCCGGGCCGGGGAGGTCTTCGGATGTTGCAGCACGAGCTCGGGTTCGTAGAGGATCTTCCAGCCGGCGTCGATCGCCCGCCAGGCCAGGTCGGTCTCTTCATGGCCGAAGAAGAACTGTCCTGGCCAGAGGCCGATCTCGCGCAGCATCGGCACCGAGAGGGCATGGCCGCCCCCGAGGAACGCGGTCACCAGCCCCCGGCGCATCGGATCGCCGGCACGCAGCCGGGGCACCCAGCGCCGCTCGGTCCTCCCGAACTCGTCGGCGACGCGGAACGACACGATCCCGAGCGCGGGATCGGCCAGATACAGCTGCTGCACCTTGCGGAACACGTCGTCGGCGATGAGCAGCCCGTCATCGTCCAGCTCGATGACGACGTCCACTTCGCCCGACTCGCACAAGAGACTCAATCCGACGTTACGGCCGCCGGGACAACCCAGGTTCTCTTCGAGCGGGACCTTCGTCACGTCGGCCGAGACGTCGGTGAGGGGAGTCGCGTTCCCGACCAGGACGACCCGCGCGGGAGGTACGTCCTGTTCCATGACGGAGGCGATCAGAGCGTCCAGCTCTCGCGGGCGCGTGCCCATCGTGACGACGACAACTCCGATGCGTGGCAACGACATTGCGGTGATCTCCTCGTCGGCGCACGGACGTCACTCAGTTGCCGAGTGGCCGGCGCATTTCGGTGCGGACCTTCAGTGTGGTGCGCGCGACGCTTTCCAGGTCGACGGACCGCGGTGTCTGACGGACGATCTCGGGCGAGATCACTGCCACCCAGGCTGCGGTGTTCGCGTCGCCCCAGGCGCACATGGGCATCGTGGACTTCACGCCCTCGTCGGTCACCACCAGGACCTGGCAGCGCACGGCCATCTCCGCACCGGCCGGCCGCACGTCCTTGGCCGCCACCGCGGTGGCGACGCCCTCCTCTTTGGTGGCCCCGGAGAGGAGCCCGTTCCGGGAGACTTCGGTGTCCTTGAACTGGCCGTACACCCCGGTGACCGTGAGCGTCGTTCCGGCGGCAGAGGCGCCGGCGTACTGGGCGATCACGGGCTGAGAATTGCGCGCGCCCCGGGCCTCGCGCGCCCGCTCCGAGGCCGCTTCCTCCTTCGCCTCCGCCGACTGGTCCGACTGCAGTTCGTACTGGCCGTCCAGCAGTGTCTTCGGGACCGTCAGCTTGTACTCGGCAGCGGGAAAGGACCCTGAGCCGGACCCGCCTGCGAGGCTCCTTACTCCTGCTGCGACCACTCCGAGGGCGACCAGACCGGCGGCGACCACGCCCACCACAAGACCGGTGCGGTTGCGGCGCGGCGGCGGCATCACCGGGTACGGGGCCTGGTGCGGGTACGGGGCCGGGTACGGGGCCGGGTACGGGTACGGGTGCGGGTACGGGTGCGGATACTGCGTCGGGTGAGCATAGGAGCCGGGCGTTCCCGGGACCGGCCCGTACGGCTGCTGCTGGGGCGGGAATTGCTGCCCGTCGCCCTGCGGAGGGAAGGGCGGTCCGTAGGGCGGCTGGGGCGTGGTCATGACAGGCAAGTTATCAGTTCCGGACCATGTGGCCGAATCCCGCGGAAGAGAATGCCAGGTGAAGATACGTTCCCTGAAGCTTATTCAGCACAGCGACGGAAACAATCCACTCGATCGATCGAAATACTTATCCCTTTCCCTCCGGATAGCCTTGGTGCACCGCCTGACATCGAGGTCGATTCAGAACCGCGGGAATTACATGTGCATGGACCTCAAGCCCTACGACGAACACACCGCCGTGACGATGTACCGCTGCACCGACCACGTCAGCGCCCACTGGTCCCGCGGCTAGCTCGACGCACCTGCTGCAACGGTGTGCCGCGGCTCCTGGGCGGGAGCCGCGGTGCACACAGGGTCAGGCCCAGGGCTGGACGGCCGCCGCACGGACTGCCCACAGGGGCAGGACCAGCAGAACGACGAACCCGTCGTGCAGGACAGGGGAGTACCAGCGCCTGCCGCGTTCCGTCAGCAGCGCGCGGCGCAGCGCCGAGCGGCGACCGCGTGGGCGGTCTCACGGGAGACGCAGAGCGCGGCGGTGAACGCCGCGACCGTGACGGTGAGACAGCCGAACAGTTCTGTACGGGGCAGGAACACCCCGCCCACGAGCACGAGCGCACAGAGCATCGACATGGCCTCCACCCACCGGGGCTCGGACTTCCGGCCGATCCGCCCGGCGGGCGCGGCCGCGGCCGCGCGCGTAATCTTCCTCGGTCTCGGCGAGTTCCCGCCCGGCCTCCGTGCGGTCGGCCCGCGCCGATACCAAGAGGACCACGAGGACCACGAGGACCACGAGGGTGATCGTGCGGTCGGCCCGTGGCAAGGGGCTCTTCGACGACCGGACTGCACGCGGGCCAGTCCTGTTCAGCGCGACGGTGCCCGCATCCCAAGGCACCACGCCGGCTCCTGCGCGCCGTCCTCCCTCGCGATGGGGGGAACGCGAACGGCTGCGCAGAGCCCCGGGCAAAATGGGCGGTCCAGGTCATGTGCAGGGGGCACGAGGCCGGAGGACTTCACGGAGTACATCGGTGGAACTCGGTTCAGTGGTCATCGCGATGGCGGGCGTCGCAGGAACCCTCGGAGGAGCGCTGCTCACCCAACGCGGCCTCGAACGCGCGAAGCGCCGGGAGATAGAACTGGTACGCGGCTATGAAGAGATCCGCGAGAGCCGTTCGCTCCGACGCGCCTGCTATGTGGAGCTCAACCGCGATGCCCGGCAGTTCACCACCGCACTCAACCGCCACCTGCGCGTCCTCGGAGAACGCAGCGCGGAGGAATCCGACAGTCAGGCACTCGAAGAGGCGAAGAACGCCCACCGCGATCGGTACTCCGAAGCACAGATGACCGCTTCCGACGACGTGCTCATGCGGGCCGGCGTCGTCAACCAGGCCCTGAACAACGTCTACGGCCAGATCAAACGCCTCGAACGAGGTGCCCCGGACCCCGGCGAGACGATGGAGACCGCGGCCAGTGCCCAGAACGAGGTCTGGTACATGCTCCGGGCCATGAGAACCGCCATGCGTCACGACCTCGGTCTGTCGCCGGCGAACGAAGACTGAGAGACGGCGGTCGGATCCGTGAGCAGCGTCGCCAGGTGGTCGGTGAATCCGGTGATCCAGTCCAGCCGTGGCCCGCTGCGGGCGATACGGAATCCGTGGCGGCGGCCCCAGAACGATGCCTGGACGGCATGGAACTGCGCCCAGCGCAGGGCGCGTTCGCGATCGAGTTCCGCGGCCTCGACGAAGACGTCCAGGGCGCGGTGGACGGCCTTGCGCAGGTCGTCCGCTTCGAGGAGTGCCAGCGCGCGCGACTTGAGCAGGGTGCCGCCGTCGTAAGCGGGGTCCCCCACGTAGCCCTTGGGGTCGACGGCAAGCCAGGGCTCGCGGTCGGCGCGCAGGATGTTCCTGGCGTGGAGGTCGCCGTGGATGAGGGTGTCGGGCTGGACGCGGCCCAGCTCGCGGACGGTCGCCACCGCGGCGTCCACCACGTACGGCGACAGCGTGTGCGCCAGCTCCCCGGCGTCCCTGCGCAGCTGCTCCTCCCAGGCGTCGGCCTGCTCCCGTAGCCGGGGCAGACCGGGCGGCGCGGGAACGGCCAGCCGGCGGCTCAGCCGCCCGGCGACCGCCACCACCTCGTCGCCGTCCTCGACCTCGGCCAGGGTCGACGTCCGGGCCCTCTCCAGCAGCATCGCGAAGCGTTCGTCGTCACGCTCGTGCAGCAGCACGGCTCCGCGCCCGCCCCACGCCGCGAACGCGTCCGGCTCGTGGACGTTGCCGGGGTGCGGAAAGGACACCTTCAGCACGGCGGCCCCCTCGCCTCGCCGCAGCACCGGGACGATGACGCCGACACCCCCGTGCATGACCTCGCCGTCCGGCACGCATCCCCAGCGCCCCAGCAACTCGTCGACCACCCGCGGCAGTTCGGCGAGCCACGCCGCTCCGGCCTCCCCTTCGCGCTCGACGGTGCTCCGCGTGAAGGCCTCTGGCGTTGCGATCATCCGGACACCCTACGCGCCCCCGCTGCCGTCGGCCCGGCAGGACGGCTGCCCCGGGTGGAAGCCGGACGTGAAGGCGAGGATGTCGCGGACCGCCTCGCGCAGGCTGCCGAAGTGACGGTGCACACCGTCCACGGCTACGGGCGCGTTGACCCCCCACACGGTCATTCCCGCACTGAGCCCGGACCGCACCCCGGAAGGAGCGTCCTCGACGACGAGACAGTCCTTCGGTTCGGCGCCGAGTCGCGCGGCGGCGTGGAGATAAGGCACCGGTGACGGCTTGCCTTCCTCGACGGCGGCCGCGTCCACGAGGACCTCCGGGACCGGCAGGCCGGTCCGGTCGAAGCGGCCGCGCACCCGGTGCTCGTAGTTCGACGTCACCAGCGCCCAGCGGCCCGGCGGCAGAGCGGTCAGCAGCTCAGCGGCGCCGTCGAAGGCCGCGTAGACACCGGACCGGACGTCCTCGTCCTCCAGCTCGTGCAGCGCGGCCAGACACTCCCGCGGGTCCCGGTCCGCGGCGACCTGTGCGAAGGTCTCCACCGGCCGGGTCCGCAGTGCAACCTGGTAGACCTCGTCGGGGTCGAGCCCGTATCGCTCCGCCCACGTCCGCCAGACCCGGCGCTGATTGTCGACGGCATCGATCAACGTACCGTCGACGTCGAAGAGGACATACTTCACGGCCCCAGGCCGTGACCGTTCACCGATCATGCCTCGATCATGTCAGCAGGCGACTGGAGCATCGTCGGCCTGACCCGACGGGCTTCCCTGCAGGCGGGCTTGGACCGACTGGCTGACATGCCCTGACCCGCCGTGCAGAATCGAGGGAGCTGACATCGGGGGGGCTGATGGGTCGGGCATTGCGCGTGGGAATACCCGTGATCCTGGCGGGTCTGGCACTGTGGTACGCCTCGTACTACACCACGATCCTGGTGTGGGAGCTGCGGAAGATCGTGTCCTGGCTGGCCGTGCCGTTGCTCTTCACGGCGCTCGTCACGACGGCGTGGCTGACGGTGAAGCGACTGCGGCGGCGCAAGGGGCAGGACTCGGGCGGGTCGGACACGGCCGCGGCCTTCGGATGTCTGGGCGCCCTCGTCGGGCTGGGCCTTGCCGTTGCGTGGCTGGTCTACGGCGCGTACCTGCAGGACCGCGCGTACATGGACGACGTGCGGATCGTGTCCGAGCCGGTGCCCGAGCTGGCCGCCCGGGCGCCGTACGTGGTCGGCAAGGCGCAGGCCGCTCCGCACCTGGGCGACGTGACCGGGGAGATCTCGGACATCACTTACCTGCCCGACTCCGACAAGTTCGCCACTCTGGTCGAACGGCGCGGCTGGCTGGCCGGTTACGAAGTCGGCCTCGTGCAGGACATCCCGCTCGGCGGCAACAGCCGCAACCAGCAGCGCTGCGCGTTCGACGTGGGGGTGGCGGACGCGCGGATCGGGGGCTGGTTCGACCACAATCTGGGCCGGAAGATCTCGGCCGAGAAGCGCTGGGTCCGGTTCGAGGCCGATGACGCCTACGTGACCTGCTCGGGCGACGCACCGATCGTGGTCGTGCCCCTCAAACGCCAGACCGGGATCCTGGTGGTGACCGAACGGCCCGCGGGACTCGCGCTCTACGACGGACGGACGGGGAAGCTCACGATCACCACCGACACGACCGCGGTACCCGGCCCGTCCTACCCGCTGAGCCTCGCGGCCCGTCAGCGGGAGGCGACCGCCGCGGTCGGCAGCTTCACCGACTGGTGGTTCGAGCGCAGCGGCTGGGATGCCTCCGAGGACGGCGCCAATGCCGGCAACGAGTCGGAGTTCACCCTGCAGTACCGCGACGGGTCCGGGAGCAGCGCGTACGTCACCCCGCTCACGCCGCAGGGGGAGGCCAGCTCGGTCGTGGCCGTGTCGACGGTGCCGACCCGGCATCGGGGCGGCGGGCTCGCCCCGCTGACCGTCCACCGGCTCGATCCGACGTGGTCGTCACCGAAGGCGCTCGTCGCACTGATCAAGGCCGAGTACCGGGACGTCTGCTGCTACAACGACGACATGGTGTTCGAGGTCGTTCCCACCGGCGGCAGCACCTGGACGGCCACCATCGGCAGCGAGCAGAACATCCGGTACCGGGTTGAGGGCAGGGGCCAGGTCGCGGGCCGTGAGCCGACCTGTCTGAAGGCGGCCGGCGGAGCGCTCATCCGGTGTGCGTACGCGACTCCCGGATCGCCGGAGGAGCAGGAGCTCAAACGCCAGGAGGAGCAGAAGAAGAAGGGCGAGACCGGGAAGGCCCCCGGGGACGTCGGCGACCTCGGCGCCTACAGCGCCGCGGAACTGGCCGAACTGCAGCGCCGCGTGTCCGAGGAGGTCGGCCGTCGCCTGAAGGGCGGGTAGTGCTTCAGTCGGCCGCGGACCTCACGATGCGGAGCCGCTGCACGTGTCGGGCGTAGAGGAGGTGCGCGAAGGCCTCCGCGGACAGGAGCAGCACCACCAGCCAGGGCGCGAGTACTCCGGCGGCCCACACGACGAGGAGCGGGATGCCGATCCCCGGGACGGCCCAGGCGGCGACGGAGGCCAGGGGGCGGTGGAAGCGCAGCGCGATGGCGGCGTGGGCGGCGTGGTAGAGGGCCAGACCGCCGCCCAGGGCCCATACGGCGCCCGTCGGCAGATGTGCGTGGTCGGCCTCGTCCACGGCGGTGGCCAGGCCGCCGGCCATGCACAGTACGCCCGCGGTCACGAAGAAGTGCAGGAAGCCGCCGACGTCGCGGGCCAGGAGGTAGGCCTCGCGGCCCTGCGCGGAGCCGAGCATCAGCTCGGCCGCGGTGGATCCGAAGTCGAAGTACGACCACCACAGCGTGGCGAGCAGGACGAAGCCGAGGACGCCGACGAGTCCCGCCCGCAGGGTCCAGACCTGGTCGGCGGACGTCACGAGCGCGATCACCGATTCGCCGAGCACGATGATGACGAAGAGCCCGACCCGTTCCACGATGTGCCCGGTGTCCAGGCTGCCGAGAACGCCCCTGCCCCGCGAGGTGAGCAGCAGCGCCATCTCGGCGGCGATCAGGCCCGCCCAGACGACGTACTGCCAGGGTGCGGGTACCGCGGCGGAGCCCGCCCACAGCAGGCCCGACGCCAGGCAGTAGCTGAGGGGGCGCCAGCGGGGCACGCGCTCGGGTTCGGGGAAGCGGGTGGCGGGCCACCAGAGGCCGAGGAGGACGAGCCGGGTGCCGGCGTAGCCGAGGGCGTAGACGGAGCCGCGGTCGGTGTCGGCCTCGGGGACGGCTGCCGCCATGACGGCGATGCAGAGCATGGCGAACAGCATGAGCAGCCGGCGGCGGGGGCTGTTGTCGACGAAGAGGTTCGATGACACCGTGAGGTTGACCCACAGCCACCAGGGCGGGAAGTAGAGCGCCAGGAACACGGCGAAGTCGCGCAGCCCGGGGTCGCCGTGGAGGCCGTGCGACAGCTGGGCGGCGAGTGCGACGAAGACGAGGTCGAAGAAGAGTTCGAGCCAGTCGGCGTGGCGGCCAAGGTGCACCGCCGCTCCGGGCGGCCCGGCCCCCGCGCCCGGCTCCGACTGAGATGTGCTCATGGGTCCGCCCACATCCGTGCTGCCGCGCACGCGGCCTGCTTCCTGGTAGGAGACCACGCCGACCCTGGGCCCGCCTCCCGGAGCCGTCCAGGCCCGGGCGGAAGTCACTCGGAAAAACATGCCTCCCGCCCATCCCACGGACTCTACTTAGCGGTAACTTGCTCGTGGCCCAGGAGAGTCGGCGGAGGGAGCAGGCACGTGGCGGACCACGACCTGACCGGATTCACACAGAGCACGTTCACCCACGACGGCGCCACCCGCCGGGTGCTGCGCCGGGGTACGGGCCCCGCGGTGATCATCATGGCGGAGATACCGGGCATCACCCCCAAGGTCATCGAGTTCGCCGAACACGTGGCCGCGGCCGGCTGCACGGCCGTGCTCCCCGTACTCTTCGGCACGCCCGGCCTTGACGCGGATCCCACCTCCCGCGGCTGGCCGGGCTTCGGCCGCACCATGGCGTCGTCGCTGTGGCAGGTGTGCGTGAGCCGGGAGTTCACGCTGCTGGCCACGGGACGGAGTTCGGGTGTCGTGCGGTGGCTGCGCGCGCTGGCCGCCGCCGAGCACGAACGCTGCGGCGGCCCCGGGGTCGGCGCCGTCGGCATGTGCCTGACCGGTGGATTCGCCCTGGCCATGGCGACGGACGAACGCCTCGTCGCCCCGGTGCTGTCCCAGCCGTCGCTTCCTCTGGCCTGCACCAAGAGCCGCGCGGGCGCCATCGACATCAGCCCCGGGGAACTCGCCGTCGTCCGCCGGCGCTGCGAGCGCGAGGGGCTCCAGGTGCTGGGGCTTCGCTTCCGGGGGGACCGGCTGGTACCCGGGGACCGGTTCGCGTACCTGCGGCGCGAGCTCGGCGACGCGTTCGTCGCCGTCGAGCTGGACGACGCCGCCGCGAACCCCGACAGCGCTCTTCCGCCGCACTCCGTCCTGACGGAACACCTCGTCGACGAACCCGGCCAGCCCACGCGGCAGGCGCTGGACACGGTCCTCGACCTGTTCCGCACCCGGCTGCTCGGGGAGGAGGAGCGGCCCGGCACGACCGCCTGACCCACTCGCGCGACCACGCGGTGCGGGCCCGCCGTCACCGGGCCCGTCACCGGCACCGGCACCGGCCCCGGCCCCGGGTTCCGCAACGCAGCGGCCGGCTCACCGCACCCGCTCCGGCAGGCCTCCCGTACGGTCCGGCACGTGAGCTCCCCCGGTAGCGTCGGCCCCATGCGCTATCTCCACGTCGACGTGTTCACGGACCGCCCCTACAGCGGCAACAGCCTCGCGGTGTTCCCCGACGCCGACCCGCTGACCGGCGCCCAGATGCAGAGCATCACCCGCGAGCTGCGGCACTTCGAGTCCGTCTTCCTGCTCCGCGACGGCGCGGAGGACCGTAGTACCCGACGGGCGCGGGTCTTCGACCTCAGCCGGGAACTGGACTTCGCCGGGCACCCCCTGATCGGCGCCGCCGCCGTACTGCACGCCCTGGGCGGATCCGCGGACCACGAGGCCTGGACCCTGCGCCTGCCGGCCCGGACGGTGGAGGTCGCCACCGAACGCCGCGGCCCGGGGCGGTACGCGAGCCTCCTCGACCAGGGTGCCGCCGAATTCCTGGGGAGCCCCGACCCGCACGACCTCGCAGCCCTCGCCGCGCCGGCCGCCCTCTTCGGCCTCGAACCGTCCGCTCTCGACCCGACCCTGCCCCCGGAGGTCCTCTCCACCGGCTTGCGCTACCTCGTGCTCCCCGTACGTGGAGACGCCCTTGCCCGGGCCCGCGTGCTCGCGCCGCTCGACGCTCCCCTGGCACGCCTCGGCGCCCAGTTCGCCTACCTGCTCGACGCCGCCGCGATGGAGGGACGGCATTGGGACAACGACGGCGTCCTCGAGGACGTCGCCACCGGCAGCGGCGCGGGGTGCGCCGCCGCCTATCTGCGCCGCCACGGGCGCATCGGCTCCGGCGAGCGGTCCGTCCTGCGCCAGGGCCGTTTCACGGGACGTCCCAGCGAGATCATCGTCAGCGCCGAGGGCCACGGTCGGGACATCCGGTCCGTGCGCGTCGGGGGCGACGTCGCCTTCGTGGCGGAGGGGCACCTCCAGGAACTCCCGTCGGCGCAGCCGTGATCCACGGTCCGCGGGTGCGGGTGCGGGCGAGCCCCAGGAGGCCTCAGCCCTCTCCCAGCACCGCCCGGATCACGAAACGGGCGTTGCGCGCCATGGCCGGGTTCGTCTTCCGGTAGTACGGCAGCGCGATCAGCGCCTGCGAGAGCGTCCGTGCCCGGCCGCGGTTCCAGGTCGCGTCGTCGACGCCGAGCGCCGCGCGGAAGACCTCCCTCGCGTCGGCCGGCAGAAGGTTCCACGCGGGGAACAGATCGCAGGCCGGATCGCCCACCCCCATGCACCCGAAGTCGATCACCGCGGACAGCCTGCCATCACGCACCAGCAGGTTGCCCGGCATCAGATCGGCGTGCAGCCACACCGGCGGACCGTCCCATCCCGGGGCCCGCAACGCGTCCTCCCATACGGCGGCAGCGGCATCGCAGTCGACGCCCTCCTCCGGGATCCCCCGCAGTTCCTCGATCGCCGCCCGGGTCCCGGCGTCTTGCGAGGCGAGCGGCCCGCCGCGGTGGGCCTGCGGCGCCGACGGGGCCGTGACGCTCCGCATGGCCGCCACGAACCCGGCCAGGTCCTCGGCCAGCAGCGCGGGCTCGTCGAGCGCCCCTGCCTCGGGGTTCTCCCCCTCCAGCCACCGGTATACCGACCACGACCACGGGTACCCCTCGGCGGGCTCCCCCGCCCCGAGCACCTCGGGAACGGCCGTGGGCAGCAGGGGCGCGAGACGCGGCAGCCACTGCCGCTCCATCACCACGTCGTTGGCTCCGCCCTTCACCAACGGCAGCCGTACGACCATGTCGTCGCCCAGCCGGTACATGCCGTTGACCGTGCCGCCGGAAGCGAACCGCTCCACCTCCAGCCCCGCCCACCGGGTGAACTGCCCGGCTATCAGCCGCCGTACGAGGTCTTCGTCGACCGGGTGCTGACCGGGGTGCATCTGTCCTGTACTCATGGGCCGTCATTCGATCGCCGGACCCGGCGGGCGTCAAACCCTTTTCCGGCGGGCCTTCGGCCGCCGTCGGCTCAGCGTGGCCGCAGCCCGTCGAAGACGACCTCGAAGACGCGCTCCCGGGGCGCCCGATCCGCTCCGAGCTGTTCCATCGCTCTGCCGGTGCCGGCCAGGAGGGCGATGAACTCCGGCAGGCCCAGCTCCGGGCGGACCGCGCCCGCCTGTTGCGCGCCGGTCAGCAGATCGGCGAGCCGCGCCTGGATCTCCATGGTCGGCTCCTGAAGGGACGCGTGCACGTCCACCCCGGCCGCGGCAAGGTACTGGGCGAACTCGCTCTTGCCCTCGGACTGTTCCACCACCAGGCGGAAACAGGCGAAGAAGGCCTCGGCGGGGCCGGTCTCGGCGGCCAGCTTCGCGGTCTGGGCGGCCATCGTCTCCAGCCTGCGCACCATCACCGCCTCCAGCAGTGCCTCCTTGGTCGGGAAGTGCCTGAAGAGCGTGCCCACTCCGACCCCGGCGATCCGGGCGATCTCCTCGGTCGGCACACCGACGCCGCGGGTGGTGAACACTTCCGTGGCGGTGTCCAGCAGCCTGGCCCGGTTGCGTGCCGCATCCGCCCGCAGCGGGCGCTCCTGAGCGCCACCCATCTCTTTCCCACCTTTCGACTTCGACGACAGAACCACCCTGGACAACCGGAGTCTCCAGTCCGTATCGTAAAAACGGAGTCGCCAGTCCGATTATAGCTGTGGATCCCTGGAGTTGGTCATGTCTGAAACGCTGTCACCGCGCGAGGTCTTCCAGAAACTGATCGAGGGCGTCGGCGCCGGACGGTTCACCGAGCTGGCCGAGCTGTACGCCGAGGACGCCGTCGTGGAGACCGTCTTCGAACCGGTCGGGCCGCGCCGGATCGAGGGGCGGGCCGCGCTCAAGGAGCGGTTCGCCGGGGTCTCCGCAAGTTCGCCCGTGACACTGACCCCGGCGAACGTGGTCGTCCGGGAAACCGACGACGCAGAGGTGGTCGTCGCCGAGTTCGACTACCACGTGCACCACCGGGTGACCGGCCGGACCTTCGAGGCCGCCAACATCCAGGTGCTGAGGGTCCGCGACGGCCTGATCGTCAGCAGCCGGGACTACCACGACCACCTGGCCCTCGTCCTGGCGGGCGGCGGCCTGCCCCAGCTGGTGGCGGCGCTGGAAGGCAAGTAGTACGAGTACCGCCGGTCAGCGGCAGCTCCGCCAAGGGCACGCGTCTACGGCCGCTGGCCGCGAGCGGGCTGATCGGCGATCAGCAGAGTGGTTCCGGCCGGCCGGAAGCCGAGACGGGCGTACAGGCGGGCCACCGACTCCCGTGCGTACGCGAGGAAGACGGTCCGCACGCCGTGGTCCGCCGCGTGGGCGGCGAGGGCGGTGGTCACGGCGGCCCCGAGACCCTGGCGGCGCGCGGCGGGGTGGGTTCCGATGCCGCCGATCTCCGTGGCACCGCCGCACGGGTGGTAGTGTCCGGCCGCCAGCGGTGAGCCGTCCGGTGCGAACGCGGCGACCAGCACCTTCGTACCGTCGCGCAGGGTCTCCCGGACGGCCGGCACCTCTGCGGCGGGTACGGACGCGGGTCCCCCGAAAGCGAGGTTCGCCACGGCGAGTACGGCCGCGAGGGCGGGGTCGTCCGCTGCCACGGCCCGTACGGTCACCCCTGCGGGGAGCGGCGCCGCGGCCGGTGCCAGATCCGGGTCGAGGACCATCAGCGGGCGCTCCTCCACCGCGATCCCCGCCCCCTCGACCATGGCGCGCAGCCCCGGTCCGGCGGATTCGGCGAGCCACTCGAAGGCCTGCGGCACCCCCAGTTCCCGCTGCCGGGCCCGTACCCGTTCCAGGTCGGCGGCCGTCACCGCCCGCGCGCCGTCCGCCGAGACCGGCCGCGCGTGCGCGGGCCCCCCGTAGTACGGGGCGCCCGCTTCCCGGCGTACGAACAGCCGCAGCGTGCCGAACTCCTCGGCCTCGGCGAACAGCAGGGGCACATGGGCGTAGTAGTGCTCTATACGGTCACGCAGTATCAGCCGGGTCATGGGTGCATCCCATCACGTCCCCCGGGTCGGGGCCCACCGTGAGGGATCGGGGCCGTACGGGACCGGCGCCCGTGCCGCATCCGCCCGCTGCGGGCCTCCGACCGAGTCCAAGAGCCGCGCCGCCAGGGGTGTCGCCGCCACGTGCGAGCCCTCCCGTGGCAGACTCGGCCCGTCCCCGTGGGAGGTCACCGTGTTCCACCGCCTCGCCCTCGTACACGGAAGAACCGCTGTCCTTGCCGTCGTCGGCCTGGTCCTCGCCTTCACCGCCGGAGCCTCCCCCGCGGCTCCCTCTCCGTACGCGGCTGCAGGGCCACGGGCGACCGTGGTCGCCGCCGCCCCGGGCAGCGCGACCGCCTTGTCCGGGTACACGATCCAGTCGACGGCGAAGGTCACGGACCCGGTGGCCGCCGTTTCCAGCCCCGGCTATCCGGCGACCGGCTGGTATCCGGCCGGCGCCCGCTCCACCGTCCTCGCGGCACTGCTGGCCGTCGGCGTCCACCCCGACCCCTTCTACTCCACCAACCAGAAGCTCATCCCGGCCGCGGACTTCACGGTGCCCTGGTGGTACCGGTCCGAGTTCGTCGTCACCGACACGACTTCTCGTACGTACCTGGACTTCAGCGGGGTGATCTCCGCCGCCGACGTCTTCGTCAACGGCCACCAGATCGCCACCGCGAGCACCGTCGCCGGCGCGTACACCAGGCACGAGCTCGACGTCACCGACCTGATCGAAACGGGCACCAATACGGTCGCCTTCCGGATCCGGCCCAACGATCCGCGCAAGCAGCTCACGATGGGCTGGCTCGACTGGCTGCAGCCCCCGCCCGACAAGAACATGGGCATCGTCCGTGACGTCGTGGTACGCCGGGGTGGGCCGGTCGCCCTGCGCGACGCGCACGTGGTGACCGCCCTGGCCGTGCCGTCGATGTCCTCGGCCGATCTGACCGTCAAGGCGCAGGTGCGCAACGACTCGTCGGCCGCCGTCACCACGACGGTCTCCGGCACCGCGGGACCCGCCCGCGTCAGCCGGAGTGTCACACTGGCCCCCCACGAGACCAGGACCGTGGTCTTCTCCCCCGCCGACCACCCGGCGCTGCGGCTGAGTGCGCCCCGCGTGTGGTGGCCCGCCGCGATGGGTGAGCAGCCGCTGTACGCTCTCGACCTGACCGCGACGGTGAACGGCACGCCCTCCGACACCGCTCACGAGTCCTTCGGCATCCGTGAGGTGCGGGCACCCCTGAACGCCGACGGCGCCCGCCAGTACCACATCAACGGCCGCCCGCTGCTGATCAAGGGCGGGGGATGGTCCCCGGACGAGTTCCTGCGCTGGGACCGTACCTACGTCGAGGACCGCCTGAAGTACGCCCTCGACCTGGGCCTGAACACCCTGCGGCTGGAAGGGCACATCGAGCCCGACGAGTTCTTCGACCTCGCCGACCGGTACGGGATCCTGACGCTTCCCGGCTGGGAGTGCTGCGACAAGTGGGAGGGAGAGGTCAACGTAACGGGCACCGGGGAGAGTTGGGACGCGGGCGACCACTCCGTCGCCAAGGCGTCGATGGCCGCCGAAGCGGCCCGGCTCCGTCACCACCCCAGCGTGATCTCCTTCCTGATCGGCAGTGACTTCGCACCGAACGAGGAGATCGAGCAGGAGTACGTCGACGCGCTGGACGACGCCGACTGGGCGACCCCGGTGGTCCCCGCGGCCTCCGACGCCTCCGCGCCGGTCACCGGACGTTCCGGGATGCGGATGACCGGTCCGTACGACTGGGTCCCGCCGGGCTACTGGTACGCCAAGCGGGAAGGCGGCGCCACCGGCTTCAACTCCGAGACCAGCGCGGGCCCGGACGTCCCGACCCTCGACACGTTGCGCCGCATGATGTCCCCGGCCGAGCTGGAGATGCTGTGGAAGAACCCGTCCGCCGCCCAGTACCACCGCTCCCCTTCGACCACCTTCGCGACGCTGCGGCTGTACGACGCCGCGCTGGCGGGCCGTTACGGTCCCCCGGCCGGCCTGGAGGACTACGTACGCAAGGCGCAGCTCGCGCAGTACGAGAACGTGCGCGCGCAGTTCGAGGCTTACGGCCGCAATGCCGAGGACGCCTCCGAACCGTCGACCGGCGTCATCTACTGGATGTTCAACAGCGGCTGGACCTCCCTGCACTGGCAGCTGCTGGACCGGTATCTCGACCAGGGCGGGGCCTACTTCGGTGCGAAGAAGGCGAACGAGCCGCTGCACATCCAGTACGGGTACGACGACCGCTCGGTGTCCGTCGTCAACAACCGGACGTCAGCGGCCTCC
Source organism: Streptomyces sp. NPDC006463 (assembly GCF_042870715.1). NCBI lineage: Bacteria > Bacillati > Actinomycetota > Actinomycetes > Kitasatosporales > Streptomycetaceae > Streptomyces > Streptomyces sp. NPDC006463. The sequence continues at coordinate 17,314 of NZ_JBIAHP010000016.1, read as the reverse complement.
GGCTTGACGGCTCGGGTGACGCTGTTCAACACCGACGGCACGCAGAAGTACGACCGGACGGCGAGCGGCCTGAGCGTCGCGGGCGGTGGCGCGAGCAGCACCGCGCTGACCGTCCCCGCGTCGGTCGCGGGGCTGTCCACCACCTATCTGGCCCGGCTGCTGCTCACCGACGGCGCGGGGCACGAGGTGAGCCGCAACGTGTACTGGCTCTCCACGAAGGAGGATGTGCTCGACTACGCGCACACCGACTGGTACTACACGCCCACCACCTCCTACGCCGATCTCACCGGCCTGAACTCGATGGGCCGGGCGAGCGTCACCGGGGCCGCCTCGACGACGGCGGACGGTTCGGGGATGTCCACGACCACGGTGACCGTGCGCCACGCGGGTACCGGGAGTTCGCCGGCCCTGCTCACGGACGTCCACCTGGTGGACGCGACGGGCGCGCCCGTACTGCCCGTCCGGTGGAGCGACAACCAGATCAGCCTGTGGCCGGGTGAATCGGCGACGCTGACGGCTACCTACCGGACCGGCGATCTGCACGGCTCGGCGCCACGGCTGCGGATCTCCGGGTGGAACACGCCGACGGTGACGGTCCCGGCCGATGCTACGGCCGGAGGAAAGCGGGCCCCGTAGGGGGCGGACCCCGGTCGAGCCGCGGCAGAGGCTGCGCCGCGGGCTGCGCCCCTGGTGACGGGGCGCTCCTCACACGCGGATCGCGATCTTGCCCCGTACGTGACCCTCCCTCAGGCGCCTTACCGCGTCCGGGACTTCGGCCAGTGGGTAGGTGCGGTCGACGACCGGGGTGAGCGAGCCGGACTCGATGAACTCCCCGAGGACGCGCAGGTCCTCGGGGCGCGGGACGGTGGCGAGTCCCCGCAGCCGGTGCCGGACGAAGGGCGACAGCAACAAGGCCCGCAGCTGCCGGTCGTTCCCGCCGATCCAGCGCCCGTCGGTCTCGCCGCCGACGATCACCAGGCTCCCGCGCGGGGTCAGGATCCGGCGGAGCCGGCCCAGGGGACGGTTGCCCGCGATGTCGAGGACGAGGTCGTACCGGTGGACGCCGTCGGCCGGGTCCTCGCGGGCGTAGTCGACGACCTCGTCCGCGCCGATGGAGCGGACCAGGTCCGCCTTCGAGCCGCTGCAGACCCCGGTGACGTGGGCGGCCCCGAGCGCCTTGGCCAGTTGCACGGCGTACGTGCCCACTCCGCCCGAGGCTCCGATCACCAGGACCCGGTGGCCGGACTCCAGTCGGCCGGCGCGCAGGGCCTGCAGGGCGGTGCTCGCGGAGATCGTGACGACGGCAGCCTGTTCGGGCGTGAGCCGGGCGGGCCGTGCAGCCAGCTCGTCCTGACCGGCGCAGGCGAACTCGGCGAACGAGCCGGTGCAGGTTCCGTACACCTCGTCACCCGGCCGGAAGCGGGTGACGCCCAGGCCGACGGCCTCCACGCGGCCTGCGACGTCCATGCCGCGGACACGCTGCTTCGGTGCCCGCAGGCCGAAGCCCGCCGCGCGGATCGCATAGGGCAGGCCCGTCATCAGGTGCCAGACCCCCTGGTCGACGCCGGCCGCGTGCACGCGCAGCAGTACCTCGCCCCGGCCGGGCACGGGTTGGTCGATCTCGTCGAGGCGCAGGACGTCTGGCGATCCGTAGACGTCTTGGACGATGGCTCTCATGCCGTCTCTCCTTCGGTGCCGGTGCCGGTGCCGCCGCCGGCGCTGCCCGAGTCCGAGCTGCCGGTCGGGGCTGCTGAGTACTGGAAGACGCTGTCGAGCGGGACGCCGAAGACCTGGGCGATCTGGAAGGCCATCTCCAGCGACGGCGAGTACCGGCCCTGCTCGATGGCGATGACCGTCTGGCGGCTCACGCCGATGCGGCGGGCGAGTTCGGCCTGGGTCATCTCGCCGTGGGCGAAGCGCTGGGCCCGGATGGTGTTGGTGACCCTCGTCGCCTTCACCACGGGCGGAAACCGAAACGGTAGGAAATGATCTTGACCGTCGATCCGAGCACCGACGACAGGACGAAGGCGAGGTAGATCGCATTGGCGATCCAGAACGGTGCGGCCTCGACCATCGCCAGGATCAGGCCGGCGACCCCGCCGATCACGACGAACGACTGACCCACGTACTCACCGAAACGGTGGATCTCCCGGTCGCGCTGGTCCTTGAGGTTCGCCTCCTCCCGCGGCGCGAACGCGGCGATCGCGATGTGAGCGGCGACCGACACCGCGATCGACAGCGCGACCGACCACAACAGGGCTGCCACGTAAGGCGCTTCGGTCAGCGCCACTCCCGCGGGACGCCCCAGCACCACCCACAGGTACACCGCGTACGACCCGAGCGCGCACATCAGCATGCTCCAGGCACGTTTTTCCTCGACTGCCATCCCCGCTCCCCATGTCAAGAAGACCAGACACTCGGAGTGTCAAGCAGTCGCGACATCATGTCAAGGATTCTTGACCTGCCGGGTCAGGCGAAGCACCGTCCGCCACGAAGCGACCGTTCTCGTCCCGAAACCGGCCAGAACGGCGCGTCGGCGTCAGGAATGCATGGCGGCCCGCTCGGACTCGCTGCGCAGAACGCAGAATTCATTGCCCTCGGGATCAGCAAGGACTGCCCAGCCTGAGCCATCGGGATTCCGGTGATCAGCGACGAAGGTGGCACCGAGGCCCAGCAGCCGGTCCACCTCCTGATCGCGCGAGCTCTCGGGGCGCAAACACAGATGGATCCGGTTCTTGATCGTCTTGGCCTCTGCCACCTGGTTGAAGTACAGCACCGGTCCCTCCGCCAACAGCACCTCAGTCTCCCGGTCACCCGGCCTGGCATCCGGATCCATCGGACGGCCCGTCACACTGCTCCAGAACCGGGCCAGCATGAAGGCATCCGCACAGTCGACCGCCACGTTCTGCAATACCGAAACCATGCGCCCAGCCTGTCCGACTTCCACTTCGGGTGCCACCGAGCTGCCCTCAGCGTTCGCACACCCCTGGAAGACATCAGCGCACGGCGACCGGTGAGGAGGCACCCGGCATCAGGAGGCGGGGCGCGCCCGTGCCGTCCGCCGGGACCGCCCAGATGTCGCTCGCTCGTCCGTCGCTTCCGTCGCGTCCGTCGCTTCCCTCGCCTCCCGGCAGGGCGTAGGCGACGGTCGCGTCATCGAGCCAGGCGGCCTGGTCGTCGACGCTGTGCGGCTCGGACAGCGGGTGCTCGCGCATCGTCGCCAGGTCGAGGACGTACAACCGCCAGGGCGCCGCAGGGTCGTCCGAGACCTTCTTCTTGAATGCGATCCGGGTGTTGTCCGGCGACAGCGACGGACATTCGGCATTCTCGCGCAACGCCGTCACCGTCCAGTTCCGCAGGTCGCCCTCGACGAGGTGGGTACGGCCCTTGGTCGAGACGGTGGCGTAGAAGCGGTTGTCGTCCCGGGCGAAGGTGACGCCCCAGTAGTTGACGTCGGGGGCGTGGTAGCGAGCGCCGTCCAGGGTCAGCGGGATCTCCTCCATTGACTTGATCAGATAGCCGGTGCTCAGGTCCAGGATCGACGTCCTCGTGGAGAAGGAGGAGGTGGCGTAGGAGTCGCCGGTCGCGAACGTCGTCCACGACAGCAGCCGTCCGGAGGCGGAGACACGGGCCCGGTTGGGGATGCCGGGGACGGTCGTGCGTCGGACTTCGCGCAGCTGCCGGTCGAGCACGAGGGCCTGGGTGCGCGCCGGGATGCCGGGCAGGCTGCGCAGGCAGAGGGCACGCTCCCCCGCCGCGTAGAACCGGTCGCAGGCGGGGCCGCCCGTCACGCGGGAGCCTTCGGGGCTGCCGGACCCTCGGGCGACGAGCCCGGTGGCCGAGTCCCGGAAGTAGAACCCAGGCCGGTCGAGGCGGAACGAACCGTCCGCATGGGCCTGTTGGGCTGGCCGGTCGCGATGCCTGGCATGCAGTACGTAGCCCAGGGAGCCCCCCGCGAGAAGGAGCACGGCGGCCACGACGAGGGCGAGGCGGAGCTGCTGCGGGCGGGGCTTCACGGTGCCTCCGGGACGGCGCGGGCGGGGGCCGGGGCGGGCAGGATGCGCCAGGCGGCCGTGAGCGCCCCGGCCAACGCGAGCGCCGCGGTCCACAGGGCGGGCCCCTGCCCCCAAACGGTCCAGGCGGCCCCGAACCCGGCCGCGCCGAGCAGCCGGGCCAGCGCCTGGCCGGTCTGCAGCACCGCGAGACCACCCGCCCGGCCGTACGCGGGCAGTAAGGGGCCGGCGAGTGCCATCAGGACGCCGTCCGTGAAGGCGTAGAAGATGCCGAGGAGTACGAGGACGGCCACGACAGCCGGCCAGGCGAGGGGGGTGAGCAGCACCGCGTACGCGCCGAGCAGGGCGGCGTGCCCGAGCAGGAAGGGCAGTCGCCGCCCGGTCCGGTCGGCGAGCCGGCCCGCCGGGACGGCGAGCAGCAGATATCCGGCTGCGGCGCCGAGCGGCAGCAGCGGGAACAGGGCGGGCGGGAGGTCGAGGCCGCGCTGGAGCAGCAGGTAGAGGAAGGCGTCGCCGATGGTTGCGGCGCCGAGCACAGTGGCGGCGTACAGGACGCGACGGAAGGCGGGGTCCTTCAGCGCCGTTCGCCGAAGTGGAGTCGGCGCGGGGACGACCGGCCGGGACGCGGCGGCGGACGGGACGTACAGGACGAGCAGGAGTACGCCGAGCAGTCCGGTGCAGAAGCTGACGGCGAACACCGCGTCGTAGGCATCCGCGGTCACCCACAGGACGGCGAACGCGGCGAGCGGGCCGAGGAGCGCGCCCGTGGTGTCCATGGCCCGGTGCACGCCGAATGCCCGGCCGAGCGTCTCCGGCGGGCCGCTGAGCGAGATCAGGGCGTCGCGCGGGGCGGTGCGGATGCCCTTGCCGAGCCGGTCCGCGGCGAGTGAGGCGGCGATCCCAGCGGTGACTCCGCCGGCGAGGAGCAGCCCGAGCCGGGAGAGCGCCGAGAGCAGGTAGCCGGCCCCGGCGACCCGCTTGTGCCGGTCTCCGCGGTCGGCGAGCCGGCCGCCGAGGAGGCGCACGAGTGCGGTCGCGCCGTTGAACATGCCGTCCAGGAAACCGAATTGCAGTGGCGAGAGGCCGAGGCCCAGGACCAGGTAGAGCGGCATCACCGCCGTGACCATCTCGGAGGAGACGTCGGTGACGAGGCTGACCGCGCCGAGTGCGAGGACGGTGGCGGGGACGCGCCGCCGGGTCCCCGGGGTGCGGGGCGGCGCGTCCGGGCGGCCGGTGCTGGCCAGGTACATCAGTGGCAGCTGTACTTCGGGCTGGTGTCCTTGACCTGTCCGTCGCTGCCGACGTAGGTCCAGCCGTAGCCGGAGGCGGTGAACTCCAGCTTCAGTACGCCGTATTGGCCGCTGATCCGCTTCTGGCTGTTGGGCTGGACGTCCTCGATCGGGTAGGGCTCGGCGCCGCCCATGCCTCCGACGACCTCCACGATCCCGCCCGCGGTCGCCTTGCCGTCGGGGTCCTGCGGGGCGAACCGCTCGTAGTGGTGGTCGTGCCCGTTCAGGACCAGGTCGGCCTTCGCGCCGTACAGGATCTTCCACACCGGCTTCGAGACCGGGTCGTTGCCGTGGCCGCCTGACGAATACAGCGGGTGGTGCCAGTAGGCGGCTACGCACTGCTTGCCGTTGGCGGCGAGGTCGGCCTTGAGCCAGTCGATCTGGCCGGCCTGGTCGAAGGCGTTGGAGTCGAGGGCGATGAAGTGCCAGTTGCCCTCGTCGAAGCTGTAGTAGCTCTTGCCCTGCGGGTAGGCGATGCTCCCGAAGTAGCCCTTGTACCCGGCGAGGGAGCCGGCCGGGTCGTACGTCTCGTGGTTGCCCGGCACCGGGTGGGTCTTCGCCTTGAAGGCGCCCCAGGTCTTGTCGTAGTAGGCGCGGTAGTCCGCGAGACGGGCGTCGTCGTACTGGTTGTCACCCATCGTCAGATAGAACTTCGGATCGATCTGCTGGGCGAGCGCGGCGGTCTTCGGGTGCGCGCAGCCGCTGTCGGAGGCCGTGCACTGGGCGGCGATGTCACCGGCGGCGACCACTGTGAAGGCGCCGGAGGGGGGCGGCCCGCCGTCGACGGTGCCGTACACCTCGGCCTCGAAGAGCGAGTAGCCGTACGCCGTGCCGCGCGCGGTGCCGTAGACGCGCAGGTACCTGCCCTTGCCGGAGAGCCCGGTCCAGTCGTCGGTGCCGCCGTTGCCGGCGCTCTCCTGGGCTATCGGGGTCCACGCCGCCCCGTCCGCCGAAACCTCGACGCGGTACGCCTTGGCGTAGGCGGCCTCCCAGCTCAATCTGACCCTGGAGATGGTGGCGGCGGCGCCGAGGTCGACCCGGATCCACTGCGGGTCCTTGCCCTCGGCACTGGCCCAGCGGGTCGAGGCAGCGCCGTCGAAGGCGTTCTTGGCGCCGAGCGAGGAGCTCTCGGCGGAGGAGGCGGTCGCGGGCTTTCCGCGCGAGATCAGCGGGTCGGCGGCGGCTCCGGCCCGTCCGGGCCAGGCGAGCAGGAGCCCGCCGACGAGCGCGAGCGCGGCGCCGAGGACGAGAAGGAGGGTGCGAGGACGGCTGCGGAACATGGGGGGTCGGACTAAGGCATTCGGATGCATACCTGGACTCCCTGGCCTTGGGGACGGCGAGAGCTGGACACCGGTGCGGGCCACCGCCCCCGGCCGGGGCGGGCAGGGGGCGGCGTCACGGCGGCCGGGACAGAGCTCTCGCTGAGCGCGTCACGCCCGGGGAATGGGCACCGCGCCAAGCCGCCGACGGGGAGCGTAGCGGATAGGAAGGTTTCCTACCAGTGCTGTAACCGGACCGGCTGGAAGGGGAGTTGGAGCGCGATCCGGCCACACCCGCCACACGTGCGCGGCCCGAGGTGTGGGGCCGGGCGGTGGCAGGGTTCCGGGCAGTACGCGGCCCGGCGGCCGGCCGTACCCAGCCACCCGAGCCCCGGAGGGTGTCCCGTGCCGAAGCCGAAGCCTCCGCCGGGCTCGCGCCGGCCGGCCGGGCCCCTCACGCCACCGCCGCCCGCGAAACGGCGGCGGACCGGCGACGCGAAGATCACCTCGTGCGCAGTCGACCCCGCGACCCGGCGGCCGGGCTGACCGTCACCTCGTCGAGGTCGAGTTCGTCGGCCCTGACGGCGTGCGCCTCGCGGAGGCGGCCGCCGTCAGCAACGATCTGGCCCCCGGCCAGCGGGGCGAATCCGCCCGGCGAGGTCACGCACCCGCCAGCAGCACCTCCAGCGCCTCGGCCGTGGCCGGATGGAGCCCCACCAGGACCGCGCCCCGAGGGCCGGACTCCGGCGCCTGCCAGGTCCCTTCGCAGCCCAGCAGGCTCGCGACCGCGTCGCACGTCGCCGGATGGGCGGCGAGCAGCGTGCAGCCGCGGCTGCCGCCGTCCGCGTGCCGCGCCGCGAACAGGGCGTCCGGCTCCGGCTGCGCCCGCCACGGCGCCACCCACTCGTCCAGCGCGGCGAGCCTGCCGGGGAAGATCCGCCCGGCTTCGCGGATCAGCAGCGGGGCCAGTTCGGCGCCGCCCGCTCGCAGTGTGGAGATCAAGGTCGGCAACCACGGCAGGAGAACAGGGTCCGGCAGCCGCCCGAACGCGTTGGACACGGCCTCGACGACGAAGTCGGTGAGGCCCGGGACGGGCTCCAGGGCGTGCAGGAAGCCGCTGAGGTAGCGCGGATAGGCGGGCACCACCATGGGGTTGCCCAGCAGTTCGTCGCAGCGCTCGCGGAGGTCCGCCCGCGAGAGGTGCCCGAGCTGCACCTGGGCCGCCCACAGCAGCGCCGTCTTCGACGGGTCCTGCGGATGCGACTGGGCGACCGCCAGCTCGAGTTGGGTGCGGTCGCACCCCAGCGACAGCGCCAGGCTCTCCATGCTGAACAGGAAGCCCAGCGTCGCGGCCACGTGACGCACGGTGGCGTCGTCGTCGGTGAACGCCGTCGGCAGCAGGGTGCAGTAGTGCGCGTATCCGGTCTTGGCGAAGGACTCGATCCAGGGCGGCAGCACCGGCTCGCTGGTGCGGTAGTACGCCAGCAGTCGCCGTACGCGGCGCAGCACCTCGGGCGCGCCGTCGACTCCGCGTTCGGCCGACAGCACCTCCAGCGCGCGTGCGCCCAGCTCGTCGGCGAGTCGGCGGCTGCGCAGGTACAGCGTCGCGTCCTCGACGGTCTCCAGGACCGTCGCCGCTGTGGCGTGCGTGGCGTAGGCCGTGCGGCGCAGACGCTGCTCCAGGACCTGTTCGATGCTGACGCCCTCGTACCCGAGCTCGATGAGCGCACGTTGGTGGGTGCCCAGCGCGAGGTCCCACGACTCCTGGATCGGCCGCTCCCCCAGGCTGCGTTCGCCCATGATCGGCCGCGCGGTGCCGTGCGGCATCAGGTAACGCAGCATCCACAGCACGTCCGAGCACTGTTCCAGCTCCGGCCGTCCCGCGATGTCCAGCAACGCCCGCTGCACGCCACGCTGCTGGAGCTTCAGGTTCAGGGGCGCGAGCCGGTCGTGCACGTCGCGGGCCAGCGGCGGCAGCGCTTCGTAGCCGACCTGGCCGATCCGGTCGCCGCCCATCATGATCTCGACGAGGCGGCGCACGTCGCGCCGGCCGGGCACGCTGTCCTTCTCTATGCAGGTGACGGCCGCGTCCTGGAAGTCGTACGGCGTGGGCCTTGCGCGGTCGCGCATCCGGGCCAGCAGGATCGACGTCTCGAAGACCGCGATGGCGTCGGCGGTGGAGGCGAGGTAGCCGTTGCGGCGCGCGGCCTGCACGATCTCGACGGACCAGCCCAGCAGTTCGGCCTCGTCCAGCCGGTCCAGGACGGGTGGCCGGCGCAGGAAGCCGGTCAGCTTGTCGGAAGACGGTACCGCCGGTACGGGTGCCGCGGCGGCCGCGGCCTTTTTGACCTTCGGCCGCTTCGCGCCCGCCTGTCCCGCCAGCCGGTACGGCTCCACGCGCGTGCGCCTCAGGTTCTTGGCCCAGACGGTCGCGGCGATCGACACCGAACCGGCCGCCAGGCCGAACTGCGCCTCGATCGCCGCGTGGCTGGACGGGATCAGGCCGTGCAGCCACTTGGTGGCGCTGCGCGGGCTGATCTCGTAGGTGTCGGCGCCCTGGACACCGAACTCCTCGACCCGGCTGGCCGCGTGGAAGGCGCCGCATACGTACAGGCAGTCCGCGGGATCCGTACCGGTGGCGGCCATGTGCTCCCGCATCCTGGTCCACATGTAGCGCTCGCGGTCCTCGTCCACGCGCACCCGCCCCGGGTCGCCGGGTGCGAGGCGCCGGAAGAGGCTGCCGATCAGGAGCATGACCTGGCGGTAGGTGTCGTGGTCACTGTCCCCGAGGGGCAGTTCGACGTACTGGTGCCACCACTCCGACCAGTGCCGCACCCTGCCGTGACGCAGCAGGTGTTCCTCGAGCTCGGCGAAGCGGGGCCGGAGGTCGCCGATCTCCACTCCGACCGCGTCGCCGTGCAGCGCCGCCTCTTCGTCGGCGGGCGGCGCGTCGGCATCGGCGGGCTCAACGTCGTGGTGCGTCCCGCGTGTGTCCCACTGGAATACGTGGTCCGAGGAACGGTCGACGAGGACCAGTTCGACGCCGGGCGTGTCCAGTGCGTAGGCGATCGCCTGGTACTCGGCCGAGGCCTCCGTGATCGGTGCGACCACCGACAGCGGAGCCCACTCGGCCGGGAAGCCGTCGATCTCGCTCGCGAACGCCTGCACCGCCACCGGGAGCTTGCAGTTGCGCAGTTCGGTCAGGAGCGGCGCCATGTCCTCGCACAGCTCCAGGTACACGACTTTCGGCTGCTTCTCCCGCAGGCGGCGGGCCATCGCGACCGCCGAGGCCGGCGAGTGGTGGCAGACGGGGAAGATCTCCAGTGGCTCGCGCACCGCGCGGTCGACGTCGTCGACGATGCCGAGGAGGATGCCCTCCAGGGCGCCGGGCCCGTCGGCGAACGTCGCGGCTGCCTCCTGGAGCTGCCCGCGCAGCGCCTCGAAGGTCCCCTCGTGCGGGCCGCTCATGACAGGGTGGCGATCGCGTCGCGGCCGCCCTCCAGGAACTCCGGCCAGGAGCCGCCCTCTTCCTTGCTGCGCGGTTCGACGACGCCGTGCAGGTACTTGTTGAGGATCGCCAGGTCCTCGGGCTCGCGCCGGGCCAGCGACCCGACGAGCGAGGAGGCCAGGGCGCGGGCGGTCAGGGCGCGCTCTCCGAAGAAGTCGCTGTGCAGGATCGCGTCCTCCAGCACGCCGATCTGTTCGGCGGTGGACAGCGCGGACTCCAGCTTCTCGTCGTCGCTGCCGGCCGCGGCAGCCGACGCGCGCAGGTCGGCGAAGCTCTGCAGCAGCACGTCGAGCAGCGACGGCGGCACGTCCAGTTCGAGCTGGTGGCGGCGGAGCAGTTCCTCGGTGCGGAAGCGGACGATCTCCGCCTCGCTCTTCTTGTTCGTCACCACCGGGATGCGGACGAAGTTGAAGCGTCGCTTGAGCGCCGAGGACAGGTCGTTGACGCCCCGGTCACGGCTGTTGGCGGTGGCGATGATCGAGAAGCCCGGCTTGGCGAAGACGATGCCGTCACTGTCCAGTTCCGGGACCGAGATGTACTTCTCGGACAGGATCGAGATCAGCGCGTCCTGGACGTCGCTGGTGGAGCGGGTGAGTTCCTCGAAGCGGCCGATCGTCCCGGTCTCCATCGCGGTCATGATCGGCGAGGGGATCATCGACTCCCGCGACTGGCCCTTGGCAATGACCATGGAGACGTTCCAGGAGTACTTGATGTGGTCCTCGGTGGTGCCCGCCGTGCCCTGCACCACCAGTGTGGAGTTACGGGAGATCGCGGCGGACAGCAGCTCGGCCAGCCAGCTCTTGCCGGTGCCGGGGTCGCCGATGAGCAGCAGCCCCCGGTCGGAGGCCAGGGTGACGATGGAACGCTCGACGAAACTGCGGTCGCCGAACCACTTCTGCGAGATCTCCCGGTCCAGGCCGTCGGAGCGCTCGGAGCCCAGGATGAACAGGCGGACCATCTTCGGGGACAGGCGCCAGGAGAAGGGCTTGGGGTTGTCGTCGATCGACTCGAGCCAGTCCAGTTCCTCGGCGAACTTGATTTCGGCGGGGGCGCGCAACATGTCGGACATAACAGGGCCTTTCTGATCTAAGCGAGAAACGTCTTGAGTTCGTGGACGAGCTTGCGGATGTGGCCGGAGAGCACCGGTGTGCCGAGGTCCTTGAAACGCTCCCGGAACCACGGGTTGACACTGCCGCGGCCGGAACTGGTCACCGAGCCGACCGGGATGAACTTGGCTCCGGAGCGGTGGATGGCGGCCATGGACTCGAAGAGCTGCTCGGTCCGCCATTCGTAGAAGTCTGAGATCCACACGACGACGGTGTTACGGGGCTCGGCGATCTTCGGCTGCGCCAGCGCCATGGCGACCGTGCCGTCGGTGCCGCCGCCGAGGTTGGTGCGCAGCAGGGTCTCGAAGGGGTCGTGGACCCACGGAGTGAGGTCGAGTGCCTGCGTGTCGTACGCGATGAGGTGGACGTCCACCTTCGGCAGCCCGGCGAAGATCGACGCCAGGATGGTGCAGTTGACCATCGAGTCGACCATCGACCCCGACTGGTCCACGACGACGATCAGCCGCTGCGGCGTCGTCTTGCGGGCTGTGTGCCGGTAGTAGAGGCGGTCGACGTACAACCGCTCCTCCTCCGGGCTCCAGTTGGTGAGGTTCTTCCAGATCGTGCGGTCGAGGTCGAGGTTGCGGAACACCCGCTTGGGCGGAACGGAGCGGTCCAGGGCGCCCACCGTGGCCTTCTCCACCTGGGTGCGGAGCACTTCTGCGACCTCGTCGACGAAGCGGCGGATCAGGGCCTTGGCATTGGCCAGGGCCACGCCCGAGAGGTTGTTCTTGTCCCGCAGCAGCTGCTCGATCAGCGACATGCTCGGGGTCAGCCGCGCGGCGAGCTGGGGGTCGGCCAGCACCTCGCGCAGGTGCATCCGCTTGACGAGGTCGGCCTCGATGGCGCCGAGTTCCGGGCCGATCTCCGGGATCAGGCGGCTGAGATCGGGCGTCGTGCCGCGCCCGCCGGTGCCGGTCGGGCTGACGCCCGTACCCGCGCCTCTTGCGGCGCTCCCTCCCCCGGCGCGGCCGCCGCGCAGCTCGCCGGGCTCGCAGCCGAGCGCACGCTCCAGCCAGCCCGCGTCGGACTGCCAGCGGGTCAGCTGTCCGGCGGTGACCCTGCCGGAGCCGCAGGCGAACACGTTGAGCAGCACCTTCGACACCAGGGCCGCGCGCCGGACCTCGGCGGCCCGGTCGCGGGCGCCGTCCTCGTCCGGCTCGGGTGCCATCAGACCGTCGAACTCGGCGGCCAGCTCCGGGTGTCGCTGCACGACGGAGTCGACGGAGGCCTGCGGGTCCAGCAGCGAGGACGGCAGACCGATGTCCTTGACGACGGCGAGGCTCGCCGATTCCAGGGCGGCCTGCTCCTCCGGGTCGAAGAGCCGGGCGAGGAGCCGCCAGTACAGGACCTGGCGACGGTTCTCGTCGGGGTCCACCGCGGGTTCGGTCATGTGCTCCGTCATTTCCGCAGCAGCCTTCCGGCCCGCTCCCGCAGCACCGCCACGGCGTCGGTGGCGGCCTTCTCGGCCCTGACACCGGCCTTGCCCGTCGTACCCCCGGCCCAGCCCCCGGCGTGGATCGCGACGGCCTTCTTCCGTACGGTCGTCTCGACGGCCAGGGGCTGGATCCGGTACGCCCCCGCGTCCCAGCGGAGCAGCCCGATGCAGGCTCCCGAGGCCGCGACGGCGTCGGCGGTGAGCGGCCCGGCGGCCGGAACGCGGTCCGTGTCGACGGGCAGCGGGTGTCCGGCGACGGTGAACGTCAGCGCGTCGTCGTCCTGCTCGGTGGCGTAGCCCTCCAGGAACACGGGTACGGCGATACCCGCGGGGTGCCGGTCCAGCGGTGCGGTCGGTGCCTCGGTGGCGGCCGGCAGGGCGACACGGGCCGTGGCGAAGGCGTCGGCGGGCTCGCCCACGCGTGCGTGCCCGTCGCTCCAGACCAGGTCGCCCTCCGCGGTGACCGGCATGCCGGTGATCTCCATCGAACGGCCCTCACTGACGGCCGCCAGGAGCGACATGTGCGGGCGGAGCAGCTGCCAGAGGCCGGCTCCGACGACGGTGTCGGGCTTCGGCACTGACACCCCGGCACGCACCAGGCGGGAGGCGCCGCCGTCCGCGGGCTCGAACACCGCGTGGACCTGGGCCTGTACGGCGGTCGCGTGTTCCTGCACGTCGACGCCGAGGGGCAGGAGCCGGCCGGTGACGGTGCCGGTCAGCTGCACATCGGCCGCGCCGGGCAGCGTCAGCAGCATCGCGCGCGACCACAGGTCGGCCCAGCGCCGGGCCGGGATGCGCTCCAGGGTCGCGCCCGGGCAGGACGCGGCGAGTTCGGCGGCGAAGCCGTCGAGGAGTGTCGCCAGGCGGCGCAGAGCCGGGTCGGGAAGCATCGCGGAGACGACCTGCGCCGACCCGGCGACCACGTCGTGGTCGATGCCCTGCCACCCGGAGCGCGCCAGGTCACAGAGCCAGGAACGGGCTGCGGCGAGCAGGTTCACCGGCTGCCGCTCGCCGGGCGCGGGAAGGGGCTCCTCGCGGCGGGAGCGGCCCGTCACCTCCTCGACGCGGACGGCCAGCGCGTCGTGGACGGAGCCGAGGAGCGCGGTGCGGGCGGCGGCGAGGGCGAGGAAGTGGTCCTCGCCCGCGGCTCCGGCTGCCGCCTTCCCGGCCGCCTCGGCGACCGTGGAGGCCAGCGGCGACCCCGCGACGGCGTGGGCGAGCTCGGTCAGGCCGGCTGCCTGGGCCGGCTGGGGGCGGAGCAGGCCGGCGACGAGGGCCCGGTCGAAGGCGTCGACGGCCGCGAGGGCTTCGTCGAGCCCGGGGACGGTTTCGGCGAGCAGGTCGGCACGCTCCCCCGCGCTCGGACCGAGCTCACGCGGGGGCACCCCCGTCGCCACCGCCGTCCTGGTCGGCGGGAACCACTGCATCTCCGGCAACGGCGCGGTGGTCGGTGCGAGTTCCAGGTAGGCCAGGTGGCGCAGGAACCGGCTGAAGACGGGCGCGGCGGCCGTAGTGTCTCCCTGCGGCGGGCGTGCGTTGATCATCTCGGCGGTGATGGTGAACGCGCTCGGCTCCCCGGCCGCGGCCTCGGCCCTCAGGTAGCGGGCGACGCGCTCGGCGCCGTACTGCAGCACCGCCTCGGTGATCAGGGCCCTGATGTGATTGCAGAACGAGCCGCGCGCCCCACCGCAGGGCCGGTTGTTGTTGGTGCTGCAAGCGAACGCGTAGCTGCCGGCCGCCACCGACGAGACGTAGACCCGCTCGATGTCCGAACCGCTGGACACCACGCCCTGCAAGCGTCCGTCGGCCAGCTCGACGAACGGGACTTTGGCGAGCTTGCGCGGCCGCGCGGGTGCCGTCACCCGCGCCGTGCTCGACCTCTCCCAATCTGACAACGCACCATCTCCTATGCACCAAGGGGGCGTCCGAGCCACACCGGCGGGACACGACTGAACATAGTTGCGACCACTGACAACGCGGGTCGGCGGCGATCTCCGCATTCCGAGGGAACCACCGGTGCCGGCACCCCCGCGCTGTTACCGTCGCGCCATGTCCAAGACCGAGATAGACCAGTTGACCGCCGAGTTCTTCGGCGCCTTCGACAACACGGGCGGCCGGGCCGCCGACGTCGCCCGGATTCGTCGACTCGTCGTGCCCGGCGCCCTGATCACCAATACCGGCCCGGTTTTCACGGCCTACACCGTGGACGAGTTCATCGAGCCCCGCGAGCGGCTGCTGGCCGACGGCCGGCTTGTCGAGTTCTCCGAGTGGGAGACCTCCGAACGGACCGAGATCGCGGGCGACTTCGCCTCGCGCTCCGGCGAGTACCGCAAGTCCGGAATCCTGGACGGAGAGCCCTTCGAGGGCGGGGGCACCAAGACCTTCCAGTTCGCCCGCACCCCACAGGGCTGGCGCATCACTTCGTTCTCCTGGTACGACCGGCCCTGACACCAAGTGGGGGGCTCGGCCCGGGACCTGCGGGTCGTTCGTGATCACTCCTCTACTCTTGTGCCCGCCGGGTAGGCGATTGGCGAGTGGAACGGAGCGTGCGGTGCCGACGGGGGACGCGCAGGGCGGAGAGCTGGTCGGCAAGGTCCTCGGAGGCCGCTACCGGGTGACCTCCATGGTCGGGCGGGGCGGTATGGGAGTCGTCGCGCGGGCCGTTGACGAACTGCTCAACCGGGAAGTCGCCGTCAAGGTGCTGCGGGCCTACACCGACGCGTCCGCCGCCGAACTGGCCGATCTGCGCGCCCGGATGCAGCGGGAGGCACAGGCCGCCGCCCGGATCCGGCACCGCGGCGTCGTCACCGTGCACGACGTGACCGACGACGAGGGCCTGCCGGTCATCGTCATGGAACTCGTCGACGGGCCTTCGCTCGACGACGTCCTGGCGGAGCGCGGCGCGCTGGCGCCGCACGAGGCCGCCGCGATCGGCGCCGAGCTGATGGACGCGCTCGACGCCGCGCACCGGGCCGGTGTGCTGCACCGGGACGTGAAGCCGGGGAACGTGCTGATGGAGCGTGGCGGCCGGGTCGTGCTCACTGATTTCGGCATAGCCAGCATGGAGGCCCCCGACGACGACGCCATGGCCAAGCTGACCCGCAGCGGTGAGATCGTCGGGTCCATCGACTATCTGCCGCCGGAGCGAGCGCAGGGCAGGGAGCCCGGTCCGGCCTCCGACATCTGGTCGCTCGGCATGACGTTGTACGCGGCCGTGGAAGGCACCTCGCCGTTCCGCCGCACCTCCGTCTGGTCCACGCTGTCGGCGATCGTCAGCGAACCGCTGCCCGAGCCCCGGCGGGCGGGACCGCTCGCCCCGGTCCTCCAGGCGCTGATGGCGAAGGAACCGGAGAGCCGGCCGACCGCGGACTCGGCGCGCGCGATGCTGCAGCAGGTGGCCACGAGCAGCGGGGACCCGGCCCCTCCGATCGCAGCCACGCCCGCGCCCTTGGGCGCCCCGCCCACTCCCACCGCGCCGGCCGTCGTCGTGTCGCCGGCTCCCGGACCTGCCGGCTTCGGGCCGCCGCCCGCGTACCAGCAGCCGCAGTCGTTCCCGCAGCCTGCGCCGCACGCCGGTCACCCGCCGCCCGGCGCGCCGACCGCGCCGACGCCGCACGCCGGACCGGCCGGGGGCCGCCCGTCGCGCCGCAGCCGTACCGTCATCGCGGCGGCGGCCGCCGTCGTACTCGCCGCGGGTGGCGTCACGTACGCCGTCATGGACGGACACGGCGGTAAGGGCGGCAAGGGCGGTGACCGGGCCCAGGCGGCGAAGCCGGGGGCCGGCCCGGCATCGGACAGCGGCCGGCCGAGCGCGAGCGGCGTGTCCGGTGGGCCGGCCGCGCCGAGCGCCCCGCCCTCCACCGGCACCCCGGGGAAGCCGTCCGCCACGTCCTCTCCGAAGCCCGTCACAACCCCCCAGGCGTCGGCGTCCTCGGCGGCCAAGCCCACCCCGGTGTCGACGAGCTGCGGCGG
Source organism: Streptomyces sp. NPDC006463 (assembly GCF_042870715.1). NCBI lineage: Bacteria > Bacillati > Actinomycetota > Actinomycetes > Kitasatosporales > Streptomycetaceae > Streptomyces > Streptomyces sp. NPDC006463. Next base: position 729 of record NZ_JBIAHP010000016.1, on the reverse strand, counting down.
CTGGAGCCATCGCGATCCGGCCCCGGGGACCTACGGCTACATGTCCGGCGACTACCACCTCGAAACCGGGCCCTACCAGACGTGTCCCGCGGTGTCCCTGGCCAAGACGGGCACGAAGCTCTGGTACCACTGCTACGTCGTCAACGCGCACGGCAACAAGTGGACCTACGTCCGCATCGACGGTACGAACACGTCGGGCTGGATGTCCGACGACAACCTCACGAAGCAGAAGGGACCGTCGACCCCCTGCTGACGGCCGCCCTCCGTCACACGGTGCGCTTGACGAGTTCGTCCTCGGCATTGAACGAGGAGCGTGGGCGATCCGTATGTCCTGTGACCGGCCACCGACGGCCGGGATCCCAGGGAGGGAATCACTCACATGAAGACGCGACTTCTCGCGAACGCGACCACGGCGACGAGGACGGCCGCGATGACGACCGCGGCCTGCCTGCTCGTGCTGAACATCGCCTCCGCCGGCCCCGCGAACGCCCATGACGGGCACGGCGGACACGGATCCGCTCCGAGTACCGGCGGGTCGGCCCCCGCGTTCACGACCCCGTCGTCCGGCCGCTCCGTCACGCTCATCGCGCGCCTCAGCGGCGGCCAGGAGGTACCGGTCGACGGCGGGCCCGCCGTCGACGACCCGGCCGGCGAGTCGGTCGCGCGGGTGGAGGTCAAGGGCGACCGGGTGGGGGTCTCGCGGAGGGGGGAGGGACGCGTGCGCAGCCG
>NZ_JBIAHP010000015.1:0-186397 GCF_042870715.1 Streptomyces sp. NPDC006463 | reverse complement strand
TCCCGCCGGGGGCCCACCCCCCCCCCCCCCCCGCCCCCCCCCCCGGGGGGGGGGCCCCCGGGGGGGGGGCGGCCCCCCGGGGGGGGGGGCCCGGGGGGCCCCCCCCCGCCCCCCCCCCGGCCGTTCAGACGCTCCGATGGGTGAGGGCGATGTCGAACAGCTCGGGCGGCGGGGGAACGGTCGCCGGCGAGGGCCGGTGGAGGTGGCCGCCGAGGGGGTCGCACCCCGCGAAAGGGCCGTGGACCGGATCGAGCAGGATCCGCGGATGCGGGTCGGCATGGTGCAGCCAGAACGACGTGGGCCGCCGTCAGCACCAGGCGCGGTGCCACGCGGTACCCCGAGCCGTGCGAGGCGCCGCCGCTCTCGCCGGTCGCGCGTACGTGTGCCACTCGCCGTGAGGCCAAGCGCTGCCACCCCCCCCGGTGTGCGTCGCCCCGCTCGCCCCGCGCGGTCAGTACTCGTCGATGTCGCGCACCTCGACGTCGCCGCCGTCCCGGGTGCGCGGCTTCAAGGTGAGGGACACCCGGTGCGTGCGCCGGGAGGACCTCTCGGCCTTCCCGTTCGCACCGATCACGCCGAAGCGCAGCTCGCCGACGCCGCCCCGGGTGCGGGAGAGTTCCAGTTCCAGTTCCACGTCGATGGTGTCGATCTCGAAGCGGACCGCGGAGCCCGCGCCGCGACGCTGGGCCTCGACGACCTGCCTGCGGAGCAGGTCGACCGCGTCCGCCAGGTCGAGCCAGGTGTCGTCGTGCGCGCAGGTCGCTGTCGCCTCCGCTGCTGGGCACACCGGCCGTGAACCGGCACGGGGGTTTGATTGTGCAGCAACCACCTTGATCTGTCTGGTGGTTGGGGCGATATGGATTGCGTACACACGAAGGCCCGCGCCCCGGACTGGTTCCGGGCGCGGGCCTTCGTGCGTACGTGTGCTCAGGCGGCCGCGGCCGCGGGCTGCGGCTCGTCGGCGGGGACGGCCGCCGGGGCCGTGCGGGCGGTCAGGGCCGTGTAGACCAGCCCGCCGGTCAGGCCGGAGAGGACGAAGGAGCAGTCCACGCCGCCGGTCAGGGCGAGCAGCGGGCCCTCGTAGAAGGGGGTGGTCACGGCGAGCAGGCCGACACCCGCGCCGATGACCCAGGAAGCGGTGGCGGCCACGTTCCAGCCGCCGCGGTACCAGTAGACCCCGCCCACCGAGCGGCGGTTGAAGACCTGCAGGGCGTCGGCGTCGTACTGCCCGCGGCAGCGGACGTAGCCGATGAGGGTGATCACGGCCCACGGGGTGCCGATCGCGGTCAGCACCAGGACGAACGAGGTCATCGCGGACTGGACGTCCCACTCGAAGGAGCCGACGAACACGAAGGCGGTGGCGACGGCCGCGGCGATCACGGTGGCCGTGGTGCGGGTGGCCCTGGGGACGATGGCGTCGAGGTCGAGGCCCATGGAGTAGAGCATCAGGCCGGCGTTGCCCACCGAACCGGCCGCGGCGGCCGCGAGCAGCGGCAGCAGGTACCAGACGGGCGAGGCGTCGACCAGCGGCCCGGCGTACTCCGCGCCGGCCTCGGCGGCGAGCGCGGTGTAGGTGCCGAAGAGCTGCGGGATCAGCAGGCCGATCAGCAGACCGAGCCCGGTCGCCCCGAGCACCTTGCGGGGGCTGTGCCGCGTGGGGGAGATGTAGCGGGTGTAGTCGCCGAGCAGGGTGATGAAGGCGACGGGCCCGCTGAGTCCGGCGGCGACGGCGGCCAGCAGCCACGTCGGCCAGAAGGAGCCGAGCAGGTACTCGGTGTCCGGCGGCGCGGCGGTGGTGAAGTCCGGCGCGTAGGCGATGAGGCCGACCGCCAGCAGGACCACCATGCCGATGGACAGGATCTTGCTCATGCGCAGCAGCAGCCGGTAGCCGAAGACGGCCCCGACGACGGTACACGCGGCGAGCACTCCGTACATCACGGCCCGCGACACGCCGGTGTCCGGCAGCCCGGTGAGCCGGGACAGGACCCCGACCATCACGTCACCGCCGATCCACAGGGTCAGCGCGGTGTAGCCGAGGGAGAGCAGCAGGCCGACCACCGAGCCGACGAGGCGGCCGCGGACGCCGAACTGCGCGCCGCTGGAGGTGGAGAGGTTGGTGGCGGTCCGCAGGGAGACCAGCGCCAGCGGCGCGGTGAAGGCGATGCCGACGATCGTGCCGGTCACGATGGCGGTGACCGAGGGCCACAGGCCCAGTCCGAAGGACGGGGGAAGCCAGCCGAACACGATCACGCCGAGGCAGAGATTGGAGCCGAGGAGGATCGAGATCAGGTCACGGGGACCGCTCGTCCGCTCCTCCTCGGGGATGGTGTCGACTCCGCGCTGTTCGATGGGCATAAGGGGACTCCCTTGGCAGGGCGGGGGGTGGTTTCGCAATCTTTGAGCGACACTCAATGTGACCCAAGCCCTGGTCCCAGGTCAATGATTCCTTGCGAAGGAATGAAGAGTTAGAGTGATGCTCTAACCCATCGACTCAAGAGGTGGTGGATCGGCGTGCGGCTGACCCCTACGGAGCGCGACCGGCTGCTGCTCCGCAGCGCTGCGGAACTGGCCAGGGCCCGACGGGCCCGGGGCCTGAAGCTCAACGTCCCGGAGGCCACCGCGCTGATCGCGGACACGGTCTGCGAGGCCGCGCGCGACGGCAAGCGGCTCGCGGAGGCCATCGAGGAGGCCCGCGGCGTGCTGGGCCCCGACGACGTCCTGCCCGGCGTGGCCGACGTGGTCACCGAAGTGCACGTGGAGGCCGTCTTCGACGACGGCTCCCGGCTCGCGGTGGTCTCGTCCCCCGTCCGGGGCGCCGTACCGCTCGGCGACGACGCCCCCGGGGCGGTCGTCCCCGGCCCGGGCGTCCCCCAGCCGGAGCCGGCGCTGCACCTGCGTGTGCGCAACACCGCCGCCGTACCGGTGAGCGTCACCTCCCACTTCCACTTCTTCGAGGCCAACCCGCGCCTCGACTTCGACCGCGCCGCGGCCTACGGCATGCGGCTGTGCGTCCCGGCGGGCTCGTCCGTACGGTTCGACCCGCACGGCGAGGGCGAGGTCGGTCTGGTCCCGATCGGCGGCGACCGGATCGCCATCGGCTTCGCCGGCCTGGTGGACGGGCCGCTGGACGCGCCCGGCGCGAAGGAAGAGGCCCTGCGCCGGGCCGCCGCCTGCGGCTACCTCGGAGTACGTGACACCACCGGCAGCGAAGGAGCACACGCGTGAGCCGCCAGACCCCCCACAGCGATCACTGTGCGCCCGGCAGCCGGCACATCGACCCGCACGAGTACGCCTCCGTCTTCGGCCCCCGCGCGGGCGACCGGGTGCGGCTCGGCGACTCGGGGCTCACCGTGCGGGTGGAGTCCGACGCCCAGAAGCCCGGCGACGAGTTCCTGGCCGGCTTCGGCAAGACCGCCCGCGACGGCCTGCACCTGAAGGCCGCCGCCGTCCGCGAGACCTGCGACGTCGTCATCAGCAACGTGCTGGTCATCGACGCCGTCCTCGGCATCCGCAAGGTCTCCGTCGGCATCCGCGAAGGCCGCATCCACGCGATCGGCCGGGCCGGCAACCCCGACACCCTCGACGGGGTGGACGTCGTCGTCGGCACCGGCACGAGCATCGTCTCCGGTGAAGGCCTGATCGCCACCGCCGGCGCCGTCGACACCCACGTCCACCTGCTCTCCCCGCGCGTCATGGAGGCCTCGCTCGCCGCGGGCGTCACCACGATCATCGGCCAGGAGTTCGGCCCGGTCTGGGGCGTCGGCGTCAACTCCCCGTGGGCGCTGAAGCACGCCTTCAACGCCTTCGACGCCTGGCCCGTCAACATCGGCTTCCTCGCCCGCGGCTCCTCCTCGGACGCGGCCCCGCTCGTCGAGGCCCTTGCCGAGGGCGGCGCGTCCGGCTTCAAGGTCCACGAGGACATGGGCGCGCACACCCGCGCCCTGGACACCGCCCTGCGGGTGGCCGAGGAGCACGACGTACAGGTCGCCCTGCACAGCGACGGCCTCAACGAATGCCTCTCCGTCGAGGACACCCTGCGGGTGCTGGACGGCCGCACCATCCACGCCTTCCACATCGAGGGCTGCGGCGGCGGGCACGTCCCGAACGTCCTGAAGATGGCGGGCGTGCCGAACGTCATCGGCTCGTCCACCAACCCCACCCTGCCCTTCGGCCGGGACGCGGTCGCCGAGCACTACGGCATGATCGTCTCCGTCCACGACCTCAAGCCGGACCTCCCCGGCGACGCGGCCATGGCCCGCGACCGGATCCGCGCGGGCACGATGGGCGCGGAGGACGTCCTGCACGACCTCGGCGCGATCGGCATCACCTCCTCCGACGCCCAGGGCATGGGCCGCGCGGGCGAGACCGTCCGCCGCACCTTCGCCATGGCCGCCAAGATGAAGGGCGAGCTGGGTCCGCTGGCCGGCGACGGCGAGGACGACGACAACGCCCGCGTCCTGCGCTACATGGCGAAGCTGACCATCAACCCCGCCATCGCCCACGGCCTGGCACACGAGATCGGCTCCATCGAGGTCGGCAAGCTCGCCGACATCGTGCTGTGGCGCCCGCAGTTCTTCGGCGCCAAGCCGCAGCTGGTCCTCAAGTCAGGCTTCCCGGCGTACGGGGTCACCGGCGACCCCAACGCCGCCACCGACACCTGTGAACCGCTGGTCCTCGGACCGCAGTTCGGCTCGTACGGGGCCACCGCGGCCGACATCTCCGTCGCCTTCGTCTCCGCCGCGGCCGCCGCGCTCGGCTCCGACGAGATGCCGACCCGCCGACGCCGGGTGGCCGTCCGCGGCACCCGGGGCATCGGCCCGAAGGACCTGCTCCTCAACTCCCGGGTGGGCGCGGTCGATGTGGACGCGCGCAGCGGCCTCGTCTCCCTCGACGGGGAACCGCTGCGCTCCGAAGCCGCCGAGTCGGTCTCCCTCAATCGCCTGTACTTCCTGTAAGACAGCAGAGCCACTAAGGACCCCCTGCCATGACCAAGCCCGCCGACCACGGATTCCGGATGCCCGCCGAGTGGACCCCCCACGAGCGCACCTGGATGGCCTGGCCCAGCCCCAACCCCACCTTCACCAACGAGCAGGAGCTCGCCGAGGCCCGCGAGGCCTGGGGCGCCGTGGCCCGCGCGGTCCGCTCGTACGAGCCCGTGACCCTGGTCGTCTCGCCCGGTGACGCCGAGAACGCCCGCGGACACGTCGGCGACGACGTGCAGCTGGTCGAGCGCGAGCTCGACGATGCCTGGATGCGCGACATCGGTCCGACCTTCGTCACCAACGACGCCGGCGAGCTGGCCGCGGTCGACTGGACCTTCAACGGCTGGGGCGCCCAGGAATGGGCCCGCTGGGACCACGACTCGAAGATCGCCCGGGCCGTCTCCGACCTGGCCGGCACCCGTACGTACAGCACCGCACTCGTCAACGAGGGCGGCGCCATCCACGTCGACGGCGAGGGCACCGTGCTCCTCACCGACACCGTGCAGCTCGGCGAGGGCCGCAACCCCGGCTGGACCCGCCAGCAGGTGGAGGCCGAGATCCACGCCCACCTGGGCACCACGAAGGCGATCTGGCTCCCGTACGGCCTGGCCGGCGACTACGGCACCTACGGCACCCAGGGCCACGTGGACATCGTCGCCGCCTTCGCCCGCCCCGGCGTGGTCATGGTGCACACGCAGCCCGACCCGGCCCACCCGGACCACGAGCGCTGCAAGACCATCGCCGCCATCCTGCGGGCGTCCACCGACGCCCGGGGCCGGCAGCTGGAGGTGGTGGAGGTCCCGGCGCCGACCGTGCTGGAGGAGGACGGGGAGTGGGTGGACTACTCCTACATCAACCACTACCTGTGCAACGGCGGTGTCGTGCTGTGCTCCTTCGACGACCCGCGCGACGAGGAGGCCGCCGAGATCTTCCGCGGACTGTTCCCCGAGCGGACCGTGACACTCGTTGACGCACGTACGATTTTCGCCGGGGGTGGCGGAATCCACTGCATCACCCAGCAGCAGCCGAAGGTCTGAGCGACAGAAGACCGGCGGCGGACGGACGAGGAGTGGGCCCATGGTGGCGGGTGGAGTACCGGTACGGGCGGCGCGCAAGAACGCGCCCCCGCGCGAGGACGTACTCGTCGCCGCCATGGCCACGATCGCCGAGCGGGGCCTGGAAGGCCTGACCATGGCCGGTCTGGGCCGCGAGGTCGGCATGAGCAGCGGCCACCTCCTCTACTACTTCCGCAGCAAGGACGAGCTCCTGCTGCAGACCCTTGAGTGGAGCGAGGCGGAACTGGGCACCGCGCGGCGGGCCCTGCTGTCCCGGCGCGGCCCGGTGGCCGAACGGCTGCGGGCGTACGTCGACCTGTACGTGCCCACGCAGGCCCGCGACCCGCACTGGACGCTGTGGCTGGAGGTCTGGAACCGCTCCCAGAACGCCGGCCCCGAGGAGCGCGACCGCCAGGCGGCCATCGAGGGCGCCTGGCACCGCGACCTGGTGGCGCTGCTCGCGGAGGGCATCTCGCGCGGTGAGTTCCGCCCGGTGGACCCCGACCGGGTGGCGGCCCGCATCCGGGCCCTGCTGGACGGGTTCAGCATCCAGCTGGCGGTCGGTCTGCCGACGGTGGACCGGGAGGAGATCCTGGACCACGTCCGGGAGTTTCTGGGCGAGACCCTCACCCCCCGGCCGTAGTCCCGGCAACGGCGCCGCACCGGGCCGGGTGGCCCCGGCACCACCCGGCGGGCGGGCCTTGCCCGCATGCTGAGATCCGTGTCCACGCGCCGCGGGCGTTGTGGCAGACTGCGAGCGTGCCTGCTCAGCTCATGATTATCGCCAGCAGCGCGCCGGTCCCCAGTGGCCGCTGAACCGTGGAAGAACTTCGCGGAAGCGGCCACCGTGCCTCAGACCCGCGCGCAGACCTCTCGCTACCCGCGAGAGGTTTTTTCGTTTCCCGGCCCATCCCAGCCGGGACCGGCCTGCGCGCGATGATGGGGGCAGTGACGGCGGCCTGCCCCTTTGGCGGGCATCCGGAACCACTCATCCGACAGGAGTCAGATCAGCATGACGACGACACCAGAGGCGGCAACTGGGCTGTCCGGGGGCCTGGACGACAGCTTCCACGTCTTCGACACCACCCTGCGCGACGGCGCCCAGCGCGAGGGCATCAACCTCACGGTCGCCGACAAGCTGACGATCGCCCGTCACCTCGACGAGTTCGGAGTGGGCTTCATCGAAGGGGGCTGGCCCGGCGCCAACCCCCGTGACACCGAGTTCTTCGCCCGCGCCCGCGCCGAGATCGACTTCAAGAACGCCCAGCTGGTCGCGTTCGGCGCGACCCGGCGGGCAGGAGGCTCCGCCGCCGAGGACCCGCAGGTGCGGGCGCTGCTGGAGTCCGGCGCCCCGGTCGTCACGCTCGTCGCCAAGTCCCATGACCGTCACGTCGAACTCGCCCTGCGCACCACCCTGGACGAGAACCTGGAGATGGTCCGGGACACCGTCTCCTACCTGGTCGGCCAGGGCCGCCGGGTGTTCGTCGACTGCGAGCACTTCTTCGACGGCTACCGGGCCAACGCCGAGTACGCGAAGTCCGTCGTACGCGCCGCCCACGAGGCCGGCGCGGATGTCGTCATCCTCTGCGACACCAACGGCGGCATGCTGCCCGCCCAGGTGACGGCGACCGTCGCGACCGTCCTCGCCGACACCGGCGCCCGCCTGGGCATCCACGCCCAGGACGACACCGGCTGCGCCGTCGCCAACACCCTGGCCGCCGTGGACGCGGGCGCCACGCACGTGCAGTGCACCGCCAACGGCTACGGCGAGCGCGTCGGCAACGCCAACCTCTTTCCCGTCGTCGCCGCCCTGGAGATCAAGTACGGCCGCAAGGTGCTCCCCGAGGGCGCGCTCGCCGAGATGACCCGGATCTCGCACGCCATCGCCGAGGTCGTCAACCTCACGCCCTCCACGCACCAGCCGTACGTGGGTGTGTCCGCCTTCGCGCACAAGGCGGGCCTGCACGCCTCGGCCATCAAGGTCGACCCGGACCTCTACCAGCACATCGACCCCGAACGGGTCGGCAACACCATGCGGATGCTGGTCTCCGACATGGCCGGCCGCGCCTCCATCGAGCTCAAGGGCAAGGAGCTCGGCGTCGAGCTGAACGGGGACCGCGCGCTGATCTCCCGGGTCGTGGAGCGGGTCAAGGAGCGGGAGCTCCAGGGCTACACGTACGAGGCGGCCGATGCCTCCTTCGAGCTGCTGCTGCGCGCGGAGGCCGAGGGCCGGGCCCGCAAGTACTTCCGCATCGAGTCCTGGCGGGCGATCGTCGAGGACCGCCCGGACGGCACCCACGCCAACGAGGCCACGGTCAAACTGTGGGCCAAGGGCGAGCGGATCGTCGCGACGGCGGAGGGCAACGGCCCGGTCAACGCACTGGACCGGGCACTGCGGGTCGCGCTGGAGCGGTTCTACCCGCAGCTCGCCAAGTTCGAGCTGGTCGACTACAAGGTCCGCATCCTGGAGGGCAAGCACGGCACGGAGTCCACGACGCGCGTGCTGGTCGCCACGACCGACGGCGTCCGCGAGTGGTCCACGGTCGGCGTGGCCCCGAACGTGATCGCGGCGTCATGGCAGGCCCTGGAGGACGCCTTCACGTACGGCCTCCTCCACGCGGGCGTCGAACCGGCCGAGTAGTCCGCCACACCTCGCGACACCTCGCCGGGCCTCGGCCCGGCGAGGTCCTCGGCGGCGGGCCGGACGGGCTTATGTCCTGCTCACACAGGAAAGTGCCGGTTCGGGTAGCGTCGTGAACATGAGGACCTGGCTGATATCCGTACGCGTTGGATCGCTGCTGTCCGGTCTGCTGCTGGCCCTGTCGGCGAGCGCCCTGGTGGCTGCGCCGCAGGCATCCGCGGACACCGGAGTCGCCGCCGTGGGGGAGGCCCTCAAGGAGGGCCCGGTCTACGTCGATCCCCGCGCCGAGGCGCAGCTGCCGGCTCCGGCGGCGCAGGCGCTCGCGCAGAAGATCAAGGATGCCGGGAAGCCGGTCTTCGTCGCCGTGCTGCCGGCCACCGCCGAGTTCCCGCCGGACAAGGTGCTCAGCGCCGTCCGTGCAGAGACCGGGATCACCGGCCTCTACGCGATCCGGCTCGGCGACGGCTTCAATGCGGGCGCCGACAGGGCGGTCATGCCGGCCAACGCCGTGCGCAACCTCACCGAGGCCGTGAAGACGGGCACCCCGGTGGACGCGAGCACGCAGCTCGACAACTTCGTGGACCAGGCCCTGAGCCAGGCCAAGGGCCGCGCCCCGGCCTCCTGGGGCGGCGCCGCCGCCGACGACGGCACCCCGGTCGGCGGCCTGATCACCCTCGGCGTGGTGGCCGCGGTCGGCGGCGGCGCGTACGCGCTGGTCCGCCGCAACCGGAAGAAGAAGGAAGAGGCCCGTCGCGAGGCCATCGAGCGGCTCAGCGTGGTCGTCGACGAGGACATCACGGCCTTCGGCGAGGAACTCGACCGCCTCGACTTCCACCCCGGTGAGCCCGGCGCCGACGACGCCATGCGGGCGGACTACGAGCAGGGGCTCGACTCGTACGAGAGGGCCAAGCAGATCATGGCCTCCGTGCAGCGGCCCGAAGAGGTCCAGGGCGTGACCCAGGCGCTGGAGGACGGCCGTTTCGCCCTGGCCTGCCTGGACGCGCGCCGTCAGGGACGGCCGGTACCCGAGCGCCGTTCGCCCTGCTTCTTCGACCCGCGGCACGGGCCGAGCACCGAGGACGCCTCCTGGGCTCCGGCCGGCGGGGCCGCCCGTACGGTGCCGGTCTGCACGGCGGACGCGGTCCGGCTGCGCGACGGCCTGGACCCCGCGGTCCGCACGGTGGACACCGACTACGGCCGGCGTCCGTACTACGACGCGGGCCCGGCGTACGGCCCCTGGGCCGGCGGGTACTTCGGCGGCGGCATCCTGCCCGGCCTGCTCGTGGGCACGATGCTCGGTTCGATGATGTCCAGCCCCGCCTACGCCTCGGACTTCGGCGGCGGGGACTGGGGCGGCGGTTACGACGGCGGGGACGTCTCGGGGGCCGACTTCAACCCGTCCGACTTCGGTGGCGGGGACTGGGGCGGCGGTGGCGGCTTCGACGGAGGCGGCGGCTTCGACGGTGGGGGCGGTTTCTGAGCCGCCCCCGGCGCCCGCCGCTCAGGCCTGCTTGATGGCCGAGATGTCGAAGGTCAGCTTCACCTTGTCGCTGACCATCACGCCGCCGGTCTCCAGCGCCGCGTTCCAGGTAAGACCCCAGTCGGAGCGCAGGATCTCGGCGGAGCCCTCGAAGCCGACGCGCTCGTTGCCGTAGACGTCCGTGGCGGAGCCGGCGAACTCCAGGTCGATGGAGAGCGGCCGCGTGACGTCCTTGATCGTCAGTTCGCCGGTGACGCGGTACGCGTCGCCGCCGAGCTGGGCCGCCTCGGTGGAGCGGAACGTCATCAGCGGGAAGGCCCCGGCGTCGAAGAAGTCCCCGCTGCGCAGGTGGGCGTCGCGGTCGGCGATCCCCGTGCTGATCGAGGCGATCTTGACGTCGATGGCGGCGGTGGAGCGGGACGGGTCGCCGCCGTCCAGGTGCAGCGTGCCCTCGTGCTCGGTGAAGCTGCCGCGGACGTTGGTCACCATGGCGTGGCGGACGGTGAAGCCGATGCTGCTGTGGCCGGCGTCGATGACGTAGTCGCCGGTGAGGGCGGCGAGAGCCGGGTCCACTTCGAGCGTGGCGACGGCGGCGTTGGTGTCCTGGTTGCGGCGGGTGAAGAGACCCATGGCTTCCTCCTCGGTAGTGGCGTTCGTTGAACTTTCAACAAGAACGACGCTAGGCCCATTCCGTTCAAATTTCAACTTCTAGGCGGGGTGTCAGGCAGATTTGTAGGAGAGTCACAAAGGACGATCCCCCCGTCTGGCGGACTACGCGCATCCCCGAACCGTTCTGTGCGGGCCGGACAGCTGATGACACCCGAGACTGTGTGGAATCAACGGAGGTTTTTGACCCCGCGCTTCGTAAGGTCGGTACATGACCGTTGTGGACCAGACCCCGAGCGAGCCGACAGACGCCCGTGGGCGCGTGGCCGAGCTGCACTCCCTGCGCGAGCAGGCGCGGCGCGGCCCCAGTGACCGCGCGACCGAGACCCAGCACGCCAAGGGCAAGCTGACGGCGCGGGAGCGCATCGCGCTGCTCCTCGACGAAGGCTCCTTCAAGGAGGTCGAGCAGCTGCGCCGCCACCGCGCGACGGGCTTCGGCCTGGAGGCCAAGAAGCCCTACACCGACGGTGTCATTACCGGCTGGGGCACGGTCGAGGGCCGCACGGTCTTCGTCTACGCGCACGACTTCCGCATCTTCGGCGGCGCCCTGGGCGAGGCCCACGCCACGAAGATCCACAAGATCATGGACATGGCCATCGCGGCCGGCGCTCCGCTGGTCTCCCTCAACGACGGCGCGGGAGCCCGTATCCAGGAGGGCGTCTCCGCCCTCGCCGGCTACGGCGGCATCTTCCAGCGCAACACCCGGGCCTCGGGCGTCATCCCGCAGATCTCGGTCATGCTGGGCCCGTGCGCCGGCGGCGCCGCGTACTCCCCGGCCCTGACCGACTTCGTGTTCATGGTCCGGGACACCTCGCAGATGTTCATCACCGGCCCGGACGTGGTCCGCGCGGTGACCGGCGAGGAGATCACCCAGAACGGCCTCGGCGGCGCGGACGTGCACGCCGAGACCTCGGGCGTCGCGCACTTCGCGTACGACGACGAGGAGACCTGCATCTCCGAGGTCCGCTACCTCATCTCGATGCTGCCCTCGAACAACCGCGAGAACCCGCCCGTCCACGAGACGAGCGACCCGGCGGACCGCCGCTCCGAGGTCCTGCTGGACCTGGTGCCCGCCGACGGCAACCGCCCGTACGACATGCTCAAGGTCATCGAGGAGCTCGTCGACGAGGGCGACGTCCTGGAGATCCACGAGCGCTGGGCCCGCAACATCATCTGCGCCCTGGCCCGGATGGACGGACAGGTCGTCGGCATCGTCGCCAACCAGCCCGGCCACCTCGCCGGCGTCCTGGACATCGAGGCCTCCGAGAAGGCCGCGCGCTTCGTCCAGATGTGCGACGCCTTCAACATCCCGATCATCACGCTGCTGGACGTCCCCGGCTTCCTGCCGGGCGTCGACCAGGAGCACGGCGGCATCATCCGCCACGGCGCCAAGCTGCTGTACGCGTACTGCAACGCCACCGTCCCGCGGATCTCGCTGATCCTGCGCAAGGCCTACGGCGGCGCGTACATCGTCATGGACTCCCAGTCCATCGGCGCCGACATCACCTACGCCTGGCCCACCAACGAGATCGCCGTCATGGGCGCCGAGGGCGCGGCCAACGTCATCTTCCGCAAGCAGATCGCGGACGCCGAGGACCCCGAGGCCATGCGCGTGCGCATGGTCAAGGAGTACAAGGCCGAGCTGATGCACCCGTACTACGCGGCCGAGCGCGGCCTCGTCGACGACGTCATCGACCCCGCCGAGACCCGCGAGGTCCTCGTCAGCGCCCTCGCGATGCTCCGCAACAAGCACGCCGACCTGCCGTCCCGCAAGCACGGCAACCCGCCGCAGTAAGGAGACAAGCCACCGATGAGCACCGACATGCTGCTGCGCGTCGAGAAGGGCAACGCCGAGCCCGAGGAGCTGGCCGCGATCACCGCGATCCTGCTCGCCCGTGCCGCCGCCGCCCCCGAGGACGCCTCGGTCCCGGCCGGCCGCTCCCAGGCCGGCTGGCGCCGTCTGGAGCGCACCCCGGGCTTCCGCGCCCCGCACAGCTGGCAGGGCTGAGCCCCGAGCCCGACGCAAGGCCCCGCACCCTCAGGGTGCGGGGCCTTGCGCGTACCCGGCTCACGGCTCACGGCTCACGCCTCACCCTCACGGCATTCGGCAGCACCGCACTCCGCACACGGCGAAGGCCCCCGCGTCAGGGACGCGGGGGCCTTACGGCTGTCGGCGGCAGCCGCTACCGCAGGCGGGCCATGAGCGCGTGCTCGACGAGCGTGATGAGCGCGCTCTTGGCGTCCGCGCGGTGGCGGGCGTCGGTGGTGATGATCGGGGCGTCCGGGCCGATCTGCAGGGCCTCGCGGACTTCCTCCGGGGTGTACGGCTGGTGTCCGTCGAAGCCGTTGAGGGCGATGACGAACGGCAGGCCGCTGTTCTCGAAGTAGTCGACGGCGGGGAAGCAGTCGGCGAGCCGGCGCGTGTCCACGAGCACGACGGCGCCGATGGCGCCGCGCACCAGGTCGTCCCACATGAACCAGAAGCGGTCCTGGCCCGGCGTACCGAAGAGGTACAGGATCAGGTCCTGGTCCAGCGTGATGCGGCCGAAGTCCATCGCGACCGTGGTGGTCGTCTTGTCACCGGTGTGGGTGAGGTCGTCGATGCCGGCGGAGGCGCTGGTCATGACGGCTTCGGTGCGCAGGGGGTTGATCTCGGAGACCGCGCCGACGAACGTGGTCTTGCCCACGCCGAAGCCGCCCGCCACCACGATCTTCGCGGAGGTGGTGGAGCGGGCGGGAGCCGCTCCGCCGTTAGAGCTTGCGAAGTCCACTGAGCACCCTTTCGAGCAGTGTCACATCTGGCTGGCCGCCGGCAGACTCGTCGCCGCCGGGCTGGTGAATGGCGACAAGGCCCGCCTCCGCCAGGTCGGCGACGAGGATGCGGGCGACACCAAGAGGAATGGAGAGGAGTGCCGAGATCTCCGCGACGGATTTGATCTCCTGGCACAGACGGCAGATGCGCTGGTGCTCGGGCAACTGCCCTTGCAGCCGCGCGGGATCGGCCGTGGTACTGACCAGCGCCTCGATGGCGAGCTGGTAGCGCGGCCGAGTACGGCCGCCGGTCATCGCGTACGGGCGCACCAGCGGGTTGTGGGCCTTCGGCGCCGGCTGCCGCATGGCGCGGGGAGGCTGCTGCTGCGGAGGCACATGGGGCTGCTGGGGCTGGCCGTACGGCTGCTGCTGGTACGGGTTGTGCTGCTCCGGCATGGGCCGGCTGGGCGTGGAGGGGAAGTTGAAGCGGTTCTGGTCGTGCCCACCCTGCGGCTGCTGCGCGCCGCCATAAGGATGTCCTCCGGGTGTTGTCACGTTTCCTCCTCCGACTCCAAGTACGCAGTACTTCCTGTGGAACCGCGCCACCGCACCCTATGGTGCGATGGCGCGAAACGCACTGCCTGTCTGCTAGTTGAGAAGACTTCCCTGCAGCTCGGCACGCAGGTCCGGGGTGAGGACACTGCCCGCACGATCCACCAGAAGGGCCATCTCGTAGCCGACGAGGCCGATGTCGCACTCGGGGTGCGCGAGCACCGCGAGCGAGGATCCGTCCGAGACGGACATGAGGAAGAGGAATCCCCGGTCCATCTCGACCACGGTCTGGTTGACGGCGCCACCCTCGAAGATGCGGGAGGCACCGGCGGTCAGCGAGGTCAAACCGGAGGCCACGGCCGCCAGCTGATCGGCGCGGTCGCGCGGGAACCCGTCGGACATCGCCAGAAGGAGTCCGTCGGCGGAGACCACCACGGTGTGGGACACCCCAGGGGTGTTGTCCACGAAGTTGGTGATCAACCAGTTCAGGTTCTGTGCCGCCTGGCTCATCGGGCTCACACTAACGCTCCTGGTCATAGCTGTTACTTGACTGCTCAGAACCCGCGTTGCGTCCCTGCTGGACACCACGCCGCAGGTTGCTCAACCTGCCGCGGACGTCCTCCGGTGCGCGGGAGACCTGGGGGCCGCCCTGCGGGGTCGTCTCCGCCGCGCCCTCGACCAGGTTGGCCTTGGGCACCCGCCGAGGGAGACCGGACGGGGTGACCCCGCCCGCCTTCGGCTCACGGAGTTTGGCGGCCTGCTGCCAGCGTTCGTCGTTGCCCGAACGCCAGGCGTTGCTGCCTTCCTTCTCCTCCGGGACCCGCTCCGCTTCAGCGGGCTGCTGCTGACGCGGCGGCCGCTGTTCGAAGAGGGATCCGGTGGACTCCGCTTCCTGCCGTCCCGACTGCCACTGCTGCTGGCTGCCGCGACGCGGCAGGCCCGCTCCGGTCATCGAGTGACCGGTGTCGGCAGCGGCACCCGGACGGTCGAAGCCTACGCGCTCCGCGGTCCGTTCGGGGACGGCGGGGGATTCCGATTCGGTCCCGTAATCCTGCTGGTAGCCAGCCGAATACGTGTTCTGCTCGGGCCACTCCGCCTGCGCCGACTGGGATTCGTAGCCGTTGTCGTAGCCCTGGCCGGTCTGCGAGCCGTCCTCGTAGCCCGCTTCCGGATAGGCGTAGCCCTGCTGCGGGTAGGCCTCGTAGCCCTGCTGGGGCTGCTGGGCCTCGTACGAGGCGTCGTAGCCCTGCTCGGACTGCTGCTCGTAGCCCTGGTACGGCTGGTACCCGTGCTCAGGCTGAGGTTCCGCATACTCCTGCCCGGCCTGCTCGGCGTACTCCTGCTCGTCCTGCGGGTAGGAGACCTGGGCCTTCAGCGCGGCCCGCCGCTCCTCGGCGAGGAGCGAACGTCCGACCGGGTCGAGCTGGCCGTCGCCGCCCTGCTGGTCGTAGCGGGAGTCGTCGAAACCGAGCTCGGCGGCCGTGCGCAGCGGAGCCTGCAGCTGGGCCTTCTGCTCAGGGATGATCGAGGAGACCGTGAAGTCGTCGTCCGGGATGCCCTCGCCACCGCCACCGTGGGTGATGGCGTCGGGGAGCATGACCAGCGAGGTGGTGCCCGCCGCCTCGCCCGAGGGACGCAGCTGCACGCGGATGCTGTGGCGGTCCGCCAGCCGGCCGACCACGAACAGACCCATGCGCTGCGAGATCGCGGCGTCCACGGTCGGCGGGTTGGCGAGCTTGTGGTTGATGTCCGCGAAGTCCTCGGCGGTCAGGCCGATGCCCTTGTCGTGGATCTCGACCATCACGCGGCCGTCCGGCAGACGGGTCGCGTTGACACGGACCTTGGTCTGGGGGGAGGAGAACGTGGTGGCGTTCTCCAGGAGCTCGGCGAGCAGGTGCACGAGGTCGGTCACGGCCTGGCCGTGGATCTCGGCTTCGGAGACACCGGAGAGCTCGATGCGCTCGTACTGCTCCACCTCGGAGGAGGCGGCGCGCAGGACGTCGACGAGGGGCACCGGCTGGTCCCAGCGGCGGCCCGGCTCCTCACCCGCGAGGATGAGGAGGTTCTCGCCGTTACGGCGCATGCGGGTGGCCAGGTGGTCCAGGCGGAAGAGGTTCTCCAGCTGGTCCGGGTCCGCCTCGTTGTTCTCCAGGTCCGTGATGAGGGTCAGCTGGCCCTCGATCAGGGACTGGTTGCGCATCGAGAGGTTGGTGAAGATCGCGTTGACGTTCCCTCGCAGGAGCGCCTGCTCGGCGGCGAGCCGGACCGCTTCCCGGTGGACCTGGTCGAAGGCGCGGGCGACCTCGCCGATCTCGTCCTGGGAGTCGATCGGGATCGGGTGGACGCGGGTGTCCACCTTGCCCGGGTCGGTGCGCGAGAGCTGGTCGACGAGCATCGGCAGGCGCTGCTCGGCGATGTCGAAGGCGGCGGAGCGCAGACGGCGCATCGCGCGGCCCATCTGGCGGGCCATGAGACCGGCCAGGATGAAGGCGGCGAGCAGGGACACGACCACGATGGCGCCGTTGGTGATGGCGTCCGTGCGGGCCTCGTCGGAGACCGCGACGGCGTCCTTGACGGCCTTGTCGAGGAGTTCCTTCTCGATCTCGTCGTAGCCGTCGAACTTCGCGGTGGCGGCGGCCTGCCAGAACTGGGGGTTGGTGCCGTTCTCCGCGAGCTTCTTCTTGTTCTCGCCGCTGGCTATCGCCTCGGTCATGCCGGTCAGTGCCGACTTGTTGACCACGGGCGGGGGCACGAAGCGGACACCGGCCTGTTCGGCCTGGCGCTTGGCCTCGGCGATCTTGGCGGCACCCTCGTCGGACTTCTTGCCCATGACCTCGCGGAGGCGGTTCACGTCCTCCTCGGTGCCCGCGGCGACGTACTCGCCCTGGGCGATCTCTTCGAGGTAGGCGTACGAGGAGAAGGCGACGAGCTGGGCTTTGCGGACGTCCTCGTTGGTGCTCGGGCGGACCAGCAGGTGGGTACCGACGGAGCGCTGCAGCGAGTTGGCCGCCTTGGCCAGCTGGATCGCGTAGACCATGCGGCCGTACGAGGTCACGTTGCCAGTGCCGAGGCCGAGCTCGTTGGCGAACTGCATCAGGTAGTGCTGGACCGCCACGTAGCCCTCTTCGGTCGGGATGGGCCCGAACGAGGAGGGGGGGTTCTTCTTGGGGCTCTCGGCCGCGGCCAGGTAGGCCTTCTCGCGTACTTCCTTCAGCCTGGGTTCTTCCGCGCGGAAGAGGTCCAGACGCCGTTCCATGCCCTGGTTCTTCGGCATGTCCTGGACGACCTGGTCGAACTTCACCTTGGCCGCGTCGGTCGCGCCGCGGGCCTTGGTGACGATCTCGCTGTTGGCGTTGCCGCTCAGCAGCGGCTCGGCCGTGAGGTCACGCTCGTTGAGCAGTGCCTGGCTGTATTCCGAGGCCGCCTGGACGACCCTGGCTATCTGCTCGGCGTCCTGGGCCTCGTTCCAGGTGTCGACGGAGCCCTTCACCTGGAAACCGCCCATGACCAGCCCGACGAGGGCGGGCACGAGCAGGATGGCGTTCAGACGGGTCGGCACACGCCAGTTGCGGGGCGAGAACCTGCTGGTGCTCCCGCTGCTCGGGGGCGGCTCCACGGGCACGTCGACGGACGACGCGGCCGCTCGCGGCGGCGGGGTGAAGTTGCCGCGCGCGGGTTCATCCGCGGGGCTTGCGATGCTTCGCCTCACTCGACCAACAACCTCTCGGCGGTGCTACTAGCTAGTTCGTTGAATTCCAGCACGGTTAACGGCCGTGTTCCAAACAGTTGAATTCGGCCACTGCTAGAACCTTATGCCCCGCATAAATCGGACATAAAGAGCTTCCTGCGGCAAAAATGGGGGGAGTTGTACGCGTAGCGGTACCAACTGAACGCGGCCTGTGGCCAACCTGCCCGAATTCACTGTCGAAACGTTATGAACGAGAGAGGCGGGCCGTGTCCCATGACACAGCCCGCCCCTCACACGCGGCAGTTGGAAGCGTGCTACTTGAGCCGCGCCATGAGCGCGTGCTCGACGAGCGTGATGAGCGCGCTCTTGGCGTCCGCGCGGTGGCGGGCGTCGGTGGTGATGATGGGGGCGCCGGGGCCGATCTGCAGGGCCTCGCGGACTTCCTCAGGGGTGTACGGCTGGTGTCCCTCGAAGCCGTTGAGCGCCACGACGAACGGCAGGCCGCTGTTCTCGAAGTAGTCGACGGCGGGGAAGCAGTCGGCGAGCCGGCGGGTGTCCACGAGCACGATCGCCCCGATGGCACCACGGACCAGGTCGTCCCACATGAACCAGAAGCGGTCCTGGCCCGGCGTACCGAAGAGGTACAGGATCAGGTCCTGGTCCAGCGTGATGCGGCCGAAGTCCATCGCGACGGTCGTGGTCGTCTTGTCACCGGTGTGCGTGAGGTCGTCGATCCCCGCGCTCGCGGAGGTCATGACCGCTTCGGTACGCAGCGGGTTGATCTCGGACACGGCTCCGACGAACGTGGTCTTGCCCACGCCGAAGCCGCCCGCCACCACGATCTTGGCGGAGGTGGTGGAGCGGGGAGCCGCTCCACCGCTAGATGTTCCGAAGGCCACTGAGCACCCTTTCGAGCAGCGTTACATCGGGCGTGCCGCCGGCCTCTCCATTGCCCGGCTGGTGGATGGCCACCATTCCGGCCTCCGCCAGGTCGGCCACGAGGATCCGGGCGACACCGAGCGGCATCGACAGCAGCGCGGAGACCTCCGCGACCGACTTGACCTCGCGGCACAGGGTGCAGATGCGCTGGTGCTCCGGAAGCAGGCCGGACATGTGCATCGGATCGGCCGTGGTGCTGACCAGGGCTTCTATGGCGAGCTGGTAGCGGGGCCGGGTCCGGCCACCGGTCATCGCGTAGGGACGCACCAGCGGCTGATCGCCTTCCGAGTACGAATCTCCGTACGAATCGGGGTAGGCGGGGGGCGGGGTCATTGATCCTCCGGGCTGGACAGCAGTGGTCAGCGTGCCGTCTGACGGGGCGGCCGGTGGGGGGACGGTATGACGGCCTGTCGGTGGTACTGGGTTCCGGGGCCTCGGCCCCGGTCCCCCGGCCGGCAGTACCGTCCGGCCGGGAGTGGGTAGGTCAGCTGAGCAGGCTGCCCTGCAGTTCCGCGCGCAGGTCCGGAGTGAGGACGCTGCCAGCACGGTCCACAAGGAGGGCCATCTCGTAGCCGACGAGGCCGATGTCGCACTCGGGGTGCGCCAGTACGGCCAGGGACGACCCGTCGGAGACCGACATGAGGAAGAGGAATCCCCGGTCCATCTCGACCACGGTCTGGTTGACGGCGCCGCCCTCGAAGATGCGGGAGGCACCGGCGGTCAGCGAGGTCAGACCGGAGGCCACGGCCGCCAGCT
Source organism: Streptomyces sp. NPDC006463 (assembly GCF_042870715.1). Lineage (NCBI taxonomy): Bacteria > Bacillati > Actinomycetota > Actinomycetes > Kitasatosporales > Streptomycetaceae > Streptomyces > Streptomyces sp. NPDC006463. The sequence goes on along the minus strand of NZ_JBIAHP010000015.1, from coordinate 166,887 downwards.
GATCGGCGCGGTCGCGGGGGAATCCGTCGGACATCGCCAGAAGGAGTCCGTCGGCGGAGACCACCACGGTGTGGGACACCCCAGGGGTGTTGTCCACGAAGTTGGTGATCAACCAGTTCAGGTTCTGTGCCGCCTGGCTCATCGAACTCAACTATCGCTCCTGCTGGTAAGTGGGGTCGATGTGGTAACTGCCGGTCGCCGGACCACTGTTGCCGGCCTGACGGCCCTGCTGGATACCGCGTCGGAGGTTGGTCAGACGGCCGCGGACGTCGTCCGGCGCCCGCGAGACCTGCGGACCGGCCTGCGCCTCGGCCTGCTGCTGCGCCGTGCCGGCCACGAGGTTCGCCCGCGGGACCCGGCGGGGCAGCCCCGACGTCGTGATGCCGCCGGCGGCGGGCTGGCGCACGCGCTCGGCCTGCCGCATCAGCTCGTCGTTCGGAGACGACTTCCAGCTGACGGTCGGCATGGCGCCGGTCGCCGCGGCGGCGGGGTCGGGAGCCGAGTGCTCCTGGCCGCGCTGCGGCAGCTGGGCCTGCGGAGCCGGGGCCGCCGGAGCGGACTGCTGCGGCTGCTGAGGTACGGCCGGTGCCTGCGCCGGGGGCTGCTGCCCCTCCTCGCGGAACCAGTTCGACTCCAGCGTGTCGAAGATCGGGCTGCGGGCGTCGCCGGAGCTCTGCGCCGGCGGCAGCGCCTCGGGCCGGGGGGCCTGCGGCAGGCCGGGAGCCTCCTGGCGCCGGGGCGGTACGGGTGCGTACTCGCCGCCCTGCTGCGGAGCCTGCGGCTGCTGGTACTGCGCCTGCGGCTGCTGCGGAGCCTGGGGCTGACGGGCGAAGCCGCCGACACCGGGGCCGCCGGGCCGCTGGGGCTGGTAGCCGGCCGGGCGCTCGAACTGCCCGGTGGAGGACGGGTCCAGGGGGCCCCGTACGTCCGGACGCTCGAACTGCCCGGTGGTGCTGCCCAGGCCGTCGGCCTGGGGCATCGGGGCGTTGAAGTCCGGGCGGGCGAACTCGGCGGTCGAGCCGGGGCCCGAGAGCTCGTCGTGGCCGCGGGCCTGGTCGGCGCCCCAGCTGGTGGTCTGCGGACCGGGGAGCTCGGCGCGGGCGCCACCGCGCGGCGGCAGCTGCGGCCGCGCGCCGCGGGAAGCCGGAGCCGCGGGGGCGGCCGGCTGCTGCTGGGGCCGCTGCTGCGGAGCCTGCTGGGACTGCTGGGGCTGCTGGGGACGCTCGAAGCCGTTGCCCTGCGGGAAGCCGCCCTGTCCGGAAGCGGTCGGAGCGGACGCCGGACGGGCCTGCGGACCGCGGCCCGCCAGCGGAGCGCCGGAGCCGAAGCCGCCCTGGCCCGGACCCGAGGTCGTCGGACCCGTCTGCGGCCGGGCACCGGGAGCACCCGGGCCGCCCTGCTGGCGCTGCTGGCCGAGGCCGCCGTCGCGGCCCGGCAGGGCGGCACGCTGGCCGCCACCGGAGACCTGCCCGCGCTGCGGAGCCGCGCCCACGGGCGGACGTGCGCCCGCACCGGGACCGGAAGCCTGCCCGCCGGGGCCGCCCTGAGCACCGCCCTGACCGCCCTGGCCCGCCATCGGAGCCGGCTTCTTGCCGCCCTGGGCGACATCGACCGGCAGCATGACGAGGGCCGTGGTGCCGCCCGAGTCGGAGGGACGCAGCTGGATGCGGATGCCGTGTCGCAGGGACAGACGGCCGACCACGAACAGGCCCATGCGGCGGGAGACGGAGACGTCCACGGTCGGCGGCGACGCGAGCCGCTCGTTGATCGCGGCGAGGTCCTCGGGGGAGAGGCCGATACCGGTGTCGTGGATCTCGACGAGCACACGGCCGTCGGGCAGCGCGTGACCGGTGACCTTGACCTTGGTCTGCGGAGAGGAGAACGAGGTGGCGTTCTCCAGCAGCTCGGCGAGGAGGTGCACGAGGTCGTTGACGACGCGGCCGGCGACATCGGTGCCGGGCACCGACGCCAGCTCGATGCGCTCGTACTGCTCCACCTCGGACGCGGCGGCACGGAGCACGTCGACGAGCGGGACGGGGCGGGTCCACCGGCGGCCCGGCTCCTCGCCCGCGAGGACGAGGAGGTTTTCGCCGTTACGGCGCATGCGGGTCGCGAGGTGGTCGAGACGGAAGAGGGAGGACAGCTGGTCCGGGTCGGCCTCGCGCGACTCCAGCTCGGAGATGAGCGAGAGCTGACGCTGGATGAGGCCCTGCGAGCGGCGCGAGAGGTTGGTGAACATCGCGTTGACGTTGCCCCGGAGGAGGGCCTGCTCGGCGGCGAGGCGGACGGCCTCGCGGTGCACGTCGTCGAAGGCCGCGGCCACCTGGCCGATCTCGTCGCGGGTGTGCAGGCCGACGGACTCCACGGACGTGTCCACGTCCTGCGGGTCGGACTCGGACAGCTGCTTGACCAGCTCGGGGAGGCGGTCCTGGGCGACCCGCGTGGCGGTGTCCTGCAGGCGGCGCAGCGAGCGGATCATCGAGCGGGCCATGACGAAGGCGCCGACGAGGGAGACACCGAGGACGAGGAGGATCAGCGCACCGTTGATGATGGCGTCCTGCTGCGACTCGTTCTTGAGCTCGCGGGCCTTCTGCTCCATGTCCTCGAGCAGGGTCAGCTCGATGACCTTCATCGCCTGGAGCTTGGTGTCGTCGGCGTCGTACCAGTCCATCCAGGACCGGTTCTTCTCCTTGAGGAACTGGTCCTTGGTGCTCAGGACGCGGCGCGCGTAGTGGTCGGCGGTGCCGATCTCCGTGTTGCCGTCGCCGAGAGACGCGAGGAGCTCCTCGGACTTGCCCTGGTAGACGAGTTCGAAGGTCTTCTTCGACTGCTGCTCGCCCTTGAGCGCGGAGAGCGCGTAAAGGCGGTCGTTCTCCTTCAGCTCGCCCTGCTTCTCGGCGCTGTCGGGGAGCGAGGCGGCGATGATCGCGCGCTGGACGGAGGCGTACTCCTTGGCGGCGGAGAAGGCCGCCAGGGCGCGCGTGCGCTTGATCATCTCCGGGCTGGAGGTGGCCTGCGCCATGTCCTGGGAGAGCGACAGCAGCGAGACGATCAGGCTGTTGTACTCGGTGACCGTCTGCTGGGCGCCGTTCGCGTACGCCTTGCTGCGGATGTCCTCGATGAGGGTGAGCTGGCGGCCGATCTGCAGGATGTTGTTGCGGATCGACTTGAGCGTCTCGTCCTTGTCCTCCGTGCTGTCGACCTTGTCGGTCGCGGCGGTGAAGGCCTTGGCGGCGGCGTCGGTGGTGTCACGGACGTTCGTGACGGTGCTGTTGGTCTTGCCCGCACCCGGCACCGACAGAGGACCCGCGGACTTGTCGCGCTCCTCCTGGAGCGCGGCGGCGAGGTTGGTCGCCTGCCGGGTCATCGTCGTGAGCAGCTGCATGTGCTCCAGCTGCGCGATGTCGTTGAGCGAGTCGTTGATACGGACGCCACCCAGCGTGGTGGCGGCGACGACCGGCAGGGTCAGCAGCGACACCAGTCGCGTGCTGATGCGCCAGTTCTGCATGTGGAGGCGGGAACCGGGCCCACTGGGGGCCTTCGGTATCGCCACGTCCTGCTCGACCGACCCGGCCTTGGCCTTGGTCTTGGCGGACTTCCCTCGGCCCTTCGCCTTCACCGCGGCGGAGGAGTCGGGGCCTGCGCCTTCGACAGCCGGCCCGCGGTTCTGGGCGTGCTGGGGCGAGGAGCCACGGTCGGTCCCGCCGCGCGGCTCCTGCTCCGCCGCAGCGCTGCCATCCCTCTTGAATCGTCCCTGCACTAGCGTCGCAACCTCTGGACCAGGCGTCCCGCCGGGCGACCGGTGGGACGGTGTCGAGTCGTGGGGCACTAACGGCCCCATGGTGGTCGTCGGTGACCGGCGCGTTTCCCTCTCTTTGCCACCGCGCTCGGCGCTGTCTCGCGCCACCTGCGCGCCGGCTGATTCCCGCGGCGGTCCCGCGAATTCCAGCACAGTGGAGGATCTCCAACAAGGTGCGAGCATCGGCCCGGAGAGTCGGTGACGGCCAGTGATCGACGGGCTACACCATGTGGGGCTGCTTTCGGGGTAAACCGGACTTACACCATGCAAACACCGTGCCTGGCAAGGTGTCCCAGTCGAGATGATCAGCAGCGGAATGACGCATTCAGTGGTGCAATGTCCGTTTCGTGGGGTCCGGTTGACTGTCCATAATGCCGGTAATGTCAGGTCACAGGTGAGCAAACTCACATGGCCGTGGCCATTACTTCCCGGTTCGGCAGGGGATTCAGATGTTTAGCCTTGCCCCTTAAAGGGTTGGCGGATGCGCCGACCGACACACCGAGCGAGCCGAGGGCCCGAAACTCCGATGAATTCGACGACGACGCGGCCGATGTTCCGCATAGCCAACCCCCGCCGCACCACCCTCGCGCACCTCAAGGACGCCGAGGACCTGCAGGCGGCCCCGGCCACCCCGGAGCACGCAGTCGAGCTGCCGACGCAGACCGCCAACCCGCGGCGCACGATCCTGATGGACGCGCCCGTGGCGGCCGCCGCGCAGTAGCCACGGCCCCGAAGAGATCGAAGCGCCCCTGCCCGCCGCGTTAGCCTGGAGCCGCAGACTCCAGCCAGCGGAAATACAAGAGGGGCAGACGCAACACGTGCGCATCGCCAGGTTCTCGATCGACGGCAACGTCGCCTTCGGCGCGGTCGAGGGCAACGCCGCCCCCGGCGCCGAAGGGGAGCTCGTCCTCGACATCATCAAGGGCATCCCGTTCGCGGACTTCGAGCTCTCCGGTACGAAGATCCCGCTCAGCAAGGTGCGCCTGCTGCCGCCCGTGCTCCCGAACAAGGTCGTGGCCATCGGCCGCAACTACGCGGAGCACGCGGCGGAGCTGGGCAACGAGGTCCCGGACGCGCCGATCACCTTCTTCAAGCCCTCCACCTCCGTGGTCGGCCCGGGCGACCCGATCACGTACCCCTCCTTCTCCCAGGACCTCCACCACGAGGCGGAGCTCGCCGTGGTCATCGGCCGCATGTGCCGAGAGGTCCCGAAGGAGCGCGTCAAGGACGTGATCCTCGGCTACACCTGCGCCAACGACGTCACCGCGCGCGATGTCCAGCAGCGCGAGAAGCAGTGGGCCCGCGCCAAGGGCTTCGACAGCTCCTGCCCCCTCGGCCCCTGGATCGAGACCGACCTGGACCCGAGCGACCTGACCATCCAGTGCACCGTCAACGGCGAACAGCGCCAGCTCGGCCGCACCAGCGACATGGTCCGCTCCATCGAGGACCTGGTCGTGCACATCACCGAGGCCATGACGCTGCTCCCCGGCGACGTCATCCTCACGGGGACCCCGGCCGGAGTCGGCCCCCTCAACGTCGGCGACGAGGTCGCCGTCACCATCGAAGGCATCGGCACTCTCACCAACAAGGTGATCAAGCGTGGTTAACGGACCCGTCCGCGTACGTTTCTGTCCCTCCCCGACCGGCAACCCCCACGTGGGCCTGGTCCGCACCGCCCTCTTCAACTGGGCGTTCGCGCGCCACCACGGCGGTACGTTCGTCTTCCGCATCGAGGACACCGACGCGGCCCGCGACTCCGAGGAGTCGTACGAGCAGCTGCTCGACTCGATGCGCTGGCTCGGCTTCACCTGGGACGAGGGTCCCGAGGTGGGCGGCCCGCACGCCCCGTACCGCCAGTCCGAGCGCATGGACATCTACAAGGACGTCGCGCGGCGGCTGCTCGACGGCGGCTGGGCGTACCACTGCTACTGCACCACCGAGGAGCTCGACGCGCGCCGCGCCGCCGCCCGCGCCGCCGGCAAGCCCTCCGGCTACGACGGCCACTGCCGCGAGCTGACCACCGTGCAGCTGGAGGCGTACCAGGGCGAGCACCGCTCCTCGATCGTCCGCTTCCGGATGCCCGACGAGCCGATCACCTTCACCGACCTGGTCCGCGGCGAGCTGACCTTCACCCCGGAGAACGTGCCGGACTTCGGCATCCTGCGGGCCAACGGCGCCCCGCTGTACACGCTCGTCAACCCGGTCGACGACGCGCTGATGGAGATCACGCACGTGCTCCGCGGCGAGGACCTGCTGTCCTCCACCCCGCGCCAGATCGCGCTGTACAAGGCGCTGATCGAGCTGGGCGTCGCCAAGACCACCCCCGCCTTCGGCCACCTGCCGTACGTGATGGGGGAGGGCAACAAGAAGCTCTCCAAGCGCGACCCCGAGGCCTCCCTCAACCTGTACCGCGACCGCGGCTTCCTCCCCGAGGGCCTGCTGAACTACCTCTCGCTCCTCGGCTGGTCCTTCTCCAAGGACCAGGACGTCTTCTCGATCGAGGAGATGGTGGCGAAGTTCGACATCGACGGCGTCAACGCCAACCCGGCGCGCTTCGACCTCAAGAAGGCCGAGGCGATCAACGCGGACCACATCCGCCTGCTCGACCCGAAGGCCTTCGCGGACGCCTGCGCCCCGTGGCTGCGGGCCCCGCACGCCAACTGGGCGCCCGAGGACTTCGACGCCGCGGCCTGGGAGCGCATCGCCCCGTACGCCCAGACCCGTGTGACCGTCCTGTCGGACATCACGGCCAACGTCGACTTCCTGTTCCTGAAGGAGCCGGTCTTCGACCAGCCCTCGTGGGACAAGGCGATGAAGGGCGAGCCCGCGGCCCTGCTGACCACGGCGCGCGAGAACCTCCAGGCCGCCGACTGGTCGGACCCCGAGTCCCTCAAGCAGGCCGTCCTGACCGCCGGCGAGGCCCACGGCCTCAAGCTGGGCAAGGCCCAGGCCCCTGTCCGCGTGGCCGTCACCGGCCGCACGGTGGGCCTGCCGCTCTTCGAGTCCCTGGAGATCCTGGGCAAGGAGCGGTCCCTGGCCCGCATCGACGCGGCCCTGGCCAAGCTCGCCGCGTAGTTCTTCCCGTACGTCCCGCAGGGGGCGGCAGCCGGACCACCGGCCGCCGCCCCCTGCGGCGTTCTCCGTGCCGCTCTCCGTGCCGGTCCGGGACCTTCCGGGGGCCGGATCCGATCTTTCTTTCCCGTCCCGCCCACGGCGGACGGGCGTCCGGCGTAGGCTCGCCCCATGCCGATCCGCGCCGTGCTGTGGGACATCGACGACACCCTCTTCGACTACACGGGGGCCGACGCCGCCGGGCTCGCGCGGCAGCTGGAGACCGACGGGATCGCGGAGCGGTACGGGACCGCCGCGCAGGCGCTGGCGCTGTGGCGGCAGATCACCGACCGGCACTGGGCGCGCTTCGCGGCCGGCGAGGGCACCTTCCAGGGGCAGCGCCGGGAGCGGGTGCGGGAGTTCCTCGGGGAGCCCGGGATGACGGCCGACGAGGCGGACGCCTGGTTCGACCGGTACATCGAGCACTACAAGACCTACTGGACCGTCTTCCCCGACGTGGTGCCCGCGCTGGACGCCCTCGCCGCCGGCTACCGGCACGGGGTGCTCTCCAACTCCTCCGAGGCCAACCAGGACCCCAAGCTGCGTGACCTCGGCCTGCGCGACCGCTTCGAAGTGCTGGTCTGTGCCGTCGAGCTCGGCGTCAGCAAGCCCGACGCGGGGGCCTTCCTGGCCGCCTGCGAGGCGATGGCGCTGGCCCCGGACGAGGTCGCGTACGTGGGGGACCAGCCGGAGATCGATGCGCGCGGGGCGCGGGACGCCGGGCTGCTGGCGATCTGGCTCGACCGCGACGGCGACCGCGGGGACGGTCCCGACGGCGTACACCGCATCGCCGGTCTTGAGGGGCTACCGGAGCTGCTGGCAGGGGATACCCGTTTTGGAGCACGGTCAGGCATCCGGTAATGTTCTTTCTGCGCCGCCGGAGCGGGCCGAAAGGCCGGACGGAGGCGCCACCAAAGAAGGAAAACCCCGCAGGGGGTTGACTTTTGGTGGGGTATAGTGTAATTGGCAACACGAGGGTTTCTGGTTCCCTTATTCTAGGTTCGAGTCCTGGTACCCCAGCGCAGTGCAGCAGTAACGCAGTGCTTTGCCCCCGTTGTGTAGCGGCCTAGCACGCCGCCCTCTCAAGGCGGTAGCGCCGGTTCGAATCCGGTCGGGGGTACAGATCCTTCCCGCGAGATCTCCAGGGTCGCACCCGGACGTCTTGATGCAGGATCGCTAGGGCCCCCGTTGTGTAGCGGCCTAGCACGCCGCCCTCTCAAGGCGGTAGCGCCGGTTCGAATCCGGTCGGGGGTACTGGGTCTGGTCTAGACCACTTTGGGCTATAGTGTAATTGGCAACACGAGGGTTTCTGGTTCCCTTATTCTAGGTTCGAGTCCTGGTAGCCCAGCGCAGTAACAGCAGCACCAGCTAGCCCCCGTTGTGTAGCGGCCTAGCACGCCGCCCTCTCAAGGCGGTAGCGCCGGTTCGAATCCGGTCGGGGGTACGCATCGAAGAGGCCCTCCGCGTTCATCGCGGAGGGCCTCTTCGCCGTTCGCCGGCACCGTTCGCCGACGTGGGCCCCGAGGTGACGTAAGTACGGGCCCGGAGGCGCGTGTTCGGACGTGTGCGGCGTCGTACGCGCCCCCGGGCCCGGGGGTGAACAAGAAGGTCGGGTCAGGTCAGCCGGAGCGGCGCAGCGCCTCGGTGAGGCGGGCGGCCGCGTCGATGACGGCCTGGGCGTGCATCCGGCCGGGGTGGCGGGTCAGGCGCTCGATCGGCCCGGAGACCGACACCGAGGCCACCACACGGTTCGACGGCCCGCGCACCGGCGCCGAGACGGAGGCCACACCGGGCTCCCGCTCGCCGATCGACTGCGCCCAGCCGCGGCGCCGTACGCCCGAGAGCGCCGTCGCCGTGAAGCGCGCGCCCTGCAAGCCGCGGTGGAGCCGCTCGGGCTCCTCCCAGGCCATCAGGATCTGCGCGGCCGAGCCCGCCTTCATGGGCAGGGTCGAGCCCACCGGGACGGTGTCCCGCAGGCCTGAGAGCCGCTCCGCGGCCGCCACGCAGATGCGCATGTCTCCCTGACGGCGGTAGAGCTGCGCGCTCTCGCCCGTCACGTCGCGGAGGTGGGTGAGCACCGGTCCGGCCGTGGCCAGCAGGCGGTCCTCGCCGGCCGCGGCGGCGAGCTCCGCCAGCCGCGGACCGAGGATGAACCGGCCCTGCATGTCCCTCGCCACCATCCGGTGGTGTTCCAGTGCCACGGCAAGGCGATGTGCCGTGGGTCGTGCGAGCCCTGTCGCCGCGACCAGCCCGGCGAGGGTGGCCGGACCGGACTCCAGTGCGCTCAGTACCAGAGCTGCCTTGTCGAGAACGCCGACGCCGCTAGAGTTGTCCATGAAACGATATTCACGTCTCACACTGTGAAACGCAAGTTCAATTTTTCCAAGAACCAGCGAGTCTGTATGTACGGGTCCACGAACCACTGGGTCCGAGACGGTGAGCCGGAGGGAAAGCGATGGGTAGGACACTCGCGGAGAAGGTCTGGGACGACCATGTCGTCCGGCGCGCCGAGGGCGAGCCCGACCTCCTCTTCATCGATCTGCACCTGCTGCACGAGGTGACCAGCCCCCAGGCCTTCGAAGGCCTGCGCCAGGCCGGCCGCAAGGTCCGACGCCTCGACCTCACCATCGCGACCGAGGACCACAACACCCCCACCCTGGACATCGACAAGCCGATCGCGGACCCGGTCTCCCGGGCCCAGCTGGAGACGCTGCGCAAGAACTGCTCCGAGTTCGGCGTCCGTCTGCACTCGCTCGGTGACGTAGAGCAGGGCGTCGTCCACGTCGTGGGACCGCAGCTGGGTCTGACCCAGCCCGGCACCACCGTGGTCTGCGGTGACTCCCACACGTCCACGCACGGCGCCTTCGGCGCGCTGGCCTTCGGAATCGGCACCAGCCAGGTCGAGCACGTGCTGGCCACCCAGACGCTGCCGCTGGCCCGCCCGAAGACGATGGCGATCACCGTCACCGGCGCGCTGGCCGAGGGCGTCACCGCGAAGGACCTGATCCTGGCGATCATCGCCAAGATCGGTACCGGCGGCGGTCAGGGCTACGTCCTGGAATACCGCGGCGAGGCCATCGAGCAGTTGTCGATGGAAGCCCGCATGACCATCTGCAACATGTCGATCGAGGCCGGCGCCCGCGCGGGCATGATCGCCCCCGACCAGACCACCTTCGACTACCTGGAGGGCCGCGACCACGCCCCGAAGGACAAGGAGTGGGACGCGGCGGTCGAGTACTGGAAGACGCTGCACACCGACGACGACGCGGTCTTCGACGCCGAGGTCGTCATCGACGGCACGACGCTGGCCCCGTTCGTCACCTGGGGCACCAACCCGGGCCAGGGCGCGCCGCTGTCGGCCAACGTCCCCGACCCCGCTTCGTACGAGGACGCTTCGGAGCGCCACGCCGCCGAAAAGGCCCTGGAGTACATGGGGTTGACCGCCGGGCAGCCGCTGCGCGACATCAAGGTCGACACCGTCTTCGTAGGTTCCTGCACCAACGGCCGCATCGAGGACCTGCGCGCCGTCGCCGGGATCGTCGAGGGCCGCAAAGTCGCCGACGGCGTACGGATGCTGGTCGTCCCCGGCTCGGTCCGGGTCGCCCTGCAGGCCGTGGAAGAGGGCCTGGACAAGGTCTTCAAGGAGGCCGGCGCCGAATGGCGGCACGCGGGCTGCTCGATGTGTCTGGGCATGAACCCCGACCAACTGGCCCCTGGTGAGCGCTCCGCGTCCACCTCCAACCGCAACTTCGAGGGCCGCCAGGGCAAGGGCGGGCGCACGCACCTGGTATCCCCGCAGGTGGCCGCCGCCACCGCGGTACTGGGCCATCTGGCCTCGCCCGCCGACCTGTCCGACGCCAACGAGACCGCCGGAGTCTGAGAACCATGGAAGCCTTCACCACCCACACCGGCCGGGCCGTTCCGCTGCGCCGCAGCAACGTCGACACCGACCAGATCATCCCGGCCCACTGGCTGAAGAAGATCACCCGCGACGGGTTCGAGGACGGGCTCTTCGAGGCCTGGCGCAAGGACCCGGAGTTCATCACCAACCGCCCGGAGCGCGCCGGCGCGACCGTGCTGGTCGCCGGACCCGACTTCGGTACCGGCTCCTCGCGCGAGCACGCCGTCTGGGCCCTGCAGAACTTCGGCTTCAAGACGGTCATCTCCTCCCGCTTCGCCGACATCTTCCGCGGGAACTCGCTGAAGAACGGCCTGCTGACCGTCGTCCTGCCCCAGGAGACGGTCGACCGGCTGTGGGAGCTGACCGAGGCCGACCCCACCGCCGAGATCACCGTCGACCTGGTCGACCGACAGGTGCGGGCCGAAGGCATCGAGGCGGAGTTCGAACTCGACGACAACGCCCGGTGGAGGCTGCTGGAGGGGCTGGACGACATCTCGCTCACCCTTCAGAACGAAGCGGACATCGCCACGTACGAAAGCGCCCGGCCGTCCTTCAAGCCGCGCACGATTCAGGCCTGATTCCTGCCTGATCAGCGCTTATTCACCTTTGGGTGATCACATCGACAACACTGTGCCCCCCACCGGATGGTGGGGGGCACAGCTGTGTGTTGAGGCCCCGTGAGGCGACAACTCGCCCCAGATGGCACAATCTGTGCATGGAACGCGACAGTCAACTTGAGCTCTACGAGCTCGTCGCGGACCGGCTGAAAGAAGCACACACAAGGGTTCGCTCACTGCAAGTCCCGGAGGGCGTAAGGATGGCGCTGTCCCGGAAGCTGTTGGTCGTCACGGCCGCGGCGAAGCACGATCTCGCCGATGCGGCAAGGCGCCTGGACAGGTTGATGAAGGACCTCGACGAGGGTCGATTCCCTGAAGGCGACTGATGCGAAGGAACTCCGTAACGGCCTCCAGCGTTGCGGCACTAGGGTGATTAGCCCGTTTCGTGTTTGATTTGCGGTATATATCCGCCTAACGTGCGAAATAAGCTTGAACACATTCGTTCTGGCGAAGTCTCCGAAGGGGAAGACGTTGAACAAGGCGCAGCTCGTAGAAGCGATTGCCGACAAGCTGGGCGGCCGTCAGCAGGCCGCGGACGCTGTCGACGCGGTACTGGACGCCATCGTCCGCGCTACCGTCGCGGGCGACCGGGTCTCGGTCACGGGCTTCGGCTCGTTCGAGAAGGTCGACCGCCCGGCCCGTTACGCCCGCAACCCGCAGACCGGAGAGCGCGTCCGGGTCAAGAAGACCTCGGTGCCCCGCTTCCGTGCGGGCCAGGGGTTCAAGGACCTGGTCAGCGGCACGAAGAAGCTGCCCAAGGGCGGCGAGGTGTCGGTGAAGAAGGCGCCCAAGGGAAGCCTCACCGGTGGTGCTTCCGCGACGGTCAAGAAGGCCGCCGCGAAGAAGGCCACCACCGCGAAGAAGGCAGCGGCGAAGACCACGGTCGCGAAGAAGACCACGGCCAAGACCACCGCGACCGCCAAGAAGGCGGCGGTGAAGAGCACGGCCACCGCGAAGAAGGCGACGGCCACGGCGAAGAAGGCATCGGCCGCCAAGAAGGCCGCCCCGGCGAAGACCACCGCCGCCGCGAAGAAGACCGCTCCGGCCGCCAAGAAGGCCACCGCAGCGACGAAGGCGCCCGCCAAGAAGACGGCGACGCGCAAGGCCACCGCGAAGAAGACCACCGCCCGCAAGAAGTAAGGGCACGAGTCACACACGCCGGGCCGGTTTCCCCACCGGGGGAAGCCGGCCCGCGGTGCGTCTTGGCAGGTCAGAAGGTCTGCAACGTGACCAGGGTGATCCGCAGGTCCGCGCCCTCGCCGTCCGTCTCGATACGCACCCGCTGCCCGGGCCGCAGCAGCCGCAGGCCGCCCGCGTCGAAGGCCGGGGCCTCGAAGGGCACCGGGGTGCCGTCGTCCAGCAGCACACTGCCGCTGCGGGTCTGGGAGTCGTACGTGTACGCGGTCGCCTGCATACCGGCACTGTATCGGGCCGTGTGAGGCCCCACGCCGAGGGTGAACGCCGCTCGCAGATCCCGCGCCGTGTCCACGTCCCGGCGCACGCTGTCCACTCCCGACAGGGCGATTTCCACCGCTCCCGAAGCCGAATGCCTGGCCCGCGAGGGGCCGCCGAACGAGGGTGTCAATTCCACGTCCGGAGCAGCGGAAAGCAACGTGGTACCGATTCCGGCCGCATCCGCCAGAAATGCCCGGGGAAATGCCGAGGCGGTTTCGAGCACGCGTAGCAATTCGGGCGGCCGCAGCGCCGGCAGATCTGCGTTCATCGCGGCCACCGCCGCCCCGGGCCGGTCCGCCCGTACCGCCCGCGCCCCATGGGCCAGCGCCGCGTTGAGCCCGGCCCCCGGGGTGTCCGCGACGATCCGCGCGCCGAGGCGGGCCAGTTCCCTGCCGGCCTCGGCATCGTCCGTGACGACCACCACATCCGCGACCGCGGCGCAGGCCAGCGCCCCCGCCACGGTGTCCTGGGCGAAAGCGAGCGCGAGCCCCGGGCGGGACCCGCCGACGTCCGCCGCGAGACGGCTCTTGGCCACCGCCAGGGGCTTCAGCGGGACCACCAGGCTCCAGACGGCGTTCGTGACCGACCCCTTCCCTCCGGTGAGCTCCGGCACAACCACAGCCCATGGTCAGGTCATGGCCGGGTCATGTGTCGGCCCATTGTCCCCTCCGCCCCGGCGGCCCGGGGGTCCGGCGGGGTGAGCGGGGCGTACGGTGTTCTCGACAGAGACCGGGCCTGGGGCGACACTTGTCCGGCCGACGAGGTGCCCAAGCTCCCCCAGTCACCGCTGGGAGGTATCCCGCCCACCGGTCATGAGGAAAGGTGTCCGAGTGTCCCGCCGCAGAATCGGCTTCTGGTACCGCCTGGCGGCGGTCATCGCAAAACCGCCGCTGGTAGTGCTCTTCAAGCGGGACTGGCGGGGAATGGAACACATTCCGGCCGAAGGCGGATTTATCACCGCCGTCAATCACAACTCGTATCTGGACCCGCTCTCCTACGCGCACTTCCAGTACAACACCGGCCGGGTGCCCCGATTGCTCGCCAAGGCGGCCCTCTTCAAGGTCCCCGTTGTCGGCGCGATCCTGCGCGGCAGCGGGCAGATCCCCGTCTACCGGGAGAGCACCAACGCCCTGGACGCATTCCGGGCCGCGGTGGACGCCATCGAGCGCGGCGAATGCGTGGCCTTTTACCCGGAGGGCACTCTCACCCGCGACCCCGACATGTGGCCGATGGCCGGCAAGACCGGCGCCGCCCGCGTCGCCCTGATCACCAGGGCTCCCGTCATTCCGGTGGCCCAGTGGGGCGCGAATCTCGCGATGCCGCCCTACGCGCAGGAGAACAAGGTCCAGTTCTTCCCGCGCAAGACCCTCCAGGTGCTGGCCGGACCGCCCGTCGACCTCTCCGCCTTCTACGACCGGGAACCCACCCCGGAAGTACTCAAGGAGGTCACCGAGGTCATCATGGCGGCCATCACCGCGCTGCTGGAGGAGGTGCGGGGAGAGACCGCGCCCGAGCAGCCGTACGACCATCGCAAGGCCAGGGCGGAACAGCGGCGCAAGGCCGCGGGGGAGGGCAAGAAGTGACACGTCCCGTGAAGGCAGCCGTATTCGGAACCGGCTCCTGGGGCACGGCCTTCGGCATGGTGCTCGCCGACGCCGGCTGCGAGGTGACCCTGTGGGGCCGCCGCCGGGAGCTGGCCGACGCCGTCAACACCGGCCGGACCAACCCCGACTACCTCCCGGGGATCGAACTCCCCGAGAACCTCCGCGCCACCACCGACCCGGCCGAGGCCGCGCGCGGCGCCGACTTCACCGTCCTCGCCGTCCCCTCCCAGACCCTGCGCGGCAACCTCGCCGAATGGGCGCCGCTGCTGGCCCCCGACACCGTGCTCGTCTCCCTGATGAAGGGCATCGAACTCGGCACCGCCAAGCGGATGAGCGAGGTCATCGAAGAGGTGGCCAAGGTTCCCCCGGCGCGCGTCGCCGTCGTCACCGGCCCCAACCTGGCCCGTGAGATCGCCGCCCGGCAGCCCGCCGCCTCGGTCGTCGCCTGCGTGGACGAGGCCGTGGCCCAGCGCCTCCAGGCCGCCTGCCACACCCCGTACTTCCGCCCGTACACCAACACCGACGTCGTCGGCTGCGAGCTCGGCGGCGCCGTCAAGAACGTCATCGGCCTCGCCGTCGGCATCGCGGACGGCATGGGCCTGGGCGACAACACCAAGGGCTCTCTCATCACCCGCGGCCTCGCCGAAACGACCCGGCTGGGCCTGGCGATGGGCGCCGACCCGCTCACCTTCTCCGGCCTCGCGGGCCTGGGCGACCTGGTCGCCACCTGCTCCTCGCCGCTCTCCCGGAACCACACCTTCGGCACCAACCTCGGCCGCGGGATGACCCTGGAGGAGACCATCGCGGTCACCAAGCAGACCGCCGAAGGAGTCAAGTCCTGCCAGTCCGTGGCCGATCTCGCCCACCGGTACGGAGTGGACATGCCGATCACCGAGACGGTCGTGGACATCGTCCACCACGGCAAGCCGACCCTGGTCGCGCTGAAGGAACTGATGGGGCGCAGCGCCAAACCGGAACGCCGCTGACTCCATTCCGGACGTCTGAGCGGGTACCCTCGTGGCGATATGAGCAGCGAGAACCTCCCCCAGACCCCTGAGCAGCAGGGCCGCAAGCCCCGCGTGGCCGTCGTGTTCGGCGGCCGCAGCTCGGAACACGCCATCTCGGTCGTCACGGCGGGCGCGGTGCTGCGCTCCATCGACCGCTCCAAGTACGAGGTGCTGCCCATCGGCATCACCACGGACGGCCGGTGGGCACTGACCGCCGACGAGCCCGCGCGGATGGCCATCGCCGACCGCAAGCTCCCGAGTGTCGAGGAGCTGGCCGACTCCGACGACGGCGCCGTCGTGCTCTCGGTCGACCCCGCCAGCCGCGAGGTCGTCTACACCGAACCGGGCGCCGTCCCCAAGGCCCTGGGCGAGGTCGACGTCGTCTTCCCCGTACTGCACGGCCCGTACGGCGAGGACGGCACCCTGCAGGGCCTCCTGGAGCTCTCCGGCGTCCCGTACGTCGGCTCCGGCGTCCTCGCCTCGGCCGTCGGCCAGGACAAGGACTACATGAAGCGGGTGTTCACGTCCTTCGGGCTGCGCGTCGGCCCGTACGTGACCATCCGCCCCCGTGAGTGGGAAGCCGACCGGGACGCCGCCGAGGCGAAGATCATGGACTTCGCCGCCGAGCACGGCTGGCCCCTGTTCATCAAGCCCGCCCGGGCCGGATCCTCCATCGGCATCACCAAGGTCGACGACGCCTCCGGGCTGGACGAGGCGATCCGCGAGGCCCGCCGCCACGACCCGAAGATCATCGTGGAGGCGCTGCTGCGCGGCCGCGAGATCGAGTGCGGCGTCCTGGAGTTCGAGGACGGTCCGCGCGCGAGCGCGCCCGCCGAGATCCCGCCGGTCTCCAGCCACGACTTCTACGACTTCGAGGCGAAGTACATCGACTCCGCCTCCGGGATCGTGCCCGCCCCGCTCACCCCGGAGCAGACCGCCGAGGTGCAGCGGCTCGCGATCGAGGCCTTCGAGGCCGCGTCCTGCGAGGGTCTGGTACGCGCCGACTTCTTCCTCACCGAGGACGGCGAGTTCGTCATCAACGAGATCAACACGATGCCGGGCTTCACCCCGATCTCCATGTACCCGCGGATGTGGCAGGAGTCGGGCATCGAGTACCGGGAGCTCGTGGACCTCCTGATCCAGGCCGCCCTGCGCCGCTCGACCGGGCTGCGCTAGCCGCCCGGACCCGAACAGCCGACCGCCCGCCGAGCCCGCCCTCAAAAGCACGGTTCGGCGGGCGGCGGTGTGCTCAGTAGGACGAGATGCCCTCGGGCACGGTCTTGGCGATGACGTCGGACAGCCCGACCAGCATCCCCGCGTCCGTGGCATGTTCCCTGTCGACCCGGACCTCCGTGTACGCCTTCCGCAGCCCGGTGGTGAACCGGAATTCGCCTTCCGGGAGCTTCTCCAGCAGCCAGGCCACCTTGTTCACGTGGACTCCCTCCTGCTTCGGATCAGCCATCTTGGGGGGCTTGGGGATACCGCACCGCAGTACGATCGCCGAGCCGCCCCACGCGGCGGTCAGACCGGACTCCGGCTCGGTCGGGGTCCGCGCCAGGCCGGCCACCGTCTCCGGGAGCTCCTTGTGCAGCGCTGCACAGAACCCCGCGATGTCGGCGGGCGGCGTGGGCGGCGGATCGACCCGGGCCTGCGAATCGCCCGGGGAACACGCCGCGAGGGCCAGCAAGGCCGACACGGCGGGCACGGCAGACAAGGCCGACGAAACACGGACACGGCGGGGCCGGCGGTGGAGGGACATCACCGGCCAAGAGTAGACGGGGGCTACAGATGGACCACCGGGCAGGTCAAGGTGCGGGTGATCCCCTCCACCTGCTGGACCTTGGCCACGACCATGCGGCCGAGTTCGTCCACGGTGTCGGCCTGGGCACGCACGATCACGTCGTACGGGCCCGTCACGTCCTCGGCCTGGATCACCCCCGCGATCTGGCCGATGGACTCGGCGACGAACGACGCCTTGCCCACTTCGGTCTGGATAAGGATGTACGCCTGTACCACGGAACCTCCAGGGCGGCCACGAGGATCATTTCCCCTAACCTTCGGATGGGCCCCACACGATCGCAAGGGCCGGGGGAAGAAGGGACGCCACGGTACCGCGTCGCCGTGCGCCGCGGGGAGACCTGCGGGCCCGGCGCCACGCACAGCGGGGCGTACGGAGAGCAGAAGTTGACGTATCTGTTGACGGTACCCAGAGCTGTGACGGCTCGCGACCGCAAGCGGACTGGGCAAGAAGGGGCACAGCGATGAAGGGCACTGTGGGCGAGCTGGGGGAGTTCGGGCTCATTCGGGAGCTCACCTCACGGCTCACCACCACCCCGGCGGTCCGGCTCGGTCCGGGCGACGACGCCGCGGTGGTGTCGGCCCCCGACCGGCGGGTCGTGGCGAGCACCGACATCCTGCTGGAGGGCAGGCACTTCCGGCGCGACTGGTCCACGGCCTACGACGTCGGCCGCAAGGCCGCCGCCCAGAACCTCGCCGACATCGCGGCCATGGGCGCGGTGCCGACGGCGCTGCTGCTCGGCCTCGTCGTCCCGGCCGAACTCCCGGTCACGTGGCCCACCGAGCTGATGGACGGCATCCGCGACGAGTGCCAGGTGGCCGGCGCGGCCGTGGTCGGCGGCGACGTCGTTCGCGGCGACACCATCACCGTCGCCATCACCGCCCTCGGTGACCTGCGCAACCACGAGCCCGTCCTGCGCTCCGGCGCCCAGCCCGGCGACGTCGTCGCCGTCACCGGCTGGCTGGGCTGGTCCGCGGCGGGCTTCGCCGTGCTCTCGCGCGGCTTCCGCTCCCCGCGGGCCTTCGTGGAGGCCCACCGGCGGCCCGAGCCGCCGTACCACGCGGGCCCCGCGGCCGCCGGGCTCGGCGCCACCGCCATGACCGACGTCAGCGACGGCCTCATCGCCGACCTCGGGCACATCGCCGAGGCCAGCAAGGTACGGATCGACCTGCGCTCGGCGGCCGTCGACATCCCGACCCAGATGCACGACATCGGGCAGGCCGTCGGCGTGGACCCGCTGCAGTGGGTGCTCACCGGGGGCGAGGACCACGCGATCGTGGCGACCTTCCCGCCGGACGTGAAGCTCCCCGCCCGCTGGAAGGTCATCGGGGAGGTGCTGAACCGCTCCGCGCTGCCCCAGGTGACCGTGGACGGCGCCCCGTGGACCAGCACCGGCGGCTGGGACCACTTCGGGGCCGACCCGGCCGCCGAGGACGGCGCGCCGTGACCAGCGCCCCGCCGCGGTGCCTGACCGTCGCCGGATCCGACTCCGGCGGCGGCGCGGGCATCCAGGCCGACCTCAAGACCATGCTGGCGCTCGGCGTGCACGGGATGAGCGTGGTGACCGCTGTGACCGCTCAGAACTCCCTCGGGGTACGAGGAGCCTGGGAGCTCCCCGCCGAGGCCGTGACGGCCCAGTACCGGGCCGTGGTGGACGACATCGGCGTACAGGCCGTGAAGACCGGGATGCTCTCCTCGGCCGTGCTGGTGGAGACGGTGGCCGCGCTGCTGGCCGCAACCCCCGCCCCGGTCGTGGTCGACCCCGTGGGCGTCTCCAAGCACGGGGACGCGCTGCTGGCCGCCTCGGCGCTGGACGCCGTGCGCAACGAGCTGCTCAGGGCGGCCACGGTGGCAACGCCCAACCTGGACGAGGTGGCGCAACTCACGGGTGTGGTCGTGGAGACCGAGGACGACATGCGGCGGGCCGCCGACGCGATCCTCGGCCACGGACCCCGCTGGGCGCTGATCAAGGGCGGACACCTCGCGGCGCACGGGGGCGAGGCCGTGGACCTGCTGACCGACGGCACCGACGAACGGTGGCTGCGGGCCCCCCGGCACGCCAACCCGCACACCCACGGCACGGGCTGCACCCTGGCGAGCGCCATCGCGGCGGGCCTGGCGAAGGGACTGTCGGTCCCGGAGGCGGTCACGGCCGCCAAGGAGTACGTCACGGGCGCCATCGCCGCCGGGTTCCCGCTCGGCCGGGGCATCGGCCCGGTGGATCACGCCTGGCGGTGGCGCTGAGCCCCGGCCGGTCCGGGAAAGGCAAAAGGCCGGTTCACCAGAGGTGAACCGGCCTTCCTTTTGGCAACCGAAAAGGGCTGCGCTACGACGTGAGGCGTCAGCGCGAGACCTTGCCGGCCTTGATGCACGAGGTGCAGGCGTTGAGGCGCTTCGGCGTCCCATTGACCACGGCACGGACGCGCTGGATGTTCGGGTTCCAGCGACGCGAGGTGCGGCGGTGCGAGTGGGAGATGTTGTTGCCGAAGCTCGGCCCCTTGGCGCAAACGTCGCAGTTGGCAGCCACAGGTCACTCCAAAGACTTCAGATGCAATTA
Source organism: Streptomyces sp. NPDC006463 (assembly GCF_042870715.1). NCBI lineage: Bacteria > Bacillati > Actinomycetota > Actinomycetes > Kitasatosporales > Streptomycetaceae > Streptomyces > Streptomyces sp. NPDC006463. Next base: position 147,038 of record NZ_JBIAHP010000015.1, on the reverse strand, counting down.
CAGTGAATCCGGCGCACCGGAATCAGAGAGTCTGAAGTGGTTTGCCGGGGGAATGGCCCGACTCTCGTCGGGCAACCGGAGCAGCATACAACGACTGCGTCCGTCCAAGAAAACTACCATGACCGCCGCTGCCCCCGCCCCGTGGTCCGGACGTACGGGCAGTCCTTGGTTACCCTGCGGTGAACCCCGGCCCGCACAAGGAGGAACGCCCGGTGCCGCACGAGCCGCAGCTGCAGCCCACCGACGAGCTCGACGCCGAAGCGGTGCGCACCTGGAGCTCGCTGGCCCTGGCCGCACTGGGCCGGGCCCGCGAGGACATCGACGCGATCAACGTCTACCCCGTGGCCGACGCGGACACCGGCACCAACCTCTACCTCACCGCCGAATCGGCCGACCGCGCCCTGACGGCGGCCTTCGAGGACGAGACCCACGCCACGGCCGGGACCTCCCTCGCCCGGGCCGTACGGGCCTTCGCGCACGGCGCGCTCATCGGGGCCCGGGGGAACTCCGGGACGATCCTGGCGCAGCTCCTGCGCGGAGTGGCCGACGTACTCGGCGACGAGCCCGCCGGACGGGAGCCCGGCAGGCTGCTGGCCGAGGCGCTGACCCGGGCCGCGCAGGAGGCGTACGCGGCCGTCGCGCACCCGGTGGAGGGGACCATGCTCACCGTCGCCGCCGCGGCGGCGCGGGCCGGTGAGACCGCCGAGCACGCCGCCGGGACCGCCGCCGACGTGGCGCGGGCCGCCTACGACGCGGCCCGCGGCGCCCTGGCCGAGACCCCGGGGCAGCTGGCCGCGCTGGGCCGGGCCGGGGTGGTCGACGCCGGGGGCTGCGGCCTGGTCGCCGTACTCGGGGCCCTGTGGCAGGCGCTCTCCGGCCGGGAGCCGGCCGCCGAGCCGGTGCGCGGCCGGGCCGTACCCGTACCGCAGCCGGCGGACCCCTGCGAGCAGGAGGAGGACGGGCCGGCGTACGAGGTGATCTACCTGCTGGAGGCCTCCGAAGCGGCCGTGGGGGAGCTGCGCGCACGGCTCGACGGGCTCGGCGACTCCCTGGTCGTGGTCGGCGGCGACGGGCTGTGGAACGTCCACGTCCACGTCGACGACCCGGGCGCGGCCGTGGAGGCCGGGGTCGACGCCGGCCGGCCGTACCGGATACGCATCACGCACTTCGGCGACGAGCGGCGCCGGGGCCGGGGCGAACGCGCCCAGCGGGCCGTGGTCGCCGTCGTCCCCGGCGAGGGGCTGGCCGTGCTCTGCGGGGAGGCGGGCGCGACCACCGTGCTCGCGCTGCCCGGGGAGGTCCCGGCCGTCGCGGAGCTGGTCGACGCCATCCGGCGCGCGCACGCCCGCGAGGTGGTCCTCCTGCCCGGCGGCGCCGAACTGCGGGCCGCCGCGGCCGCGGCGGCGGAAGAGGCCCGCGCCGACGGGGTACGGGTGGCCGTGATCCCCACCCGGTCCGCGGTACAGGGCCTGGCGGCCCTCGCCGTGCACGACCCGGACGGGAGCTTCGACGAGGACGTCGTCGCCATGACCGCGGCGGCCGGCGCCACCCGCTACGCGGAACTGGCCGTCGCCGAACGGCAGTCCTTCACCTCGGCCGGCATCTGCCAGGCCGGCGACGTGCTCGGCCTCATCGACGGCGACGTCGCCGTGATCGGCGCGGGCCTCACCGAGACCGCCGAGGCCGTCCTGGAGCGGATGCTGGGCTCCGGCGGCGAACTCGTCACCCTGGTGCTGGGGCCCGAGGTGCCGGACGCCCTCGCCGAGCGCCTGGAGGCGTACGTACAGCACGGGCACCTGGCCGTGGACACCGTCACCTACCGCGGCGGGCGCTACTCGGCGCCGCTCCTCATCGGCGTGGAGTAAGGGCCGAACAGCGGTCTTGTCAGCACCATGGTGTGCAATGGAAGACGTGCCCGCGCTCGACGAAGACCTCAAGAAGACGCTCGGCCCCGCCACCGCCAAGGTGCTGGCCGAGCAGCTCGGCCTGCACACGGCCCTTGACCTGCTCCACCACTACCCCCGGCGGTACGCCGAGCGCGGTGAGCTGACCTCGCTGGCCGAGCTCGCCGACCAGATCGACGAGCACGTGACCGTCGTCGCCCAGGTCGCCGACGCCCGGATCCTGACCTACCAGGGCGGCCGCGGCGGCGGAAAGCGCCTCGAAGTCACCATCACCGACGGCAGCGGGCGCCTTCAGCTGGTCTTCTTCGGCGCCGGCGTCCACAAGCCGCACAAGGAACTGCTGCCCGGCAGCCGCGCGATGTTCGCGGGCAAGGTCTCGATGTTCAACCGCAAGCTCCAGCTGGCCCATCCCGCGTACGAGCCGCTCGGCAAGGAGGCCGGCGAGTCCGACGCGGCCGCCGCCTTCGCGGGGCAGCTCATTCCGATCTACCCGGCCTGCGCGAAGCTGGAGTCCTGGAAGATCGCCAAGTGCGTGGACGCGGTGCTGCCCAGCGCGCAGGAGGTGCTCGACCCGCTCCCCGCAGCCCTGCGCGAGGGCCGCGGGCTGGTCCCGCTCACCGAAGCCCTGCTGAAGATCCACCGGCCGGCCACCAAGGCCGACATCGACGACGCACGCCAGCGCCTGAAGTGGGACGAGGCCTTCGTCCTGCAAGTGGCCCTCGCCCGCCGCCGGCACGCCGACTCCCAGCTCCCGGCCGTCCCCCGCCGCCCCACCCCGGGCGGCCTGCTCGACTCCTTCGACGCCAAGCTCCCCTTCACGCTCACCGAGGGCCAGCAGAGCGTCTCGAAGGAGATCTTCGACGACCTCTCCACCGAACACCCCATGCACCGCCTCCTCCAGGGAGAGGTCGGCAGCGGGAAGACGATGGTCGCGCTGCGGGCCATGCTCGCCGTCGTGGACTCCGGCGGGCAGGCCGCGATGCTCGCGCCCACCGAGGTGCTCGCCCAGCAACACCACCGCTCCATCACCGAGATGATGGGCGAGCTCGCCGAGGGCGGCATGCTCGGCGGCTCCGACCAGGGCACCAAGGTCGTGCTGCTCACCGGGTCCATGGGGATGCCCGCGCGGCGCCAGGCCCTGCTGGACCTCGTCACCGGCGAGGCCGGGATCGTGATCGGCACGCACGCGCTGATCGAGGACAAGGTGCAGTTCCACGACCTCGGCCTGGTCGTCGTCGACGAACAGCACCGCTTCGGCGTGGAGCAGCGCGACGCGCTGCGGTCCAAGGGGAAGCAGCCCCCGCACCTGCTGGTGATGACCGCGACCCCGATCCCGCGCACCGTCGCCATGACCGTCTTCGGCGACCTGGAGACCTCCGTCCTCGACCAGCTGCCCGCCGGCCGCTCGCCGATCGCCACCCACGTGGTGCCCGCCAAGGACAAGCCGCACTTCCTCGCCCGCGCCTGGGAGCGGGTCCGCGAGGAAGTCGGGAACGGTCACCAGGCGTATGTGGTCTGCCCGCGGATCGGCGACGGCGAGGACGACCCGAAGAAGAAGGCCTCCGCGCAGGACGACGCCGAGAAGCGGCCCCCGCTCGCCGTCCTGGACATCGCCGAGCAGCTCACTCGCGGTCCGCTCGCCGGGCTGTCGGTGGAGGTGCTGCACGGCCGGATGGACCCGGCCGACAAGGACGACGTGATGCGCCGGTTCGCCGCCGGCGAGGTCAAGGTGCTGGTCGCCACGACCGTCATCGAGGTCGGGGTGAACGTGCCGAATTCCACCGTCATGGTGATCATGGATGCGGACCGGTTCGGCGTCTCCCAGCTCCACCAGCTGCGCGGCCGCGTCGGCCGCGGCTCCGCGCCCGGCCTGTGCCTGCTGGTCAGCGAGATGCACGAGGCGAGCCCCGCCCGGGCCCGGCTGGCCGCCGTCGCCGCCACCCTGGACGGCTTCGAGCTCTCCCGGATCGACCTGGAGCAGCGCCGTGAGGGCGATGTGCTCGGCCAGGCCCAGTCGGGGGTGCGCTCCAGCTTGCGGATGCTCGCCGTCATCGAGGACGAGGAGGTCATCGCCCAGGCCCGGGAGGAGGCAACCCGCGTCGTCGCCGACGATCCCGAGCTGGAGCGGCTGCCGGGCCTGCGGACCGCTCTGGACGCCCTGCTGGACACCGAGCGGGAGCAGTACCTGGAGAAGGGCTGACAATGGGGGTGCCCGATCCCTCCGACGATTGAAGGACCCCCCAGATGACCCGCGTGATCGCCGGCAGCGCCGGCGGGCGACGGCTGACGGTGCCCCCGGGCACCGGGACCCGGCCGACCTCGGACCGGATGCGCGAAGGGCTCTTCTCCACCTGGGAGTCGCTGCACGGCGTCGAAGGGGCCCGGGTGCTCGACCTGTACGGCGGCTCCGGGGCCGTCGGCCTGGAGGCCCTCTCGCGCGGCGCGGCCCACGCCCTGCTGGTCGAGGCCGACGCCAAGGCCGCCAAGGCGATCCGCGACAACATCAGGACGCTGGGCCTGCCCGGCGCCGAGTTCCGGTCGGGGAAGGCCGAGCAGATCGTGGCGGCCACCGCGGCCGGGGACCCGTACGACATCGTCTTCCTGGACCCGCCGTACGCCGTGGACCACGGGGATCTCCGCGAGATCCTCCTCACACTCCGGTCCAATGGCTGGCTCACCGGCGATGCGCTCGTCACCGTGGAGCGCAGCACCAGGAGCGGCGTCTTCCCGTGGCCCGAGGGCTTCGAGCCGCTCCGGTCGCGGAAGTACGGCGAGGGCACCCTTTGGTACGGTCGCGCCGCCTTCACCAGCGAAGACTCATGAACGAGGGAGTTCAGTTGCGCCGCGCCGTCTGTCCGGGGTCCTTCGACCCCATCACCAACGGACACCTCGACATCATCGGACGCGCCTCCCGGCTCTACGACGTGGTCCACGTCGCCGTGATGATCAACCAGTCCAAGCAGGGGCTGTTCACCGTCGAGGAGCGGATCGAGCTGATCCGCGAGGCGACGGCCGACTACGGGAACGTCCAGGTCGAGTCCTTCCACGGCCTGCTCGTCGACTTCTGCAAGCAGCGGGACATCCCGGCCATCGTCAAGGGCCTGCGCGCCGTCAGCGACTTCGACTACGAGCTCCAGATGGCCCAGATGAACATGGGGCTGTCGGGCGTCGAGACGCTGTTCGTGCCGACGAACCCCACCTACAGCTTCCTGTCGTCCTCGCTGGTCAAGGAGGTCGCCGCCTGGGGCGGCGATGTGGCCCACCTGCTGCCAGCGCACGTGCACACGGCGCTGATGGAGCGGCTGCGCGCCCGCTGAGCGACTGACGGTCCGTCAGTCGGTGTCGGGGGCCCGCCCGCCGGCCTTAAAGTCGACCCGTCCGTCTCAGGAACCGCCTGAGGCCGAGAGAGTGCGAGCCCCCATGGACGTGCAGAAGAAGCTCGACGAGATCGTCGCGGCCGTCGGCGGGGCCCGGTCCATGCCCATGTCGGCCTCCTGCGTCATCAACCGCGCCGAGCTGCTCGCCCAGCTCGAAGAGGTCCGCCAGGCGCTCCCCGGCTCGCTCGCGCAGGCGCAGGAGCTCATCGGCGGCCGGGAGCAGATGGTCGAGGAGGCCCGCCGGGAGGCGGAGCGGATCATCGAGTCGGCCCACAGCCAGCGCGGTTCGCTGATCTCCGACACCGAGATCGCGCGGCGCTCCCAGGCCGAGGCGGACCGGATCCTGGACGAGGCCCGCCGGGAGGCGGAGGAGATCCGGGCCGAGGCCGACGACTACGTCGACAGCAAGCTCGCCAACTTCGAGGTCGTGCTGACCAAGACCATCGGTTCGGTGGACCGGGGCCGCGAGAAGCTGCTGGGCCGCGGTCCGGGGCTGGACGAGCAGGGCTACCCCGACGCGGACGCGCCCGAGCGCAGCCACGACCCCGAGACGCAGCGGCAGCAGGCGGACGCGTACGTGGACACCAAGCTGGCGACCTTCGAGGCGGTGCTCTCCAAGACCCTGGAGGCCGTCGGGCGCGGCCGTCAGAAGCTGCTGGGCCGGGTGCCCACGGACGACCTCGGCGCGCACATGGCCGCCCAGGACGCGGCGGGCGGGCAGCAGACCCGCTCGTCGAGCGACGCGGACTTCCTGGCCGGCCTGGCCGAGCCCCAGCAGCTCCAGGCGCCGATCCCGGCCCAGCCGGAGCCGACGTACGACACGTACGCCTACCAGCAGCCGCAGCAGCAGGACGGCTACGCCTACCAGGACCACCAGGACCCCTACGCGGGCTACCAGCAGCAGCCCGACCCCTACGCGGGCTACCAGCAGCAGCCGGACCCGTACTCCGCGTACCAGGAGCCGCAGGCTCAGCAGCCCTCGCTCGACGAGACCAGCTTCTTCGACACGAGCATGATCAACCTGGACCAGCTGCGCCAGTACGAACAGGGGCGCTAGGCCCGGATTGGGCGCAGAGCGCGGCTCCGGGTATCCTGGCTGTTCGGTCGCGCGTATGCACCGCGGTCCATGCTGCCCTCAAGCGGCGGAATTTTTGATCTTTAGCGATCCGTGAAAGCAGGAACGGCCCTGAATACCCGCCTCGACCACCGCAACCCCCTCGTGTTCGACACGCACGAGCTGGGCCGGCGTCCTGGTGCCATGCAGCGGCTGTCCCGTGAGATCGCGGCACCGGCGGACTTCGGTCTCGCCGGGGTCATCGGGGTGCCGGAAGGCAGCCCGGTGAAGCTCAAGCTCCGCTTGGAGTCGGTCATGGAAGGGGTGCTTGTCACAGGCACCGCCCGTGCATCGGCCGTAGGGGAGTGCGTAAGGTGTCTGGAGTCCGTCGAGCGCGAGCTCAAGGCGGACTTCCAGGAGATGTTCTCGTACCCTGACGCCGACGACCGGAGCCGCTCCAAGGCGGAACCGGCCGACGACGCCGAGGACGACGAGGACACGCTCTTCCTCGAGGACGGTTTGTTCGACCTCGAACCCGTGCTGCGCGACGTGGTGGTGCTCGCACTGCCGCTGCAGCCGGTGTGCCGGGAGGACTGTCTCGGACTGTGCCCCGATTGCGGGCTCAGCCTGAACGACGACCCGGACCACCACCATGACGCCGTCGACATCCGTTGGGCGGCATTGCAAGGACTCGTCGTGACCGATCAGGACGGCGAGAAGGACAACATGAGCGGCACTGCCTCTGACGGAGTTCAGGGCGCCGCCGAGAAGCAGGAGAAGTAGCCGTGGCTGTTCCGAAGCGGAAGATGTCGCGCAGCAACACGCGCCACCGCCGGTCGCAGTGGAAGGCTGCGGTCCCCACCCTGGTTTCGTGTGAGCGTTGCCAGGAGCCGAAGCTCCAGCACATTGCGTGCCCGAGCTGCGGCACCTACAACAAGCGCCAGGTCCTCGAGGTCTGAGCGGCTGGTGAGAGGCGCAATGTCTGAGCTGTCCAACGCTGAGAAGCAGGCAGACAGTAACAACGCGGCCTCGTCCCACACGCTTCTGGAAGGGCGGCTCGGGTATCAACTCGAGTCCGCCCTTCTGGTGCGTGCACTGACCCACCGCTCGTACGCGTACGAGAACGGCGGTCTGCCCACCAACGAGCGCCTCGAGTTCCTTGGGGACTCCGTGCTCGGCCTGGTGGTCACGGACACGCTGTACACGACCCACCCGGATCTCCCCGAAGGCCAGCTGGCCAAGCTTCGGGCCGCGGTGGTCAACTCGCGCGCGCTGGCGGAGGTCGGGCGCGGCCTCGAACTCGGCTCCTTCATCCGGCTCGGCCGGGGCGAAGAGGGTACGGGCGGCCGGGACAAGGCCTCCATCCTCGCCGACACCCTTGAAGCGGTGATCGGCGCGGTCTACCTCGACCAGGGCCTCGACGCGGCCTCGGAGCTGGTTCACCGGCTCTTCGACCCGCTCATCGAGAAGTCCTCGAACCTCGGGGCCGGCCTGGACTGGAAGACCAGTCTCCAGGAGCTCACGGCGGCCGAAGGTCTTGGCGTACCGGAATACCTGGTCACCGAGACCGGTCCGGACCACGAGAAGACCTTCACTGCTGCCGCCCGCGTCGGTGGTGTCTCGTACGGCACCGGCACCGGCCGCAGCAAGAAGGAAGCGGAACAGCAGGCGGCGGAATCCGCCTGGCGCGGTATCCGTACCGCGGCGGACGAGCGGATCGCGGCGGAAGCCGCTGCCGCCGCCGCTCCTGCGGTCGAGGTCCCGGCTTCGGCCGAGACCGAGGCCGATGCCGAGGACGGCGGGGCGCCGAAGCCCGCCGACGCGGCGCAGGACGCCTGACCCTTCCTTCGGGATTTCCCCGCCCCGCCCTTGCCTCGCAAGGGCGGGGCGGTCCCGTTTCCCGGGCGCCGAGGCGTGGCCGGTAGGCTCGGCGGCAGCGCCCCGAACCGCATCGCCACCGGAGGAACACCGTGCCCGAGCTGCCCGAGGTCGAAGTCGTGCGGCGGGGGCTGGAGCGCTGGGTGGCCGGGCGGACCGTCGAGGCCGTCGAGGTCCTGCACCCGAGGGCCGTACGGCGCCATCCGGGCGGCGGGGCCGACTTCGCGGCCCGCCTCGCGGGACAGACCATCGGGGTGCCGCAGCGGCGCGGGAAGTACCTGTGGCTGCCCCTGCTGGAGCGGGACCTGTCCGTCCTTGGGCATCTGGGGATGAGCGGGCAGCTGCTCGTGCAGCGGGCGGACGCCCCGGACGAGAAGCACCTGCGGATCAGGGTGCGGTTCACTGATTCCGACAGCGGCTCCGCCGCGGGCGCCGCCGGGACCGAGCTGCGCTTCGTGGACCAGCGGACCTTCGGCGGGCTCTCGTTGCACGAGAACACGCCCGACGGGCTGCCCGACGTCATCGCGCACATCGCGCGCGACCCCCTGGACCCGCTCTTCGACGAGGGGGCCTACCACCTGGCGCTGCGCGCCAAGCGGACCACGGTCAAGCGGGCGCTGCTCGACCAGTCCCTGATCAGCGGCGTCGGCAACATCTACGCGGACGAGGCGCTGTGGCGCGCCAAGCTGCACTACGAGCGCCCGACCGCCACCCTCACGCGCCCCCGGAGCGCGGAACTCCTCGGCCATGTCCGGGACGTCATGAACGCCGCCCTCGACGTGGGCGGCACCAGCTTCGACAGCCTCTACGTCAACGTGAACGGCGAGTCCGGCTACTTCGACCGCTCGCTCGACGCCTACGGGCGCGAGGACGAGCCCTGCCGGCGCTGCGGCACACCGATGCGCCGCCGCCCCTGGATGAACAGGTCCAGCTACTTCTGCCCGCGCTGTCAGCGGGCTCCGCGCGTGTCGTCGTAGGTCTGCCGGGCGGTCAGCACCTGCGGCATGCTCCCCTCCAGGAAGTGGATGAGGGAGAGCAGACGGTCCGCCACCTCGGCGCCGAGCGGGGTCAGTTCGTAGTCCACGCGGGGCGGGTTCGTCGGCTGCGCCTCGCGGTTGACGATGCCGTCGCGCTCCAGCGCGTGCAGGGTCTGGGAGAGCATCTTCTCGCTCACGCCCTCCACCCGGCGGCGCAGCTCGTTGAAGCGGCACGGGCCCTCGCGCAGAGCGCCCACGGTGAGACTGCCCCAGCGACCGGTGACGTGCTCAAGGGTCTCGCGGGACGGGCAGGCGCGCGCGAATGCATCGAACGGCAGTTCGGATCCGTCGGCTTCGGTGCAGAACGCTGGTGTGTCCATGAGAAGAGCGTACCCTCGTGCAGCGCTATCCAATGGGTTGCGCTTTCGAAAAGTTAGTGGTTGTCTTTCTTCCGTCGCACCACGCCCCGTGTGCGGCGAGCACTTTCCGAGGGAGAGAACCGCCTTGTCCGGAACCACGCACACCCCCGTCGTCTCGATCGCCTACCACTCCGGCTACGGCCACACCGCCGTCGTCGCCGAAGCGGTCCGCAACGGCGCCGCCGAGGCCGGCGCGACGGTCCACCTGATCAAGGTCGACGAGATCGACGACGCGCAGTGGGCGCTGCTCGACGCGTCCGACGCGATCGTCTTCGGCTCCCCGACCTACATGGGCACGGCCTCCGGCGCCTTCCACGTCTTCGCCGAGGCCACCTCGAAGCGCTGGTTCGGCGACGCCTGGCAGGACAAGGTGGCGGCCGGGTTCACCAACTCCGCCTCCAAGAGCGGCGACAAGCTGCACACCCTGCAGTTCTTCCAGATCCTGGCCGCGCAGCACGGCATGAGCTGGGTCAACCTGGGCCTGAAGCCGGGCTGGAACTCCAGCACCGCTTCGGAGAACGACCTCAACCGCCTCGGCGTCTTCGCCGGCGCCGCCGCGCAGTCCAACTCGGACGAGGGCGCGGACGCGGTCCACAAGGCCGACATCGCGACTGCCGAGCACCTGGGCCGGCGCGTCGCGGAGCACACCCGTGTCGTCGTCGCGGGCCGCGCGGCGCTGGCCGCGCTCTGATCCCTCTTCGGCTCTAGAAGCCGAAGTCCTGCGTCCACCAGGGGCCGCCGGCGGCGATGTGGACGCCGACGCCCAGGGTGCGGAACTCGCAGTTGAGGATGTTCGCCTTGTGGCCCGGGCTGTTCATCCAGGCCTTCATCACGGCCTCGGCGTCTCCTTGGCCACGGGCTATGTTCTCGCCGCCGAGGCCCGAGATCCCGGCCTTGGTCGCGCGGTCCCAGGGCGTGTTGCCGTCCGGGTCGGTGTGGTCGAAGAAGCCGCGGACGGCCATGTCCTTGCTGAAGGCTTCGGCCAGCGCCGCGAGCGGCGGGTTCGCCCGGACCGGACCGCACCCGGCCATCGCGCGCTCCTGGTTCACCAGGGTCACCACCGCGGCCTCCTCCGCGGAGTGGCCGTCACTGGGCACCGGCGCGGCGGCCGACACCTGGACGGGCGGCTTCGACGGTGCAGCAGGAGCGGGCTTCGCCGGAGCCTTGGCGGCAGGCTTCGCGGCGGGCTTCGCCGGGGCCTTGGCGACGGGCTTCGCGGCGGGCTTGGCGGCGGGCTTCGCGCTGGGCTTCGCCGAGACCGAGGCCGAGGCGCTCGGCGAGGGCGCGGCGGAAACCGGCGCGGCAGCCGACGCGGACGGGCTCGGTGAGGCCGAGGCGCTCGGCGAGGGCGAGGCGGAAGGGGACGGGGAGGCCGACGGGCCGGCGGCGGTACCCGTGCCCGCGGAGGCGCGGCCGGACAGGTTGGCGAGGCCCCCCTGCTGCTCCGGCGTGCTGTGTGCGCGGCTCGGCGACGGCTTCGCCGCTGCCTCCGTCTTGTCGGCGGAACCCGAACCGGCGATTCCCACATAGGGGAAGGAACTGCCGACCGGCACCATGCCGGTGGTGACGGCCGCGGTCCCGAGGGCCACGGCCACCGAGACGCCCAGCAGGCCGGTGCGCAGGGCGGTGCCGCGCTTGCCGCCGCGGTTCGGTGCGGCGTGGAGTCGGTGGCGTCCCATCGGCGACGTGCCTTCCTTAACCAGGTCAAGATCGTCCTAACTCACCCAAACGGGTGAGTTCATTGGTGCGCGACTGTACGGCAGTGGGGCCAGGGGGGCGATGTGCCCCGAAAGTGTTTGCCCCGTTAGCGTTCACGCATGAATGAAGATGTCCGCCTGATCGCCTGGGTGCGCGGCCGTGTGCAGGGAGTGGGCTTCCGCTGGTTCACCAGGGAGAACGCTCTGGAGATCGGCGGGATCGTCGGCTTCGCGCTCAATCTCGACGACGGTCGAGTGCAGGTGGTGGCGGAAGGTCAACGTGAGAATTGCCACCGGCTGCTCGACTGGCTGCAGTCGTCCGACACGCCCGGCCAGGTGAACGGAGTGACAGAGATCTGGGGCACACCGCGCGGTGGCTACGACGGGTTCGCGATCAGATGACGGATCGCCTGATCATGTACTGATCACACCCTGAGATCGTCCGCACACGGTCGGATCTGCGCATTCTCCGTCGACGCGTTGCCGACGCGGACGATCCGTGGAAGGCTCGGAGACGAGGATGATCTCCACGCCCCTTGCGGGGCCCGGGCCGCCCGCCGATACGGGGCGTGATCGTGTTGACCGTCAAACTTTTTGGTGAGACGCTGGAAGCCCCGCGCACCTGAGCTGTTTGGCAGTGTTGGCAGTAGTAAGCGCAGTGACTGTCAGTCGCTGCCGGACATCCGCGGGTGCGATTCCCTCACGACCCACACCGCTTCGGTCGGTCACTCAGTGTGGAGGACCATCCATCATGGCAAAGGCGCTTCTCGGTTACGTCGGCGGTTCCGATCCGCGACTCCTCGCCGAGATGCGACGGCTTCAGCAGCGCGTCCAGGACCTTGAGTCCGAGCTCGTACGGATTCAGTCCGAAAATGACGCGCTGAACGCGGCCGCCGCTCAGCACGACGGAGACTCGCTGCTCGACAGCATCGAGATCGACGTACCCCAGGCGGAGCCTGCGCTCACCTGATCCGCTCAATTCGTCGCTCGACTCCAGCCCCGCATGATCTGCAAGGGACGCTCCGGCGTCCCTTCTTTCTTTCGGCGCCGCGCCCCACGGCATGAGGCCAGGTGGGCGGCTGATTCCTTTTGAGGTCAGTTGTGCCCTGCACCTTCATGGGTGAAACCGAACGCGAAAGGTAGAGTCCGGCGGCGTGCACCTCAAGTCCCTGACCCTGCGCGGCTTCAAATCCTTTGCATCCGCCACCACCCTGCGCTTCGAACCCGGCATCACCTGTGTCGTGGGCCCGAACGGCTCCGGCAAGTCCAATGTGGTGGACGCGCTGTCCTGGGTCATGGGCGAACAAGGGGCCAAGTCCCTGCGCGGTGGGAAGATGGAAGACGTCATCTTCGCCGGGACCACAGGACGTCCGCCGCTCGGACGGGCCGAGGTCTCCCTCACGATCGACAACTCCGACGGCGCGCTGCCCATCGAGTACGCCGAAGTCACCATCACCCGGATCATGTTCCGCGGCGGCAGCAGCGAGTACCAGATCAACGGCGACACCTGCCGCCTGCTCGACATCCAGGAGCTGCTCTCCGACTCCGGCATCGGCCGCGAGATGCACGTCATCGTCGGACAGGGCCAGCTGGACTCCGTCCTGCACGCGGATCCCATGGGGCGCCGCGCCTTCATCGAGGAAGCGGCCGGCGTACTCAAGCACCGCAAGCGCAAGGAGAAGGCGCTGCGGAAGCTGGACGCGATGCAGGCCAACCTCGCGCGCGTACAGGACCTCAACGAAGAGCTGCGGCGCCAGCTGAAGCCCTTGGGCCGACAGGCCGCGGTGGCCCGGCGGGCAGCCGTCATCCAGGCGGACCTGCGGGACGCGCGGCTCCGGCTGCTCGCCGACGACCTGGTCACGCTGCGCCGCGCGCTCGACGCGGAGATCGCGGACGAGGCGGCGCTGAAGGAGCGCAAGGAGGCCGCCGAGGCCCGGCTCGCCGAGGCGCTGCGGCGCGAGGCGCAACTGGAGGAGGCCGTACGGGAGCTCGCGCCGCGGCTCCAGCGGGCGCAGCAGACCTGGTACGAGCTCTCGCAGCTCGCCGAGCGGGTACGGGGGACCGCGTCCCTGGCCGACGCGCGGGTCAAGAGCGCGACCGCGCCCGGCGTGGAGGAGGAGCGGCGGGGGCGCGACCCGGAGGACATGGAGAGGGAGGCCGCCCGGATCCGCGAGCAGGAGGCGGAACTGGCGGCGGCACTGGAGGCGGCATCCCACGCGCTGGAGGACACGGCCGCGCACCGGGCGGAGCTGGAGCGGGCTCTGGCCGCGGAGGAGCGGCGGCTGCGTGACGCCGCTCGGGCCATCGCGGACCGGCGTGAGGCGCTGGCACGGCTGACGGGGCGGCTCGGCGCGGCCCGCTCCCGGGCGGGCGCCGCGCAGGCCGAGATCGACCGGCTCGTCGCGGCGCGGGACGAGGCCGAGGCCCGGGCGGTGGCCGCGCAGGAGGAGTACGAGGCCCTGGCGGAGGAGGTCGGCGGCTTCGACGACGCTTCGGTGGAGGGCGAGTACGAGGCCGCCCGGGCCGCACTCGCGGCGGCGGAGGCCGAACTGACGGCGGCGCGCGACGCCCTGACGGCGGCGGAGCGCTCGCGCGCGGCGGTGTCGGCACGGCGGGACGCGCTGGCGCTCGGCCTGCGCCGCAAGGACGGCACGGGCGCGCTGCTCGCGGCGCGGGAGCAGCTGGCAGGGCTGCTGGGACCGGCGGCGGAGCGCCTGTCGGTGGCCCCCGGGTACGAGGCCGCGGTGGCCGCCGCGCTGGGCTCGGCGGCGGATGCGCTGGCGGTGGCCTCGCCGGGGGCGGCGGCCGAGGCGATCCGTCACCTGCGCGGTGCGGACGCCGGCCGCGCCGCCCTCCTGATCACCCCGCCGCCCGCCCTTGGTGCCCGGAGCCAGGCTCCGGGCCACGTCCCGGCCGAGCCGTCCGCCCCGCCGCTGCCGGACCGGGCCTCGGACCCGGGCGCTGCCGTCCCCGCCGGTGTGCCCGCCGCCGGGCTGGTCGGGGGAGACGCGGAGGCGAGGCGGGCCGTGGGGTGGGTCCTGCGGGACCACTTCGTGGTCGGGACGCTCGACGAGGCCGAGGCCCTCGTCGCCGCGCGGCCCGACGCGGTGGCCGTGACCGTGGACGGGGACGTCCTCGGCGCGCACCTCGCGCACGGCGGCTCCGCCGGTGCGCCCAGCCTGATCGAGGTACAGGCGGCCGTCGACGAGGCGGCGGCGGAGCTGGCCCGGCTGGACGGGCGGTGCCTGGAGCTGGGCGAGGTTCAGACGGCCGCCCAGGCGCGACGGAAGGACGCGGCGGCCCTGGTCGAGGAGCTCGCCGAGCGCCGGCGGGCCGGGGAGCAGGCCCGCGCCGGGCACGCGCAGCAGCTCGGGCGGCTCGCCGGGCAGGCGAAGGGGGCCGCGGGCGAGGCCGAGCGCAGTACCGCAGCCGCGGCCAAGGCCCAGGACGCGCTGGAGCAGGCGCTGATGGACGTGGAGGAGTGCGCGGAGCAGCTGGCGACGGCCGAGGAGATGCCCGTCGAGGAGGAGCCCGACTCCGCGGTCAGGGACCGGCTCGCCGCCGACGGGGCCAACGCCCGCCAGACCGAGATGGAGGCCAGGCTGCAGCTCAGGACCCACGAGGAGCGGGTCAAGGGGCTGGCCGGAAGGGCCGACTCGCTCGACCGGGCGGCCCGCGCGGAACGCGAGGCCCGCATCCGCGCCGAGCGCCGCCGGGCCCGGCGGCGGCACGAGGCGGAAGTGGCCCGGGCGGTCGCCGACGGGGCCCGGCAGCTGCTCGCGCACGTGGAGGTGTCGCTGCGCAGGGCCGACGAGGAGCGCGCCGGGGCCGAGTACGCCAAGGGCCTGCGCGAGCAGGAGCTCGCCGCGGCCAGGAACAGCGGCCGGGACCTGAAGGGCGAGCTCGACAAGCTCACCGACTCCGTGCACCGCGGGGAGGTGCTGGGCGCCGAGAAGCGGCTGCGCATCGAGGCGGTGGAGGCCAAGGCGCTGGAGGAGTTCGGCATGGAGGCGGCCGGGCTCGTCGCCGAGTACGGGCCCGACCAGCCGGTGCCGCCCTCCCCGCCCGCCGAGGGCGAGACGCTGCCCGAGGACGCCGAGCACCCCCGGAACCTGCCCGGCCCCTTCGTCCGCGCCCAGCAGGAGAAGCGGCTCAAGGCGGCCGAGCGCGCATACCAGCAGCTCGGCAAGGTCAACCCGCTCGCACTGGAGGAGTTCGCGGCGCTGGAGGAGCGCCACCAGTTCCTCAGCGAGCAGTTGGAGGACCTCCGCAAGACGCGCGCCGACCTCCTTCAAGTGGTGAAGGAGGTCGACGAACGCGTCGAACAGGTCTTCACCGAGGCCTACCGTGACACGGCCCGGGAGTTCGAGGGGGTCTTCTCGCGGCTGTTCCCCGGCGGCGAGGGCCGACTGGTCCTCACCGACCCCGACAACATGCTGACCACCGGGGTCGACGTGGAAGCCCGCCCGCCGGGCAAGAAGGTCAAGCGGCTGTCACTGCTCTCGGGCGGCGAGCGCTCGCTGACGGCCGTGGCCCTGCTGGTGTCCATCTTCAAGGCGCGGCCCAGCCCGTTCTACGTGATGGACGAGGTCGAGGCCGCGCTCGACGACACCAACCTGCAGCGGCTGATCCGGATCATGGAGGAGCTCCAGGAGAGCTCCCAGCTGATCGTCATCACGCACCAGAAGCGGACGATGGAGGTCGCCGACGCGCTCTACGGCGTCTCGATGCAGGGCGACGGGGTCTCCAAGGTCATCAGCCAGCGGCTGCGCTGACCAGCTCGCTTCAGGAAGTGAACGCTGTGGCCCTCTTCACTCACATGCAGCCGCTTCCTCTTCGCTATTGACTTCAGAAAGTGAAGCCATAGGCTCTGCTGTGCCGTGTCCGACGTTCAGGTGGTGGTGAGCAGTTTGCTGTGCGCCACTGGAGGAACACGCGCACAGAAGCACACCCCCACACCGCCCGCCGTCGGCGCCGGGCCCAGGAGCGCATCTTGACCAGCACAGCGAACGCACCCGCGTCGGGCGGCGGCCGGGCGGCACGCCCCGACCATCTCGGGCACGTCATCTTCATCGCCGCGGCCGCGGCGATGGGCGGTTTCCTGTTCGGCTACGACAGCTCCGTCATCAACGGCGCGGTCGTCGCCATCCGTGAACGGTTCGACGTCGGGTCCGCGGCGCTCGCCCAGGTGATCGCCGCCGCGCTGATCGGCTGCGCCATCGGCGCCGCCACGGCCGGACGCATGGCCGACCGGATCGGCCGCATCCGCTGCATGCAGATCGCCGCCGTCCTGTTCACCGCGAGCGCCATCGGCTCGGCCCTTCCGTTCGCCCTTTGGGACCTGGCGATGTGGCGCGTCATCGGCGGCTTCGGCATCGGCATGGCCTCCGTCATCGGCCCCGCCTACATCGCCGAGGTGTCCCCGGCCGCCTACCGCGGCCGGCTCGCCTCCTTCCAGCAGGCCGCCATCGTCATCGGCATCGCCGTCTCCCAGCTCGTCAACTGGGGCCTGCTGAACCTCGCCGACGGCGACCAGCGCGGTGAGATCGCCGGCCTGGAGGCCTGGCAGTGGATGCTCGGCGTCATGGTCGTCCCGGCCGTGATCTACGGGCTGCTGTCCTTCGTCATCCCGGAGTCCCCCCGCTACCTGATCTCCGTCGGCCGCACCGAGCAGGCCAAGCAGGTGCTGCGCGAGGTCGAGGGCTCGAAGATCGACATCGACGCGCGTGCCACCGAGATCGAGCACGCGATGCGCTCGGAGCAGAAGTCCACCTTCAAGGACCTGCTGGGCGGCCGCTTCGGCTTCCTGCCCATCGTCTGGATCGGCATCGGCCTCTCCGTCTTCCAGCAGCTCGTCGGCATCAACGTGATCTTCTACTACAGCTCCTCGCTGTGGCAGTCCGTCGGCATCGACCCGACCAGCTCGTTCCTCTACTCCTTCACCACGTCGATCATCAACATCATCGGCACGGTGATCGCGATGGTCCTCGTCGACCGGATCGGCCGCAAGCCGCTCGCCCTCATCGGCTCGGCGGGCATGGCCGTCTCCCTGGGCCTGTGCGCGTGGGCGTTCTCCTTCAAGGAGGAGATCGGCGGCACCATCTCGATCCCCAGCACCCAGGGCACGGTCGCGCTGATCGCCGCCCACGCCTTCGTGCTCTTCTTCGCCCTGTCCTGGGGCGTGGTGGTCTGGGTGCTGCTCGGCGAGATGTTCCCGAACCGCATCCGGGCGGCGGCCCTCGGTGTCGCCGCCGCGGCCCAGTGGATCGCCAACTGGGTCATCACCGTGTCGTTCCCGTCCCTGTCGGACTGGAGCCTGTCCGGCGCGTACGTCATCTACACCGTCTTCGCCCTGCTCTCGATCCCCTTCATCCTCAAGTGGGTGCCGGAGACCAAGGGCAAGGCGCTGGAGGAGATGGGGTAACCACCCCCGCCAACACCCCTCTCCTCGATACTGCCCCGGCTCAGTCCTTGAGCCGGGGCAGTACCTGTTCGCACAGCAGGTGCAGACTGCGCCAGCCCTCGTCCAGCGGCATCCCGCCGCACAGCGGGTGCAGCACCAGGTTCCCCGTCTCGCCCGCGCCCCGGGCGTACGAGAGCGCCTGCTCCGGCGTGAGGATCCGGTACACGCCCTCCGCGCGCAGCTCCGCCACCGAGCGCGCCTTCGACCGTACGGCGCTGCGGATGTCCTTGGACTGCCAGGACGCGTACATGCCCGCCTCGTGCAGGAAACACTCGCCGTACTCGGCCCAGACCCGGTCGGGGTCCTCGGCGATGTGCAGCAGCGGGGTCTCGGCCGCCGGCATCATGCAGAAGCCCTCCGTGCCGTACTCCGTCAGCCGCGCGTTGTAGTACGCCTCCAGCTCCGGCAGGTGGGCGCTCGGGAAGAACGGCAGCCCGAGCCGGGCCGCGCGCCGCGCCGCCGCCTGTGAACTCCCGCCGACCAGGAGCATCGGGTGCGGCCGGGTGAAGGGCCGCGGGGTCACCCGTACGGTGCGGCCGCGGAACTCGAACGGCTCGCCCGTCCACGCCTTCAGCAGGGTCTCCAGCAGCTCGTCCTGGAGCCTGCCGCGCCGGCCCCACTCCACGCCGTGCTGCTCGTACTCCTCGGGCCGGTAGCCGATGCCGGCGACGGTGACCAGGCGCCCGCCGCTCAGCAGGTCCAGGACGGCGATGTCCTCGGCCACCTTCAGCGGGTCGTACAGCGGGCCGATGATCGCCGAGACGGTCACCGCGATCCGGCGGGTCGCACCGAAGACCGCGCCCGCGAAGGCGAACGGGGAGGGCAGCCAGTTGTTGCCGGCGCCGTGGTGCTCCTCGGTCTGGACGGTGTCGATCCCGCGGTCGTCCGCGTACCTCGCCATCTCCAGCGCCGCCTTGTACCGGGCGGAGAGGGACTCGGGGGTGCCGTTCGGGTCGACGAGATTGAACCGGGCCACGGTGATGGGCATGGAGAAGTCCCCCTTCGCCGGATGTGGGTGGGCGGGCGAAGGGGGACGTTAGCTGACGCAGCGTCAGTTGGACAGGGATCCGGCGGGCTCGCGATCCTCGGCCGCCTGCGCCGCGGGAGCCCCGGGGGCGGTGCGCGGCAGCACGGCGTACAGCACGCCGGAGGTGACGATGCCCGCCGCCCAGCCGAGGCCGTTGTGCCCGATCCAGGTGCCGGCGAGCGGCCCGGCGAACCAGTCCACCTTCGTGAACAGCAGGCCCACCAGCAGGGCGAGGGCCCACGCGGTCATCGCCTGCCAGGCGAAGCCGCCCTTGTACCAATAGGCGCTCGTCCGCGTGGTGTCCAGGAGCGCGGCGCCGTCGTACGTCCTGCGGCGCAGCATGTCCACGCCGAAGACGCCGATCCAGGCGGAGAAGGCCACGGCCAGCAGGGTCAGGAAGGAGATGAAGGAACCGAAGAAGCTGGTCGCGACCACCATCAGCAGGAAACCGAAGACCAGGCTGATGACGGCGTTGACGCTGACCGCCCAGGCGCGCGGCACCTTGATGCCGAGGGTCTGCGCGGTGAACCCGGCCGAGTACATCGACATCGAGTTGATCAGCAGCATGCCGACGAGCGCGATGAGCAGGTACGGGACCGCGATCCAGGTCGGCAGCAGCTCGCCGATGAAGGAGACCGGGTCCTGGGCGGTGGCCAGGTCCGGAGTGCCGACGGCCATGACCGCACCCATCAGGACCATCGGGAGCACGACCACGCCGGCGCCGCCGATCGTCGCGCCGACCATGGCCCCGGAGGAGGCGGTACGGGGCAGGTAGCGGGTGAAGTCGGGACCGGACGGGACCCAGCTGATGCCGCCGGCCGCGATCGTGCCGATGCCCGCGATCATCATCGCGGTGGAGCCGGCCGGCTTGCCGAAGACGGCGGACCAGTCGGTGGTGACGACCAGGTACCCGAGGACGAGCACGCTGAAGGCGCCGAACAGGTACGTCGACCACTTCGAGCAGACCCGCAGCGCGTTGATGCCGAGGCCCGAGACCACGAAGGTGCAGCCCACGAAGAACAGCAGCGTGACGACGATGAGGGCGGTGCTGCTCTCGACGCCGAAGAGCAGGTCGAGCACGGTCAGTACGGCGTAGGCGCCGCTGACCGCGTTGATCGTCTCCCAGCCCCACCGGGCCACCCAGATCAGCGCGCCCGGCAAGAGGTTGCCGCGCTGTCCGAACACGGCCCGCGAGAGGGCCATGCCCGGGGCGCCGCCCCGCTTGCCGGCGATCGAGATCAGACCGACGATCCCGTACGAGACGACCGGGGCCGCGACCGCGACGACCAGCACCTGCCAGATGTTGAGCTTGTTGAAGATCACCAGGCCCGCGCCCATGGTCAGCAGCAGCACGCTGATGTTGGCGGCGACCCAGGTGGGGACGAGCTCGCGGACCCGGCCGCCGCGCTCGCCGTCCGGGACGGGCTCCAGGCCGCGGGTCTCGATCGCGGTCTCTTCGGCAGGCATGCGGTACTCCGTGGAGAGGGCGTGGAGGGAAGTCGCCCATCATCATTGATTTACCGCTAAAACCACAAATTCCGGCTTACAGTCCGATGGCAACGTCCAAGGTCCGGGCTTCGGGGCGGCTGTGGCCGATACTGGGTGGGTTATGGACATCCTCATCCTTGCTGTAGTCATCGCCCTGGTCGCGGTCGGCGTGATCAGCGGGCTCGTGGTCAGCAGCCGCAAGAAGAAGCAGCTGCCGCCACCGGCACCGCCGAGCACGCCGACCATCACTGCTCCGCCTGCCGAACCGCAGGTGGGGGAGGACGCCGTAGAGACGGCGGAAGAGCCGCGCCGCACCATCGAGGAGGTCGGCCTTCCCGACGCGGAGACCGCCCTCGAATCGCCGGTCGCGGCCGAGGACCCGGTCATCGAGGCGCCGCCCGCGCCCCGGATCGAGATCCCCGAGCCCACCGCCGGCCGCCTCGTCCGGCTGCGCGCGCGCCTCGCCCGGTCGCAGAACACCCTCGGCAAGGGGCTGCTCACGCTGCTCTCCCGGGAGCACCTCGACGAGGAAACCTGGGAGGAGATCGAAGAGACCCTCCTCATCGCCGACGTCGGTGTCGCACCGACCCAGGAGCTGGTCGACCGGCTCCGTGAGCGGGTCAAGGTGCTCGGCACGCGCACCCCGGCGGAACTTCGCACGCTGCTGAAGGAGGAGCTGCTGACCCTGGTCGGCACCGACTTCGACCGCGCCGTGAAGACCGAGAGCGGCGCCGACACCCCGGCCGTCGTGATGGTCGTCGGTGTCAACGGCACCGGCAAGACCACCACCACCGGCAAGCTCGCCCGCGTCCTCGTCGCCGACGGCCGCAGCGTGGTGCTCGGCGCGGCCGACACCTTCCGCGCGGCGGCCGCCGACCAGCTCCAGACCTGGGGCGAGCGCGTGGGCGCCCGTACCGTACGCGGCCCCGAGGGCGGCGACCCCGCCTCGATCGCCTACGACGCGGTCAAGGAGGGCATCGCCGAGGGCGCCGACGTGGTGCTCATCGACACCGCGGGCCGCCTGCACACCAAGACCGGTCTCATGGACGAGCTCGGCAAGGTCAAGCGCGTCGTCGAGAAGCACGGCCCGCTGGACGAGGTCCTGCTCGTGCTGGACGCCACCACCGGGCAGAACGGCCTGACCCAGGCCCGCGTCTTCGCGGAGGTCGTGGACATCACCGGCATCGTGCTGACCAAGCTCGACGGAACCGCCAAGGGCGGCATCGTCGTCGCCGTCCAGCGCGCGCTCGGCGTCCCGGTCAAGCTCGTCGGCCTCGGCGAGGGCGCCGACGACCTGGCGCCCTTCGAGCCGGAGGCGTTCGTGGACGCCCTGATCGGCGACTGAGCGGTCCGTACGCACGCCCGTGCCCCTGTCCTCCGGCCGGAGGACAGGGGCACGGGCGTGTACGGGGGCTTCTTGGCGGGGCCTATCCGCGGAAGCGGTGGCAGATGTAGGCGAGGGTGCCCAGCAGCAGCCGGGCCTGCGGCGGGCTCGCGGCGGAATCGAGCGCGGGCGGGCGCAGCCAGCCGACCTGGCCCAGGCCGGCCCGGTCGGAGGGCGGCGCCGTGACGTACGCCCCCCGGCCCAGCGCCCGCAGGTCCAGGTCGGCGTCGTCCCAGCCCATCCGGTACAGCAGCTGCGGCAGCCCGGCCGCCGCGCCCGGCGCCACGAAGAACTGGGCCCTGCCGTCCGCGGTCACGACGACCGGCCCGAGCGGCAGGCCCATCCGCTCCAGCCGGACCAGCGCGCGCCGCCCGGCCTCCTCCGAGACCTCGATGACGTCGAAGGACCGGCCCACGGGCAGCAGTACCGCCGCGCCCGGGTACTCGCCCCAGGCCTCGGTGACCTCGTCCAGGGTGGCCCCCGCCTTGACGGTGGGGGCGAAGGGCAGCGGGTGCGCCCCGGGGGCGGCGCACCCGGTGTCCCCGCAGGAGCAGTCACCGGCGGGTGAGGCGGCGCGGGTGCCCGGTACCACGTCCCAGCCCCACAGCCCCGTGTACTCCGCCACGGCTGTGCATTCCGACGTCCGGCCCCGGCGCCGGGCGCCGGAACGGAACTCCTTGGTGCTGCGGCTGCCGCCGATCGTGAAGCCCATGCCCATGCCCCCTCCAACGGGTCGGACGCGCCGGTGGTTACGACATCGGCGGGACCGGCTGCCGGCGGTCCGCCGCGGGGTTCCTCTGCCGCGGCCCGGCGCACTCCTCGCCGCGCGCGCCCCTGGCGCACTCCAGTCCAACCGATCCGTTTTCGCCTTGTGTCAAGTGAATCGCGCCTGGCGGGTGACTAGTTCATTCGAAGGGGTGGCGAATGGTGGCGTTTCCGGGATCGACCTCGCGGGAGGGGTGATCGTAGGATTACTTTCGGTACACGAACCCCCAAGGCAGACCCGTCCGTGGGTATGCCGGAGGCAATGCGTGAAGGACTCGTGAAGGTCCGTGGCGGCGCTCGCCGCTCCCGCCAGGGTTTCGTGTGGAAGATGCGATGCGGATGGGGGCGTTCCAGTGAGCGGCAACGACGCAAGCGGAACGAGCGACGAGTGTGCTGACCGTAATGATCAGCTGACGTCATGGTTCGTCCGCAGCGGCTGGTCGAAGGGTGAGCTCGCCCGCCAGGTCAACCGTCGTGCCCGCCAGATGGGCGCCCACCACATCAGCACGGACACCTCCCGCGTGCGCCGCTGGCTCGACGGCGAACAGCCCCGCGAGCCCGTCCCCCGGATCCTCTCCGAGCTGTTCTCGGAGCGCTTCGGTTCCGTGGTCGCCATCGAGCAGCTCGGCCTGCGCACCGCCCACCAGACCCCGTCCGTCTCCGGCGTCGACCTGCCCTGGGCGGGCCCGCAGACCGTCGAACTGCTCGGTGAATTCTCCCGCAGCGACCTGATGCTGGCCCGCCGGGGCTTCCTCGGGACCTCGCTCGCCCTCTCCGCCGGACCCGCCCTGATCGAGCCCATGCAGCGCTGGCTCGTCCCTGCCCCGGCCGCCGACCCGGGACCGCGCGCGGTCGGGGTCCCCCCGGCGGAGCGAGGGGGAGGGCCGGCGGGCGCCCTCGGCGGCCACCGCCCGCCCCGGCTCTCCGAGCCCGAGCTCGGCCTCCTCGACGCCACCACCGTGATGTTCCGCCAGTGGGACGCCCAGTGCGGCGGCGGGCTGCGCCGCAAGGCCGTGGTGGGCCAGCTCCACGAGGTCACCGACCTGCTCCAGGAGAACCACCCGGCCCCCGTCATGAAGCGGCTCTTCAAGGTCGCCGCGGAGCTCGCCGAACTGGCCGGCTGGATGAGCTACGACATCGGCCTGCACCCCACCGCCCAGAAGTACTTCGTCCTCGCGCTGCACGCCGCGAAGGAGGCCGGGGACAAGCCGCTCGGCTCGTACATCCTCTCCGGCATGAGCCGCCAGATGATCCACCTCGGCCGCCCCGAGGACGCGCTGGAACTCGTACACCTCGCGCAGTACGGCAGCCGCGACTGCGCCGGCCCGCGCACCCAGGCCATGCTGTATGCGATGGAGGCCCGCGCCTACGCCAACATGGGGCAGCCCAGCCGTTGCAAGCGGGCCGTGCGGATGGCCGAGGACACCTTCGCCGACGTCGGCTTCGGGGGCGAACCCGAACCCGACTGGATCCGCTTCTTCTCCGAGGCCGAGCTGAACGGCGAGAACTCGCACTCGTACCGCGATCTGGCCTACGTCGCCGGGCGCAGCCCCACGTACGCCTCCCTCGCCGAACCCGTCATGGCGAAGGCCGTCGCACTGTTCGAGAAGGACGAGGAGCACCAGCGCTCCTACGCCCTCAACCTCATCGGCATGGCCACCGTGCACCTGCTCCAGCGCGAGCCCGAGCAGGCCACCGTCCTCGTCGGCCGGGCCCTCGACGTGGCGGGAAAGGTTCGCTCCGAACGGGTGAACACGCGACTGCGCAAGACCGTCGACACCGCCGCCCGTGAGTACGGTGACGTCTCCGACGTGCGCCGGCTCACCGACGTCCTCGCCGCCCGGCTCCCCGAAGCCGCGGAGGCCGTCTAGCGGCCCGGGCGGCCGCCCTCCCAGACCCCGGCCGCGGCAGTCACCCCGTGAAGCCCGATCAGGCTCCCCCAGCCAGGACATCCGGGTCACCGCCGCGGCCGGCCCCTCTTGGCCACTGAACCGCGGGCCGCTCCCGCGGGTGCGGCCGATCGCCGTCGTGGTTGCTCAATCGACGGTTGCCGTGTTCATCGGGCTGTAACAGCCCGGACGCCTTCGTCATCGGCGCGAAACACCGAGCGGCGCCGCCGGAAACCGGCCTGCGCGAATCTCAGGGTCATTAACCGGCCAGTCCCGGCCAGCCCCCCATCCGGCCGGACCCCTTAACGCCGCTCAGGTTTTCACGATCGCCCGCACGCGAACGTACCGACGACGAGGAGACGCCGATGGCATCAGCCATCACGACCCTCGCGGCAGACGCCCCGACGCTGTCTGCCGCGAACACCGGGTTCATGCTCATCTGCTCCGCCCTGGTCATGCTGATGACCCCGGGACTCGCCTTCTTCTACGGAGGCATGGTCCGCGTCAAGAGCAGCCTCAACATGCTGATGATGAGCTTCATCAGCCTCGGGATCGTCACGATCCTCTGGGTCCTCTACGGCTTCAGCCTCGCCTTCGGCACCGACTCCGGCTCCTTCATCGGCTGGAACTCCGACTACGTGGGCCTCAGCGGCATCGGCATCACCGAGCTGTGGGACGGCTACACCATCCCGGTCTACGTCTTCGCCGTCTTCCAGCTGATGTTCGCCGTCATCACCCCGGCCCTGATCAGCGGCGCCCTCGCCGACCGCGTGAAGTTCAGCGCCTGGGCCCTGTTCACCGTCCTGTGGGTCACCGTCGTCTACTTCCCCGTCGCCCACTGGGTGTGGGGCGCCGGCGGCTGGCTCTTCGAGCTCGGCGTCATCGACTTCGCGGGCGGCACCGCCGTCCACATCAACGCCGGCGCCGCCGCCCTCGGCGTGATCCTGGTCATCGGCAAGCGCGTCGGCTTCAAGAAGGACCCGATGCGCCCGCACAGCCTCCCCCTCGTGATGCTCGGCGCCGGTCTGCTCTGGTTCGGCTGGTTCGGCTTCAACGCGGGCTCCTGGCTCGGCAACGACGACGGCGTCGGCGCGGTCATGTTCGTCAACACCCAGGTCGCCACCGCCGCCGCCATGCTCGCCTGGCTCGGCTACGAGAAGCTGCGCCACGGCTCCTTCACCACCCTCGGCGCCGCCTCCGGCGCGGTCGCCGGCCTCGTCGCCATCACCCCCTCCGGCGGCTCCTGCTCCCCGCTCGGGGCGATCGCCATCGGCGCGATCGCCGGTGTCGTCTGCGCCATGGCCGTCGGCCTCAAGTACAAGTTCGGCTACGACGACTCCCTCGACGTGGTCGGCGTCCACCTCGTAGGCGGTGTCATCGGCTCGCTGCTGGTGGGCTTCTTCGCCACCGGCGGGGTCCAGTCCGACGCGGCCGGCCTCTTCTACGGCGGCGGCCTGGAGCAGCTCGGCAAGCAGGCCATCGGAGTCTTCGCGGTCCTGGCCTACTCTCTCGTGGCGTCCGCGCTGCTCGCCTTCCTCCTCGACAAGACGATCGGGATGCGGGTCACCGAGGACGACGAGGTCTCCGGCATCGACCAGGTCGAACACGCCGAGACCGCTTACGACTTCAGCGGAGCCGGCGGCGGATCCTCCGCACGGAGCACCGCCGCCCCCGCCCCCGCCGCCGCGAGCAAGAAGGTTGACGCATGAAGCTGATCACCGCGATCGTCAAGCCGCACAAGCTGGACGAGATCAAGGAAGCCCTCCAGACCTTCGGAGTCCAGGGGCTCACGGTCACCGAGGCCAGCGGCTACGGCCGTCAGCGCGGCCACACCGAGGTCTACCGGGGCGCCGAATACACCGTGGACCTCGTACCCAAGATCCGCATCGAGGTGCTCGTAGAGGACGCCGACGCCGAAGAGGTGATCCGGGTCATCGTGAGCGCCGCCGCCACCGGCAAGATCGGCGACGGCAAGGTGTGGAGCGTCCCCGTGGACTCGGTCGTCCGGGTCCGCACCGGCGAGCGCGGCGCTGACGCGCTCTAGGTGACGGGAGCTCCTGGGTGACGAGCGTCGAGAAGACCACGGACCACACGGCCGACTCGGGACCCAGCGGATACGCCGCGGCCCGGCTGCGACTCCTCCAGGAGGAGTCGCGGTCCGGGCCTTCGCGGCGTTCCGCCCTGGCCGGGCTGACCGACGAATGGCTGAACGCCCTGTTCACCGCCGCTGTACGGGAGACCGGCGTACGCGGCGCCGCCCTGGTGGCCGTCGGCGGTTACGGGCGCGGCGAACTCTCCCCGCGCAGCGACCTCGACCTGGTGCTGCTGCACGACGGCAAGGCCGAGCCGCGGGCCCTGAGCGCGCTGGCCGACCGCCTCTGGTACCCGGTGTGGGACCTGGGCGTGGCCCTCGACCACTCGGTACGGACCCCCGGCGAGGCCCGCAAGACCGCCGCCGAGGACCTCAAGGTGCACCTCGGACTGCTGGACGCCCGGCCGGTCGCGGGCGACGCCGGCCTCCTGGCCGGCCTGCGGACCTCCGTGCTGGCCGACTGGCGCAACCAGGCGGCCAAACGGCTCCCGCAGCTGCACGCCCTGTGCCGGGAACGGGCCGAGCGGGCCGGTGAGCTGCGCTTCCTGCTCGAACCCGACCTCAAGGAGGCCCGCGGCGGGCTCCGGGACGTCACCGCGCTGCGGGCGGTGGCGGCGTCCTGGCTGGCCGACGCCCCGCGCGAGGGCCTCGCCGACGCCCGGCGCCGGCTCCTGGACGCCCGGGACGCCCTGCACCTGGTGACGGGCCGCTCCACCGACCGGCTCTCGCTCCAGGAACAGGACCAGGTCGCGGCCCAGCTCGGGCTGCTCGACGCGGACGCGCTGCTGCGCGAGGTGTACGAGGCCGCGCGGGTCGTCGCGTACGCCGGTGACGTGACCTGGCGGGAAGTCGGCCGGGTCCTGCGGGCCCGCGCGGCCAAGCCGAGGCTGCGGGGGCTCCTCGGCACCCGCGGAGCGCAGGCCGTCGAGCGGGCACCCCTGGCCGAGGGGGTCGTGGAGTCCGACGGCGAAGCCGTGCTGGCCCTGGCCGCGCGCCCCGACCGGGATCCCGTACTGCCGCTGCGCTTCGGCGCGGCCGCCGCACAGGCCGGACTCCCCGTGTCCCTGCACGCCCTGCGCAGGCTCGCGGCCCAGGCGAAGCCGCTCCCGGTGCCCTGGCCGGCCGAGGCCCGCGAGCAGCTCCTCACCCTGCTCGGTGCCGGCGAGCCGACCATCGCCGTCTGGGAGGCCATGGAGGCGGAAGGCCTGATCACACGACTGCTGCCCGACTGGGAACGGGTACGGTGCCGCCCGCAGCGCAACCCCGTCCACACCTGGACGGTGGACCGCCACCTCATCGAGACGGCCGTGCGGGCCTCGGCCCTCACCCGCCGGGTCGGCCGCCCCGACCTGCTCCTGATGGCCGCCCTCCTGCACGACATCGGCAAGGGCTGGCCGGGGGACCACTCAGTGGCGGGGGAGACGATCGCGCGTGACGTCGCCGTGCGGGTCGGCTTCGGCGCGCGGGACATCGACGTACTGGGCACACTCGTACGGCACCACCTGCTGCTGATCGACACCGCGACCCGGCGCGACCTGGACGACCCGGCGACCGTCCGCGCGGTGGCCGAGGCCGTGGGGTCGGTGGGCACGCTGGAGATACTGCACGCCCTGACGGAGGCGGACGCCCTGGCCACCGGGCCGGCGGCGTGGAGCGCCTGGCGGGGATCGCTGGTCGCGGACCTCGTCGCACGGGTCGCCGCCGTGCTGCGCGGCACGGCCCCGGCCGCGCGTGAACCGGAGATCCCCTCGACCGAACAGGAACGCCTGGCGGTGGAGGCGCTGCGCACCGGGGAGCCGGTGCTCGCGCTCCAGGCCCGGCACGAGGAGGACGCCGTCGGCGTGGAACTCGTCGTGGCCGTCCCCGACCAGCCGGGGGTCCTCCCGGCCGCGGCGGGCGTGCTGGCCCTGCACCGGCTCACCGTCCGGGCGGCCGACCTGCGCTCCGTGGAGCTCCCGGACCGGCTGGGGGAGGTCCTGGTGCTGCGCTGGCGGGTGGCGGCCGAGTACGGCTCGCTGCCAGAGGCCGCGCGGCTGCGCACCGACCTGGTCCGCGCCCTGGACGGCTCGCTCGACGTTCCGGCCAGGCTGGCGGACCGCGAGGCGGCGTACCCGCGCCGCCGCGGGGTGGTCCCGCCGCCGCCCCGGGTCGAGGTGGTCCCGGACGTCTCCGCCCTGGCCACGGTCCTGGAGGTGCGCGCCCCCGACGCGGTGGGTCTGCTGCACCGGATCGGGCGGGCGCTGGAGTCCGGCGGGGTCCGGGTCCGCAGCGCGCACGTCTCGACGCTCGGCGCCAATGCCGTGGACACGCTGTACGTGACCACCCCCGAGGGCAAGCCGCTGGAACCCGTGCAGGGGGCGGCCCTGGCCGCATCCGTGCAGGCGGCGCTGGCGTAGCGGCGGGGCCGGATCGCCCTGTGGCGATTCCGGCCCCTCCGACGCTGCGGGGCCCGTTTCCCGGGTCGGAGCTCCGGGAAAAGACGCCCGCAGGGCCGGGCCGGTGGCGCGGCCCGATACCCTGGGGGACGACCACAACGCCCCCGACCCGAGGAATCGCGACCACCGTGTTCGATACGCTCTCCGACCGCTTGGCGAATACCTTCAAGGGCCTGCGCGGCAAAGGCCGGCTGTCCGAGGCTGACATCGACGCAGCGGCCCGGGAAATCCGTATCGCCCTCCTCGAGGCCGACGTCGCCCTCCCGGTCGTCCGCTCCTTCATCGCGAACGTCAAGGAGAGGGCACGCGGCGAGGAGGTCAGCAAGGCGCTGAACCCCGGCCAGCAGGTCCTCAAGATCGTCAACGACGAGCTGGTGACGATCCTCGGCGGCGAGACCCGGCGACTGCGCTTCGCCAAGACCGCCCCCACCGTGATCATGCTGGCCGGTCTCCAGGGTGCCGGTAAGACCACCCTCGCCGGAAAGCTCGGCCTCTGGCTCAAGGGGCAGGGCCACACCCCGCTCCTCGTCGCGTGCGACCTCCAGCGCCCCAACGCCGTCAACCAGCTCTCCGTCGTCGCCGACCGCGCGGGCGTCGCCTTCTACGGGCCCCAGCCCGGCAACGGCGTCGGTGACCCGGTCCAGGTCGCGAAGGACTCCGTCGAGTACGCGCGGACCAAGCAGCACGACATCGTCATCGTCGACACCGCCGGCCGCCTCGGCATCGACGCCGAGCTGATGCAGCAGGCCGCGGACATCCGCGACGCCGTCAGCCCCGACGAGATCCTTTTCGTCGTCGACGCCATGATCGGCCAGGACGCGGTCAACACCGCCGAAGCCTTCCGCGACGGCGTCGGCTTCGACGGCGTCGTGCTCTCGAAGCTCGACGGCGACGCCCGGGGTGGTGCCGCGCTCTCCATCGCGCACGTCACCGGCAAGCAGATCATGTTCGCCTCGAACGGCGAGAAGCTCGACGAGTTCGACGCGTTCCACCCCGACCGCATGGCGGGCCGGATCCTCGACATGGGTGACATGCTCACCCTCATCGAGCAGGCCGAGAAGACCTTCTCGCAGGCCGAGGCCGAGAAGATGGCGGCCAAGCTCGCCAAGGGCCCCAAGGAGTTCACGCTCGACGACTTCCTGGCCCAGATGGAGCAGGTCCGCAAGATGGGCTCCATCTCCAAGCTGCTCGGCATGCTGCCCGGCATGGGGCAGATCAAGGACCAGATCAACAACATCGACGAGCGTGACGTCGACCGCATGGCCGCGATCATCAAGTCGATGACCCCGGCCGAGCGCCAGGACCCGACGATCATCAACGGCTCGCGCCGTGCCCGTATCGCCAAGGGTTCGGGTGCCGAGGTCAGCGCCGTCAAGTCGCTGGTGGAGCGGTTCTTCGACGCCCGCAAGATGATGTCCCGCATGGCTCAGGGCGGCGGCATGCCCGGGATGCCCGGCATCCCCGGGATGGGCGGCGGCCCCGGCCGGCAGAAGAAGCAGGTCAAGCAGGCCAAGGGCAAGCGCAAGAGCGGCAACCCGATGAAGCGCAAGGAAGAGGAGGCCGCAGCCGCGGCCCGCCGTGAGCACGGCCCGCAGGCGATCGAGCCCGCGGCCGGCGGCAGCCCCTTCGGCCTTCCTGCGGGCGGCGGCCAGCCGGGTCAGGACTTCGACCTGCCGGACGAGTTCAAGAAGTTCATGAAGTAGTACGCACGCGGGTACGCGAGCGTGGGCCCCGGCTGTGTTCACACGGTCGGGGCCTTCTGCTTCTGCGGGGGCAATGGTCGGGTTTGTCGCTTATGGTCGGCCGGGAGGACGGCAGAAGGAGACGCCCGTGCCCAGCCCCAGCCCCGTACCGCCGCGCGACCGGGCCGACACGCCCTGGCGCTCGGAGGGCGCACCGCCCGCCCCCGCGCCGAAGAAGAGGATGCCGGGCGGCTGGCGGGGGCTGATCCTCGCCGCTCTGATCGTC
Organism: Streptomyces sp. NPDC006463; assembly: GCF_042870715.1. Classification (NCBI taxonomy): domain Bacteria; kingdom Bacillati; phylum Actinomycetota; class Actinomycetes; order Kitasatosporales; family Streptomycetaceae; genus Streptomyces; species Streptomyces sp. NPDC006463. Next base: position 116,221 of record NZ_JBIAHP010000015.1, on the reverse strand, counting down.
TACCTGATCACCAACCTGGTGCTGTCCTTCTTCAACGAGGGCGACGAGCCGACGATCTCGTACACCGAATTCAGCAAGCAGGTCGCGAACGGCAACGTCTCGAAGATCTACTCCAAGGGCGACGCCATCCAGGGCGAGCTGAAGACCAAGCAGCCGCTGCCCGACGGGGACAAGGGCGACTACACCAAGTTCGTCAGCCAGCGGCCGGCCTTCGCCGACGACGACCTGTGGGCCGAGCTCACCAAGCAGAACGTGACCGTCACGGCCTCTCCGGTCGTCCTGCAGCGCAGTTTCCTGGCCAACCTGCTGCTCTCCCTCGCCCCCATGCTGCTGCTGGTCGCGCTGTGGATCTTCTTCTCCCGCCGGATGAGCGCCGGCATGGGCGGCATGGGCGCGCTGGGTCGCAAGGCCCCGCCCAAGCCGGTGGAGCTGGTGGAGGGCGCCCCGCGCACCACCTTCGAGGACGTGGCCGGCATCGACGAGGTCGCGGGGGAGCTGAACGACGTCGTCGACTTCCTCAAGAACCCGCAGAACTACCGGAGGATGGGCGCCAGGATGCCGGGCGGGGTCCTGCTGTCCGGACCGCCCGGCACCGGCAAGACCTTGCTGGCACGGGCGGTCGCGGGCGAGGCCGGGGTCCCGTTCTTCTCCGCCTCCGCCTCCGAGTTCATCGAGATGATCGTCGGCGTGGGAGCCTCCCGGGTCCGCGAACTGTTCACGGAGGCGCGCAAAGTCGCCCCCGCGATCATCTTCATCGACGAGATCGACACCATCGGCCGCGTGCGGGGCGGCGGCGCGACGATGGGCGGCCACGACGAGCGCGAGCAGACCCTGAACCAGATCCTCACCGAGATGGACGGCTTCTCGGGTTCGGAGGGCGTGGTCGTCCTGGCCGCCACCAACCGGGCGGACGTCCTGGACCCCGCCCTGACCCGCCCGGGCCGCTTCGACCGCACCGTGGTCGTCTCACCGCCCGACCGGGGCGGCCGCGAGGCCATCCTGCGCATCCACACGCGGGACATCCCGCTAGCCGAGAGCGTCGACCTGGCCCAGGTGGCCCGTACCACCCCCGGGATGACCGGCGCCGAACTGGCCAACCTGGCCAACGAGGCCGCGCTGCTGGCCGTCAAACGCCGGCAGGACCAGGTGACCCAGTCCGATCTCTCCGACGCCCTGGAGAAGGTCCAGCTCGGCGCGGAGCGGTCCTTGGTCATGCCTCTGGAGGAGCGCCGCCGTACGGCCTACCACGAGAGCGGCCACGCCCTGCTGGGCATGCTCCAGCCCGGCGCCGACCCGGTGCGCAAGATCACCATCGTCCCCCGGGGCCGCGCGCTGGGCGTCACCCTCTCGACCCCGGACGCGGACCGGTACGCGTACACCGAGGAGTACCTCCGCGGCCGCATCATCGGCGCGCTGGGCGGCATGGCCGCCGAGCACACCGTCTACGACGTGATCACCACGGGCGCGGAGAACGACCTCGAACAGGTCACCAACATCGTCCGCGGCATGGTCGGCCGCTGGGGCATGAGCGAGCGCGTCGGCAAGCTCACCGCCATCCCCTCCGACGGCCAGGGCCCGTACGGCCTGTCCGCGGCCCCCGCCACCCTCGACGCGGTCGACCACGAGATGCGGCGGATCGTGGACGAGTGCTACGACGAGGCCTGCCGGCTGCTGCGCGAGCACCGGCCGAAGCTCGACGCCCTGGCCGAGGCCCTGCTCGCCGCCGAGACCCTGGACGAAGCGGCCGCCTACGCCGCCGCCGGGATCCCGCGCCTGACGAAGAGCCACGGCGCGGACTGAGGGGGCCGCCGGTCACACCACCCGGGCGATCACGTACCGGAAGATGTTCGGCAGCCACACCGCTCCGTCGGATCGCTCGAAGGGGTGAAGGGCCTCGGCGAGTTCCTTCTCCGCGAGCGCGGGATCGGCCGCGCCGTCGAAGAGCCCCGTCGACAGCAGCCCGCGCACGGCGCTGTCCACATCCGCGTACCCGAAGGGGCAGAACACCCGCCCCGACCCGTCCGGTCGCAGCCCGGCCCGCTCCACGAGCGCGTCAAGGTCCCGGGGCGCGGGTCCGCCGCCCAGGACCGCGGGCACCGTGCACCGTTCCGCCGGACCCCAGTCGGCCAGCACCACCGCCCCGCCGCGCCGGACCGTGGGCAGCGCCCGGGCCAGCGCCGCCGGGGCCGGCGAGAAGGCCAGCAGGGCGTCGTACGGCCGGGACGCCGCCGAGGGCGCCGGGGGAGCCGCGAGCACCTCCAGCAGCCGCTCACGGGCCAGCGCCCGCCGGGCCGGATCCGCCTCCACCCCCGTGGCCACGGCTCCCCGCCCGGCCGCGAGCAGCAGGGGCAGCCCGGCCCCGCAGCCGAGGTCCAGCAGCCGGTCCCCCGGCCCGATCTCCAGCCGGTCGTAGACCGCCTCGTACAGCGGTACCAGCATCCGTTCCTGGATCTCCGCCCAGTCCCGGGCGACGAGTGTCGCCGTCGGCATCGGTGTCATCGAAAGAGCGCTCCTGATTCCGTGTCGCCCCCTTGCCCCCGTTGACAGGGAACTCCCCATCGGCCCCCGCGTCCAGAGGAGCGTGCCACCCGATTCACGCATCGAGCGCCGGGCGCCGTACCATTCGCGCCATGGCAAAGGCACCCGTTCTCACCCCGCAGGCGGAGGATTTCCCCCGCTGGTACCAGGATCTGATCAACAAGGCCGAGCTGGCCGACAACGGTCCGGTCCGCGGCACCATGGTCATCCGACCGTACGGCTACGGCCTGTGGGAGCGGATGCAGCAGGAGATGGACGCGCGCATCAAGGACGCGGGCGCCCAGAACGCGTACTTCCCGCTGTTCATCCCGCAGTCGTACCTGACGAAGGAAGCCGAGCACGTCGAGGGCTTCGCCCCCGAGCTCGCGGTCGTCACGCACGGCGGCGGCAAGGAGCTGGAAGAGCCGGTCGTCGTCCGGCCCACCTCCGAGACGATCATCAACGACTACTTCTCCAAGTGGGTCCAGAGCTACCGCGACCTGCCCCTGCTGATCAACCAGTGGGCCAACGTGGTCCGCTGGGAGATGCGCCCGCGCGTCTTCCTGCGCACGAGCGAGTTCCTGTGGCAGGAGGGCCACACGGCCCACGCCACCTATGAGGACGCCCGTGACTACGCCGCCCGCATCCACACGGACGTGTACGGCGACTTCATGACGAACGTGCTCGGCATCGACGTCGTGCTCGGCCGCAAGACCGCCAAGGAGCGCTTCGCCGGCGCCATCAACACCCTCACCCTCGAGGGCATGATGGGCGACGGCAAGGCCCTGCAGCTGGGCACGAGCCACGAGCTCGGCACCAACTTCGCCAAGGCCTTCAACACGCAGTACCTGTCGAAGGAAGGCAAGCAGGAGCTCGTCTGGCAGACCTCGTGGGGCGTCTCGACCCGCATGGTCGGCGGCCTGATCATGTCCCACGGCGACGACAACGGCCTGCGGGTCCCGCCGCGCCTGGCCCACGTCCAGGTCGTCGTCATGGCGATCAAGGGCGACGAGGCCGTGGCCAAGGTCCGCGAGCTGGGTGCCCAGCTGAAGGCCGCCGGCATCCGGGTGCAGGTCGACGACCGTGTCGACACCCCCTTCGGCCGCCGCGCCGTGGACTGGGAGCTCAAGGGCGTACCGGTCCGCATCGAGATCGGCCCCCGTGACCTGGAGGCCGGCACCGCGATGCTCGCCCGCCGGATCCCGGGCGGGAAGACCCCCGTGCAGATCGACGCGCTCGCCGACCTGCTGCCCAAGGTGCTCGACGAGGACCAGGCGCAGCTGCTGCGCGAGTCCCGCGAGCGCCGTGAGGCCCGTACCTCGGACGTCTCGACCATCGAGGAGGCCGCCGAGGCCGCCGTCGCCGGCGGCTGGGCGCGGATCCCGTGGGCGGACCTCGGTCCGGAGGGCGAGGCCAAGCTGGCCGAGCAGGCCGTCTCCGTGCGCTGCCTGATCGCGGCCGACGGGTCGGTTCCGGAGGCGGACGACGCCCCCGGTACCCTCGCGATCGTCGCGCGCTCCTACTGAGTCACTCCTCCGCCCCGGCGCACGGCCTGTTCCGTGCGCCGGGGTTGATGCTTTCCCGTCGACGTTACGTACCGACTCATCCTGAGATCGGCGCACCCGTCCTCGTCAGGACGCATGAGTGTGAACTGACTGGTACGTGCAAAAAATTTGGAATGGCCCGGAATCGGAACACCAGGGCACCTCGGCTCGTTGTCACGACGTGAGCACGACACCCCCTGTTCTCGCCGCAGAGCTGGCGCAGGCGTGGGCCGATATTCAGCGGTACCACCCCGAGCTGCCTGACCTTGCCGCGCCCGAGTCCCTGATCGGAGAGTCCTCGTCCGCCTGCGGCGCCGAGCTCTCCTTCGAGCGACTGCTGCACGAGGCAGTCCACGGCATCGCCGCCGCTCGCGGAGTCCGCGACACCTCGCGCGCCGGCCGCTACCACAACCGCAGATTCCTCGCGATCGCCGAGGAGATGGGGCTGGACCACTCCGAAGAGCCGCACGCGAGCAGCGGCTTCTCGCTGGTCACGCTCAACCCCGAGGCGAAGCGGCGCTACCGCCCCACGATGGAGCGGCTGCAGCGCGCGCTGAAGGCCCACACGGCTGCCACGGCCGCGGACACCAAGCGCAGCTTCCGGGGGCCGGCCGCCCGGCACGGCTCCTCCGGCGGCGGCGTGCGGGTCAAGGCGGTCTGCGACTGCGGGCGCAACGTGCGGGTGGTCCCTTCCGTGCTCGCCCAGGCGCCGATCGTGTGCGGCGGCTGCATGAAGCCCTTCCGTATCCCCGAGGTGGCCATCGCGGCGGCCTCCTGACCGTCGGGGTCGGCACCCCGGCGGGCCGCGCCGCGCCACTGCGGCGGCGCCCGGAGCCGGGGCCGCGCTCAGCCGCGCCCGCAGGGCGGGGCGGATCCACCCCGCCCGGCTGAGCGCGCCGCGGGCGTATGGCACAATGGCTAGCTGTACTCGACAGTCGCATAGGACCCCTCTCTCCTCCGGCTGACGCGTCCATCGGGCACCCGAGTACCGCAACCCCACGTGGCATCTCATGTGCCCAACCACGTCAAGTTCAGGAGACACCACTCCAGTGGCAGTCAAGATCAAGCTCAAGCGCCTCGGCAAGATTCGCCAGCCGCACTACCGCATCGTCGTCGCCGACGCCCGCACCCGCCGGGATGGTCGCGCGATCGAGGAGATCGGTATCTACCACCCGACCTACAACCCGTCGCGCATCGAGGTCAACGCCGAGCGTGCGCAGTACTGGCTGTCCGTCGGCGCCCAGCCCACCGAGGCTGTGCTCGCCATCCTGAAGCTGACCGGTGACTGGCAGGCCCACAAGGGTCTCCCCGCCCCCGCGCCGCTCCTGCAGCCGGAGACGAAGGAGAGCAAGCGTCGCTCCTTCGACGAGTTCGCCAAGGCCCTCGAGGGCATCGGCGAGGGCAAGGGCGAGGCCATCACGCAGAAGGCCAAGAAGGCCGACAAGAAGGCGGACGAGGCTGAGGCCGCCGCCGAGTCGACCGAGGCCTGATCATGCTCGAGGAGGCTCTTGAGCACCTCGTGAAGGGCATTGTGGACAACCCCGACGAAGTGCAGGTCGCCTCGCGCAACCTGCGCCGCGGGCAGGTGCTCGAGGTCCGGGTCCACCCCGACGACCTCGGCAAGGTGATCGGCCGCAACGGCCGCACCGCGCGTGCTCTGCGTACCGTCGTGGGCGCCATCGGCGGCCGGGGGATCCGCGTCGACCTCGTCGACGTGGACCAGGTCCGCTGAGACCGGGTCCATTGCAAGAGTGATCACCGGCACGGGCCGGGGAGGGCATACGTGCCCGCCCCGGCCCGTCGTCGTCTGAACAGGAGAGACACACAGTGGAGCTGGTAGTCGCGCGGATCGGCCGCGCCCACGGCATCAAGGGTGAGGTCACCGTCGAGGTGCGCACCGACGAGCCGGAACTGCGGCTCAGTCCCGGCGCCGTGCTCAAGACGGAACCCGCGTCGGCGGGACCGCTGACCGTCGAGACCGGCCGGGTGCACAGCGGCAGGCTGCTGCTCCGCTTCGCGGGCGTCAAGGACCGCACCGGCGCCGAGGCGCTGCGCAACATCCTGCTGATCGCGGAAGTGGACCCGGCGGAGCTCCCGGAGGAGGACGACGAGTACTACGACCACCAGCTGATGGACCTGGACGTGGTGCTGGAGGACGGTACCGAGATCGGCCGGATCACCGAGATCTCCCACCTGCCCTCGCAGGACCTCTTCATCGTCGAGCGGCCGGACGGCTCCGAGGTGATGATCCCCTTCGTGGAGGAGATCGTCGCCGAGATCGACCTGGAGGAGCAGCGCTGCGTCATCACCCCGCCGCCCGGGCTGATCGACGAGCGCGAAGCGATCATCGACTCGACCCGTGACGAGGACTCCGGGGAAGAAGCCTGATGCGTCTCGACGTCGTCACGATCTTCCCCGAGTACCTGGAGCCGCTGAACGTCTCCCTCGTCGGCAAGGCCCGCGCCCGCGGCCAGCTCGACGTACACGTCCACGACCTGCGGGACTGGACGTACGACCGGCACAACACCGTCGACGACACCCCGTACGGCGGCGGCCCCGGCATGGTCATGAAGACCGAGCCGTGGGGCGAGGCCCTGGACGCGGCGCTGGCCGACGGCTACGAGGCGGGCGCGCACGGGCCCGTCATGGTCGTCCCCACCCCCAGCGGCCGGCCCTTCACCCAGGAACTGGCCGTCGAGCTCTCCGAGCGGCCCTGGCTGATCTTCACGCCGGCCCGGTACGAGGGCATCGACCGCCGTGTCATGGACGAGTACGCCACGCGCATGCCGGTGTACGAGGTCTCCATCGGCGACTACGTCCTGGCGGGCGGCGAGGCCGCCGTACTCGTCGTCACCGAGGCCGTGGCCCGGCTGCTCCCCGGGGTGCTCGGCAACGCCGAATCGCACCGCGACGACTCCTTCGCCCCGGGTGAGATGGCGAACCTGCTGGAGGGGCCCGTCTACACCAAGCCCCCGGTGTGGCGCGGACGGGACATCCCAGAGGTGCTGCTCAGCGGCCACCACGGGAAGATCGCCCGCTGGCGCCGGGACGAGGCCTTCCGCCGGACCGCGGCCAACCGTCCCGATCTGATCGAGCGCTGTGAGGCTGAAGCCTTCGACAAGAAGGACCGGGAGATCCTCTCCATCCTGGGCTGGAAGCCGTCGGCCGACGGCCGGTTTTGGCGCAGGCCCGCAGCCGTGGAAGAATAGGCGGCTGCTGTGTGCTCGCGGACGCCCCTGCCACAGGGGGACCGTCGTCCGCCGGGTTCCACGGCTCCCGAATTCTCTACGGAAACCCGCACTGGCGACCTGTGGCGTCATGCGAAGAAAGCAGACGAAGAACATGTCTCACCTGCTCGATGGCGTCAACGCCGCCGCGCTCCGCTCGGACGTCCCGGCCTTCCGCCCGGGTGACACGATCAACGTGCACGTCCGCGTGATCGAGGGCAACCGCTCCCGTATCCAGCAGTTCAAGGGTGTCGTCATCCGCCGCCAGGGCGCCGGTGTCTCCGAGACCTTCACCGTTCGCAAGGTCTCCTTCAGCGTCGGCGTGGAGCGTACCTTCCCGGTCCACTCCCCGATCTTCGAGAAGATCGAGCTCGTCACCCGCGGTGACGTGCGCCGCGCCAAGCTGTACTACCTCCGTGAGCTCCGCGGCAAGGCCGCGAAGATCAAGGAGAAGCGCGACAACTGAGGTCCCCTACGGGGTCCCGGGGTGGCCGGATAGGCTCGCCCCCGATGGACACCGAAGCACCTCACACGCAGCGCGGCCACTCTTCCCCCGGCGAGGGGGAGGGGCGGCCGCGTTTTGCGTTCTCGCCGTCGCGGACGCGGCGGCAGCGGTCGGCCTGGCGGCTGACGTGGCGGCGGGCCGGAGTGCTCGGCGTGGTCTGCACCGTCTTCCTGCTGCTGTTCAGCAATTTCGTGGTTCAGCCCTTCCTGATCCCGAGCCGCTCGATGGAACCGACGCTCGAGGTCGGGGACCGGGTGTTGGTCGACAAGCTGGCGTACCGTTTCGGCGATCAGCCGCGCCGCGGGGACATGGTGGTCTTCGACGGCACCGGGTCGTTCGTACGGGAACGCCCCGCGGGCCATCCGGTCGGGGAGGCCCTGCACGGCGTGGCCTCGGCGCTCGGGCTCGCGCAGCCGTCCGACACCGACTTCGTCAAGCGGGTCGTGGGCGTCGGCGGGGACGACGTGGTGTGCTGCGACGCGGGCGGGCGGATCAAGGTCAACGGCGTTCCGCTGGAGGAGCCGTACGTGTACCCGGGCGACGCGCCTTCGAAGGTGCCCTTCCGGATCGTCGTACCGGTTGGGACCCTGTGGGTGATGGGTGATCATCGGTCCCAGTCCCGGGACTCGCGAGACCACCTGGGAGAACCGGGCGGGGGGATGGTGCCGGTGGAGAAGGTGATCGGGCGGGCCGCGTGGATAGGCTGGCCCGTCTCGCGCTGGGGCACGGCCGGGGGCGGGCATGGGTAGCCGCGGTCGGCCGCGCGGCCGTCGGAGGCGCGAAACCGGCTGGGAATCCGAGTTCGAACCCGAGCCGGAGCCGCAGCCGGAGCCGGAGCCCGTCCCGGTGGTGGAGGGCGGCCGGGCCGAGCGGCGCAGGCTGGCCCGCCGGGTGAGGCGGCGCCGCCGTACGCGCCGGGCCGGTGAACTGCCCCTGCTGGTGGCCGTGGCGCTGTGCATCGCCCTGGTCCTCAAGACCTTCCTGGTGCAGGCCTTCTTCATCCCGTCGGGCTCGATGGAGCAGACCATCCGGATCGGCGACCGGGTGCTGGTGGACAAGCTGACCCCGTGGTTCGGCTCCGAGGTCGAGCGCGGCGACGTCGTCGTGTTCAAGGACCCCGGCGGCTGGCTCAAGGGCGAGGCCGCCCGGCCCGCCCCCGACCCGGTCGGCGTCAAGCAGATCAAACAGGCACTCACCTTCATCGGACTTCTGCCCTCGGCCGACGAGCAGGACCTGATCAAGCGCGTCATCGGAGTCGGCGGGGACACCGTCATGTGCTGTGACGCCAGGGGCCGGGTCACCGTCAACGGCTCGCCGCTCGATGAGCCGTACGTGAACGAGGGCAACACGCCCTCGGACATCCGCTTCGAGGTGCACGTGCCGGCGGGCCGGCTCTTCGTGATGGGCGACCACCGGGCGAATTCGGCGGACTCCCGCTTCCACCTCGACGAGGCCTTCGACGGGACCATCGACGAGAACGGGGTCGTGGGGGAGGCCGTGGTCATCGCCTGGCCCTTCGGGCACTGGCGCCGGTTGGAGACGCCCGCCACGTTCCGGATGGTGCCCGATCAGGCCCGCCGCGAGGCACGCGGGCGTCGTCGACGCCGTCGGGGCCCGCCGTTCGCATAGTGTGTCCTGGGTCTCCCGCGCCTTAGGGAACTCCCGCTCGTTAAGGGAGGGGAGAGCCCGTTTCCGATCCGGAGCGGGCGGCTGATCCGAGTGAGGGAGTGGATGTGGGGGATGTGGCGGTAGGCGCACGTTCCGGACGCGACGAGGGCGAGGAGCGGCCGGACGACGACGCTGCCATGAGCGAGGCCGAGGAGGACGGCGGTACCGCGGCGCGCCCGCACCGCTCGTTCTGGAAGGAGCTTCCGCTCCTGATCGGTATCGCCCTGCTGCTGGCCCTGCTGATCAAGACCTTCCTGGTCCAGGCGTTCTCGATCCCGTCCGACTCGATGCAGGACACCCTGCAGCGCGGAGACCGGGTGCTGGTGGACAAGCTGACCCCGTGGTTCGGCTCCGAGCCCGAGCGCGGCGAGGTCGTCGTCTTCCACGACCCGGCGGACTGGCTGTCCGGAGAGCCCACCCCGGAGCCGAACCTCGCCCAGCAGATCCTCAGCAAGATCGGCCTGATGCCGGACGCCGCCGAGAAGGACCTGATCAAGCGGACCATCGCCATCGGCGGGGACACGGTCGAGTGCAAGAAGGGGGGACCGGTCGTCGTCAACGGCAAGGCGCTCGACGAGCCGTACATCTACCCCGGCAACACCCCGTGCGACGACGCCCCGTTCGGCCCGATCACCGTGCCCAAGGGCAAGATCTGGGTGATGGGCGACCACCGGCAGAACTCCCAGGACTCCCGCTACCACATGCAGGACTCCACCCAGGGCTTCGTGCCGGTCGACAAGGTCGTCGGGCGGGCCGTGGTGGTCGCGTGGCCGATCACCCGCTGGTCCACCCTGCCGATCCCGGACACCTTCGACCAGCCGGGCATCGGCAACCAGACCAAGGCCGCCGCGCTCGGCCTCGGCGCCTCCGGGCTCGCGCCGGTGGGGCTCGGCCCGGCCGCGCTGGGGCTCACCGGCGCTGTGCCGCTCGTCATGTGGCGCCGGCGGAGGCTGACTGGCGGGCGTACCGCCGGGTAGGGTGCCGCCCAGGTCGACGATCTCCGACGTGGGGGCGCTGCAATGGGCGGAACACAGGCAATACGCAGTGGCAAGGACGGCCACGGTGGTCTCGGCAACGTGTTGTCGGGCATCGCCGTGGCCGTCGGCTTTGCGCTCTTCCTCGGCGGTTTCGTGTGGGGGGCGCTCGTCTACCAGCCCTACACCGTGCCCACCGACTCGATGACGCCCACCGTCGTGCCCGGGGACCGGGTGCTGGCGCAGCGCATCGACGGCGATGAGGTGCGCCGCGGGGACGTGGTCATCTTTACTGATTCCATGTGGAGCGATTCGCCCATGGTCAAGCGGGTCGTCGGCATCGGCGGCGACACCGTGAAGTGCTGCGGCGCCGCCGGCGAGCTCACCGTGAACGGCACGCCCCTGGACGAGCCCTACATCGACGCCACCAAGCCCGACTCGGGGCTTCCCATGCCGCCCGGGCAGCCCCCCGCCACCGGCACCCCCTTCGAGGTGACGGTGCCGGAGGGCAACCTCTTCCTGCTGGGCGACCACCGGAGCGGCTCCCTGGACTCCCGGGCGCACCTGCAAGAGGCCGGACAGGGCACCGTGGCCCGGTCGGCCGTCAGTGCGCGCGTCGACGCCCTCGCCTGGCCCTCCATGAAGACGCTGGAGCGGCCGCCGACGTATGCCGCGCTGCCGGGCGGGGTCTCCCGGCCCGGGCCGCTGCGACTCCAGCTGGCGGCCGTGGTCGTGGGCGCCGCCCTGGTGGTGCTGGGGGCCGCGTACGGGCCGCTCGCACGGGTTCTGGGGCGCGGCCGGCGGCGGGAGCGGGCCGGTGCCCGCTGAAGCGGCATCGGCGCCGGGCTCCCGGAAGGTGTCGCGGGTGATCCTGCTGGACCCGGCGGACCGGATCCTGCTGCTGCACGGCTTCGAACCGGCGGATCCCGCGGACGACTGGTGGTTCACCCCCGGCGGCGGGCTGGAGGGCGACGAGAGCCGGGAGGAGGCCGCGCTGCGGGAGCTGGCGGAGGAGACGGGGATCACACAGGTCGAATTGGGGCCCGTGCTGTGGCACCGGTACTGCTCGTTCCCCTTCGACGGGCGCCGCTGGGAGCAGGACGAGTGGTACTTCCTGGCCCGTACCGCCCAGACGGTGACCGAGATGGGCGGCCTCACCGAGCTGGAGCGGCGCAGCGTCGCCGGAGCCAGGTGGTGGACCTCCGAGGAACTTCTCGCGGCCCATGAGACGGTGTACCCGACCAGACTCGCCGAGCTGCTCCGGACGCTGCTCGACGACGGTCCTCCGGGTGCGCCGGTGGTCCTGGCCCCGGAAATCGTTTAGGGGCGCACGGGCCTGGCGCACAATAGGGGGACGCACGGCTGAAGGGGAACATGCCATGAGTGCCGAGGACCTCGAAAAGTACGAGACCGAGATGGAGCTGAAGCTCTATCGGGAGTACCGCGACGTCGTCGGGCTGTTCAAGTATGTGATCGAGACCGAACGTCGTTTCTACCTCACCAACGACTACGAGATGCAGGTGCACTCGGTCCAGGGGGAGGTCTTCTTCGAGGTCTCCATGGCCGACGCGTGGGTCTGGGACATGTACCGGCCGGCCCGGTTCGTCAAGCAGGTGCGGGTGCTGACCTTCAAGGACGTGAACATCGAGGAACTCAACAAGAGCGACCTCGAACTGCCGGGCAGCTGAGTTTCCTCCGCCGTACGGGTGACCGGGTCATCCACAACGGCGGAGTTGTCCACCAAGATCCACAAGGTGGGCGGGGGCGCGCGATCGTCGGTACCGGAGGTGGTGCCGGATGAACGCGAAGGGCGTGGCACAGCAGGCATTGGGGCGGTACGGCGAGGAACTCGCGGCGCGGCGGCTGACCGAGGCCGGGATGACCGTGATCGCGCGGAACTGGCGGTGCCGCCGCGGGGAGATCGACATCGTCGCCCGGGACGGTGACGCCCTCGTGGTGTGCGAGGTGAAGACCCGCCGGGCGGGGGACTTCGAACATCCCATGGCGGCCGTACGGGCGGGCAAAGCCGAGCGCTTACGGGCGCTCGCCGAGCGCTGGCTCGCCGACCACGGCGGACCACCTCCGGGCGGGGTGCGCATCGACCTCGTCGGAGTCCTGCTGCCGCGGCGCGGTGCGCCCGTGGTGGAGCACGTCAGGGGGGTGGCCTGATGGGGTTCGCCCGAGCCTGTTCGGTGGCCCTGGTGGGCGTCGACGGCGTGGTGGTCGAGGTCCAGGCGGACCTGGAGCCCGGGGTCGCGGCCTTCACCCTGGTGGGACTGCCCGACAAGACCCTGGTGGAGAGCCGGGACCGGGTGCGCGCCGCCGTGGTCAACTCGGGCGCGGCGTGGCCGCAGAAGAAGCTCACGGTCGGGCTCAGCCCGGCTTCCGTACCGAAGGGCGGATCGGGGTTCGACCTCGCTGTGGCCGCCGCCGTCCTGGGCGCCGCGGAGGTGGTGGACCCGGGTGCGATCACCGACCTCGTGCTCATCGGGGAGCTGGGCCTGGACGGCCGGGTGCGGCCGGTCCGGGGCATCCTGCCGGCGGTGCTCGCGGCGGCCGAGGCCGGCTACCGGCAGGTGGTGGTGCCGCAGCAGTGCGCCGCCGAGGCCACGCTCGTGCCGGACGTCTCGGTGCTCGGGGTGCGCAGCCTGCGTCAGCTCATCGCCGTACTGACCGACGGGGCGGTCCCCGAGGAGGAACCGCCGGACCCGCCGGGCCGCCCCGATCCGATGCTGGCCGGCCTGGTCCTCCCGGGCGCGGGCCTGGGGACGGGCCTGTCCAGTACGTCCGGCGGCTGGGAAGGACTGGATCTCGCCGACGTCGCGGGCCAGCGTCCCGCCCGGCGGGGGCTGGAGGTCGCCGCGGCCGGAGGCCATCACATCCTGCTGAGCGGTCCGCCCGGGGCGGGCAAGACGCTGCTGGCCGAGCGGCTGCCGGGCATCATGCCCCCGCTCACCCGACAGGAGTCCCTGGAGGTCACGGCCGTCCACTCGGTCGCCGGGATCCTCCCGCCGGGCGAGCCACTGGTGACCGTCCCGCCGTACTGCGCCCCGCACCACTCGGCGACGATGCAGGCCCTGGTCGGGGGCGGCAGCGGGCTGCCGAGACCCGGAGCGGTGTCACTGGCCCACAAAGGAGTGCTCTTCCTCGACGAGGCGCCCGAGTTCCGCCCCCAGGTGCTGGATGCGCTGAGACAGCCCCTCGAATCGGGGCACATCGTGGTGGCCCGGGCGGCCGGGGTGGTGCGCCTGCCCGCCCGGTTCCTGATGGTGCTCGCCGCCAATCCGTGCCCCTGCGGACGGCACACCCTGCTCGGGGCGGGATGCGACTGCGCCCCCTCGTCGATCAGGCGGTATCAGGCGCGGCTGTCCGGGCCCCTGCTGGACCGCGTCGACCTGCGCATCGAGGTCGAACCCGTCACCCGGTCCGACCTGCTGGGCCACGGTGGACGGGGCGAGACCAGCGCCACCGTGGCCGGGCGGGTCGTCGAGGCCCGGGCGCGGGCGGCCCGCCGTCTGGACGACACCCCCTGGCGGATCAACAGCGAGGTCCCGGGGCGGGAGCTGCGCACACGCTGGCAGCCCGCCCCCGGGGCGCTGGCCCAGGCCGAGCGGGATCTGGAGCGCGGGCTGCTCACCGCGCGGGGGCTGGACCGGGTCCTCAGGGTCGCCTGGACCGTTGCGGACCTTCGAGGGCGGGACCGGCCCGAGGCACTGGACGTGGCCGTAGCCCTGGAACTGCGGACGGGAATCGCCCGCGGGGCGGCCCTGGTGGCGGGGGCCGGGTCATGAGCGGCGACGGGACCGGGGCCGGGGGCGAGGAAGGGGAACGGTTGGCGAGGGCGGCACTGACGCGGGTGCTGGAGCCCGGGGAGGAGCGGGGCGGGAGGTGGCTGCGGGAGTACGGGGCGGTCGGGCTGATGCGGATGCTGACCGCGCCCGGGGCGGAGGCGGGCGATCCCGCCGGGGTGAGGGCCGAGCGGCTCGCCGGGTACCGCAGACGGGCGGCCCTGGCCGATCCCCGGCGGGACCTGGAGCTGGCCGCCGAGACGGGGGGCCGGTTCGTGTGTCCCGGCTCGGCGGAGTGGCCGACCCAGCTCGACGACCTCGGTGACGCCCGGCCCGTCGGGCTGTGGCTGCGGGGGCGGCCGAACCTGCGGACCTGGGCGCTGCGCTCGGTCGCCGTGGTCGGGGCCCGGGCCTGCACCCCGTACGGCGCGCACATGGCCCAGACCCTGGCCGCCGGACTCGCGGAGCGGGGCTGGGTCGTGGTCTCGGGGGCCGCGTACGGGATCGACGCCGCAGCCCACCGCGGTGCCCTCGCCTCGGGCGGCGCCACGGCGGCGGTGCTGGCCTGCGGGGTGGACGTCGCCTATCCCCGTGGACACGCCGGGCTCCTCGGCCGGATCGCCGGCCAGGGACTGGTCCTGGGGGAGCTGCCGCCAGGGAGCCATCCGACCCCCAGCCGGTTCGTCCTGCGCAACCGGGTCATCGCCGCCCTCACGCGGGGCACGGTGGTGGTGGAGGCCGCCCTCCGCAGCGGGTCCCTGGTCACCGCCCGGCGCGCCCAGCGGCTCGGCAGGTTCACGATGGGCGTCCCCGGGCCCGCCACCAGCGGCCTCTCGGCCGGGGTGCACGAACTGCTGCGGGGCGAGGCCGTGCTGGTCACCGACGCGGCGGAGGTGGCGGAACTGGTCGGCTCCATCGGGGAACTGGCCCCCGAGCGGCGCGGCCCCGTGCTCGCCAGGGATCTGCTGGAGCCGGACACGGCCCGCGTGCTCGAAGCGCTCCCGGCCGGCCGCCCGGTCCACGCGGAGGAGGTGGCCCTTGCCTCCGGCAACGGCGCAGATGAAGTCATCGGCAGACTGTACGAACTTCACTCTCTGGGGTTCGTCGAACGGCAGGGCGACGGCTGGCAGTTGAGCGGACGAACACCTGATGGAGGCACACAAACCGGAACCGTCCGGCGAGGCGGTCGTTGACCTGGAGCGTTCCGGTGAAAGAGTGAAACCGATGAGAGACGCGGTCTTCCCGGTGGCAGTCGCCGGGACCGTGCGCCAGGCGCCGGTCCCGGGTCGCCCGCGCGAGTCGGGTCGCCCCTGCGCCCCCGTCCGATCCCGTACTCTTCGCGCACCGCGACACTCCCGTCACGCTACGCTCCCAAGGAATCCCGCTCCGGCAAAGGCGAAGCATGCCCCAGCACACCTCAGGGTCCGACCGCGCTGCGGTGCCCCCCGCTGCCCGTGGCGGCGTGCGGTCCACCGCGCCCTCGTCCCTGGAGGCGCTCTGGCGCTCGTACAAGGAGTCCGGTGACGATCGGCTGCGGGAGCAGCTGATCCTGCACTACTCGCCGCTGGTCAAGTACGTCGCGGGCCGAGTCAGCGTGGGCCTGCCGCCCAATGTGGAACAGGCCGACTTCGTCTCCTCCGGGGTCTTCGGACTGATCGACGCCATCGAGAAGTTCGACATCGACCGGTCGATCAAGTTCGAGACGTACGCCATCACCCGGATCCGCGGCGCGATGATCGACGAACTGCGGGCGCTGGACTGGATCCCGCGCTCGGTCCGGCAGAAGGCCCGGGCCGTGGAGCGGGCCTACGCCACGCTGGAGGCCCAGCTGCGGCGCACCCCCACGGAGAGCGAGGTCGCCGCGGAGATGGGGATCGGGGTGGAGGATCTCCACACGGTCTTCAGTCAGTTGTCCCTGGCCAACGTCGTCGCCCTGGAGGAACTGCTGCACGTCGGCGGGGAGGGCGGCGACCGCCTCTCGCTGATGGACACCCTGGAGGACACCGCCGCCGACAACCCGGTGGCGGTGGCGGAGGACCGGGAGTTGCGTCGCCTGCTGGCGCGGGCCATCAACACCCTGCCCGAGCGGGAGAAGACGGTGGTCACCCTCTACTACTACGAGGGGCTCACGCTGGCCGAGATCGGCAACGTGCTGGGCGTCACCGAGAGCCGCGTCAGCCAGATCCACACCAAGTCGGTGCTGCAACTGCGGGCGAAGCTCGCGGATGTGGGGCGGTGAGCTTGCGGTACCTCCGTAGAGTGGAGGGGTGCCCAGGATTCGAGCGGCCTCCGTGGCCGAGCACCGGTCGATGCAGCGCGGCGCCCTCTTGGACGCCGCACGCTCCCTGTTGTCCGAAGGCGGGACGGAAGCGCTGACCTTCCCCGCCCTCGCGGAGCGGACCGGGCTCGCCCGGTCCTCCGTGTACGAGTACTTCCGCTCCCGCGCGGCCGTGGTCGAAGAGCTGTGCGCGGTGGACTTCCCCGTCTGGGCCGCCGAGATCGAGGCCGCGATGGAGCAGGCCGAGTCGCCCGAGGCCAAGATCGAGGCCTATGTGCGGAGCCAGCTGGGGCTGGTCGGCGACCGGCGGCACCGCGCGGTCGTGGCGATCTCCGCGAGCGAGCTGGACGCCGGGGCGCGGGAGAAGATCCGCGCGGCCCACGGGGGTCTGGTGGCGATGATCGTCGAGGCGCTGAGCTCTTCGGGGCAGGCGGAGCCGAGGCTGGCCGCGATACTGCTGCAAGGGGTCGTGGATGCCGCCGTCCGGCGGATCGAACTCGGAGCCGCCGAGGATCCGGACGTCGTGACGGAGACGGCCGTCGCCATGGCCCTGCGGGGCGTGCGGGGCTGAGGCCCCGCTTGTCTCCGCCCTTACCCCCTCACTCCCTCCCGCGTCTCTCACCCCCCGCCGGGGTCCGGCAGCAGGCGGGGCGTCGGGCGGGGGAGCAGGGTGAGCGGGTTCAGGTACGCCTCGCCCGCCAGCAGGCCCCAGTGCAGGCACGGGGCCGGACAGTGGGAGCCCTCCGTCAGGACCGCCACCACCTGGCCCGCCGTGACCTGCTCGCCCTCCGAGACCAGCGGGCGGACCGGCTCGTACGTCGTGCGCAGTCCGTTCGGCAGGGCGATCGAGAGGACCCCGCGGCCGGCGACCGGGCCCGCGTGGTGGACCCGGCCGGCGGCGACCGCGCGGACCTCGGCGCCCACCGGCGCGGCCAGGTCCACCCCACGGTGGCCGGCGGCGTACGGGGTCGGGGGCGGGTCCCACCAGCGGGCCACCGAGAGCGGCGCGGGCAGCGGCCGGACCCCGACAGCGGGGCCGACGGCCGCCTGGACCAGGGTCAACAGCAGGCTGAGCAGCAGTGTCGTCATGACCTGAAGGGTCCCGGGCCCGGCCGTCGCGCGCGCCGCCCTGTGGACGGACCGGCGGATGTGGACAACGGCGTCACCCGGCATACCGCCGGGTCCCGTACACTTCTTGTGGCGATCCGGGTCACCGGGTCGACTTCGCACGCCCCAGCACCGAGCCGAAACGGCCAGGTGACAGCGTCTCTCGGTCCCCGATGGGGGCAGGGCGCGGCGGGGCGTCAGGAACCAAACCGAGAAACCAAGGAGATGGCCATGGCCGTCGTCACGATGCGGGAGCTGCTGGAAAGCGGCGTCCACTTCGGTCACCAGACCCGCCGTTGGAACCCGAAGATGAAGCGCTTCATCTTCACGGAGCGCAACGGCATCTACATCATCGACCTGCTGCAGTCGCTGTCGTACATCGACCGCGCCTACGAGTTCGTGAAGGAGACCGTCGCGCACGGTGGCTCCATCATGTTCGTCGGTACCAAGAAGCAGGCCCAGGAGGCCATCGCCGAGCAGGCGACGCGCGTTGGTATGCCGTACGTCAACCAGCGGTGGCTGGGTGGCATGCTCACCAACTTCTCCACCGTCTACAAGCGCCTCCAGCGTCTGAAGGAGCTTGAGGCGATCGACTTCGAGGACGTCGCCGCCTCGGGTCTCACCAAGAAGGAGCTCCTGGTCCTCTCCCGCGAGAAGACCAAGCTGGAGAAGACCCTCGGTGGTATCCGCGAGATGTCGAAGGTCCCCAGCGCCGTCTGGATCGTCGACACCAAGAAGGAGCACATCGCCGTCGGTGAGGCGCGCAAGCTCCACATCCCGGTCGTCGCGATCCTCGACACCAACTGTGACCCCGACGAGGTCGACTACAAGATCCCGGGCAACGACGACGCGATCCGCTCCGTCACCCTGCTCACCCGCGTGATCGCCGACGCCGTCGCCGAGGGCCTCATCGCCCGCTCCGGCGCTGCGACCGGCGACTCGAAGCCGGGCGAGAAGGCCGCCGCCGAGCCGCTCGCCGAGTGGGAGCGCGACCTGCTCGAGGGCGACAAGAAGGCCGACGACGCCGAGGCCGCTCCGGCCGAGGCTGCCGCCGAGACCCCGGCCGCCGAGGCCCCCGCCGCCGAGGCTGCCCCGGCCGCCGACGCCGAGCAGGCCTGACCCACTGAGAGCGCCCGGCGTTCAGACGCCGGGCACTCACAGCACGGACGATGACGGCGGGGGAGCCGCGCGCACGGCGCGGCGCCTCCGCCGTTCACCCGTAGATCTACGACTTCGAGAGAGAATCACAGACTCATGGCGAACTACACCGCCGCTGACGTCAAGAAGCTCCGCGAGCTCACCGGCGCCGGCATGCTGGACTGCAAGAACGCGCTGGTCGAGGCTGACGGCGACGTCGAGAAGGCCCAGGAGGCCCTCCGCATCAAGGGTCAGAAGGGCGTCGCCAAGCGCGAGGGCCGTTCTGCCGAGAACGGTGCCGTCGTCTCCCTGATCGCCGACGACAACACCTCCGGTGTCCTCGTCGAGCTGAAGTGCGAGACGGACTTCGTCGCCAAGGGCGAGAAGTTCCTGGCCGTCGCCAACCAGCTGGCCGCGCACGTCGCCGCCACCTCCCCGGCCGACATCGAGGCGCTGCTCGCCTCCGAGATCGAGCCCGGCAAGACCGTCACGGCCTTCGTGGACGAGGCGAACGCCAACCTCGGCGAGAAGATCGTCCTGGACCGCTTCGCGCAGTTCTCCGGCGCCTACGTCGCGTCGTACATGCACCGCACGATGCCCGACCTGCCGTTCCAGATCGGTGTCCTTGTCGAGCTCGACAAGGAGAACGCCGAGGTCGCCCGCGGCATCGCGCAGCACATCGCGGCGTTCGCCCCGCAGTGGCTCTCCAAGGAAGACGTCCCGGCCGAGAAGGTCGAGTCCGAGCGTCGCATCGCCGAAGAGGTCACCCGCGCGGAGGGCAAGCCCGAGGCCGCCCTGCCGAAGATCGTCGAGGGTCGCATCAACGGCTTCTTCAAGGACGCCACCCTGCTGGGCCAGGCGTACGCGCTGGACAACAAGAAGTCCGTCCAGAAGGTCCTGGACGAGGCCGGTGTCACCCTGAAGCGCTTCAGCCGCATCAAGGTCGGCATCTGAGTCCGTCCGTACGCGAACGGACACCGGACCCCGGTAGGGTCTGAGGCAGTCGTCCGCGCTTGCGCGAGGCGACCGCAGATCTGACGAGGAGGCCATTGCCGCAGAGGGAACCGCGAGGACCCACCGGCAATGGCCTTCTTCGTATGTGCACGAGGAGATCTCCATGAATCAGGGCGTGGACCCCCACACCGCTTCCGACGACAAGAGCGACCAGGACAAGAAGGGCCGCCGCTTCATGCTGAAGCTGTCGGGCGAAGCCTTCTCGGGTGGCAGAGGACTGGGCGTCGACCCCGACGTCGTCCACGCCATCGCGCGCGAGATCGCCGCGGTGGTCCGTGACGGCGCGGAGATCGCCGTCGTGATCGGCGGCGGAAACTTCTTCCGCGGCGCCGAACTCCAGCAGCGCGGCATGGACCGGGCCCGGTCCGACTACATGGGCATGCTCGGCACGGTCATGAACTGCCTCGCCCTCCAGGACTTCCTGGAGAAGGAGGGCATCGACTCCCGCGTGCAGACCGCCATCACCATGGGCCAGGTCGCGGAGCCGTACATCCCGCTGCGCGCCGTGCGGCACCTGGAGAAGGGCCGCGTCGTCATCTTCGGCGCCGGCATGGGCATGCCGTACTTCTCCACCGACACCACGGCCGCCCAGCGCGCCCTGGAGATCGACGCCGAGGCCCTGCTCATGGGCAAGAACGGTGTCGACGGGGTCTACGACTCCGACCCGAAGAAGAACCCCGACGCGGTGAAGTTCGACGCGCTGGAGTACGGAGAGGTCCTCTCCCGCGACCTCAAGGTCGCGGACGCGACCGCCATCACGCTGTGCCGTGACAACAAGCTGCCGATCCTCGTCTTCGAGCTGCTCGCCGAGGGCAATATCGCGCGCGCCGTCAAGGGTGAGAAGATCGGCACGCTCGTCAGCGACCAGGGAACCCGGGCCTGAGCAGTCCGCTGCCGGACCGAGCCCGGACCGGACCCGCCCGCCCCGCCCGCCTGAACCATCCATTCAAGACATGCAGGAGCACGTGGTGACCGAAGAGATCCTCCTCGAGGCCGAGGAGAAGATGGAAAAGGCCGTCGTCGTCGCCAAGGAAGACTTCGCCGCGATTCGCACCGGTCGTGCGCACCCGGCGATGTTCAACAAGATCGTGGCGGAGTACTACGGCGCCATCACGCCCATCAACCAGCTCGCGTCCTTCTCGGTGCCCGAGCCGCGCATGGCGATCGTGACCCCGTTCGACAAGAGCGCCCTGCGCAACATCGAGCAGGCCATCCGCGACTCCGACCTCGGTGTCAACCCGAGCAACGACGGCAGCATCATCCGGGTGACCTTCCCCGAGCTGACGCAGGACCGCCGCAAGGAGTACATCAAGGTCGCGCGCACCAAGGCCGAGGACTCCAAGATCTCCCTGCGCGCCGTCCGCCGCAAGGCGAAGGACGCCCTTGACAAGCTCGTCAAGGACAAGGAGGCCGGCGAGGACGAGGTGCGCCGCGCCGAGAAGGAGCTCGACGACACCACCGCGAAGTACGTCGCGCAGGTGGACGAGCTGCTCAAGCACAAGGAAGCCGAGCTCCTCGAAGTCTGATGAACGACTCTTCCTGGCAGCCGGAGCCAGTTCCGGCGGGTCCCGCATACGATGCGCAAGTGGGCCCGCACACTCGGCCCATGCCCATCGTGCCCGATGCCGCCGGCCGTGACTTCGACGACCGGGAAGCACGCGATCGGGGGGCCGTCTTGGACGGCGGCCTCCTCTTCCGCGCCGAGACGCCGCCGCAGGAGCCCATGCCCAGCCCCCCGCCCCCGCATGCCCCGCAGCCGCAGGACGCCTCGCCACCGCCGCCGAAGAAGCGCGCGGGGCGGGACCTGCGTGCCGCCATAGGGGTCGGCGTCGGCCTCGGCGCGGTCATCTTCGCCTCGCTGCTGATCGTCAAGGCGGTCTTCGTCGGCGTCGTCGTCGTTGCCGTCGTCGTGGGCCTGTGGGAGCTCACCTCCCGGCTGCAGGAGAAGAAGGGCATCAAGGCCCCGCTCGTCCCGCTCGCCGTCGGCGGGGCGGCCATGGTCATCGCCGGATACGTCCGCGGCGCCGAGGGCGCCTGGGTGGCCATGGCCCTGACCGTGCTGGCGGTCCTGGTCTGGCGGATGACCGAGCCGCCCGAGGACTACCTCAAGGACGTCACGGCGGGTGCCTTCGCGGCGTTCTACGTGCCCTTCCTGGCCACCTTCGTCGCGATGCTGCTCACCGCCGACGACGGGCCGCAGCGGGTGATCACCTTCCTGCTCCTGACGGTGGTCAGCGACACCGGGGCCTACGCGGTCGGCTGGCGCTTCGGCAAGACCAAGCTCGCGCCGCGCATCAGCCCCGGAAAGACCCGCGAGGGCCTGTTCGGCGCGGTGGCCTTCGCGATGGCCGCCGGCGCGCTGTGCATGGAGTTCCTGATCGACGGCGGTTCTTGGTGGCAGGGCCTGCTGCTGGGCCTGGCGGTCGCCGTCAGCGCCACACTGGGCGACCTCGGCGAGTCGATGATCAAGCGGGACCTGGGCATCAAGGACATGGGCACCCTGCTGCCGGGACACGGCGGCATCATGGACCGGCTCGACTCGCTGCTGCCGACCGCTCCGGTGGTCTGGCTGCTGCTGGCCGCGTTCGTCGGTACGGGCTGACCTGCCCAAAGGCGTCGTAACACGCCGGGCGGTTACTCTTGGAAGGCGCGCTGCTTCTGCGGCGCGCCTTTCGTCTTACAAGGAGTACCTGCCATGGCCCGCCCTGTTCCGGGAGAGCTCACCTTCGTCGCCCCGCGCGGAGCCAAGAAGCCGCCCCGGCACCTCGCCGACCTCACTCCCGAGGAGCGCCGTGAGGCGGTGGCCGCGATCGGCGAGAAGCCGTTCCGGGCCAAGCAGCTCTCCCAGCACTACTTCGCGCGCTACGCGCACGACCCGGCCGAGTGGACCGACATCCCCGCGGGCTCCCGCGAGAAGCTGCAGCAGGAGCTCCTCCCGGACCTGATGAACGTCATCCGGCACATCAGCTGCGACAACGACACCACCCGCAAGACCCTGTGGAAGCTGCACGACGGCACGCTCGTCGAGTCCGTGCTCATGCGCTACCCCGACCGGGTCACGATGTGCATCTCCTCGCAGGCCGGATGCGGCATGAACTGCCCGTTCTGTGCCACCGGCCAGGCGGGTCTGGACCGCAACCTGTCCACCGCCGAGATCGTGCACCAGATCGTCGACGGCATGCGCGCGCTGCGCGACGGTGAGGTCCCCGGTGGCCCGGCGCGGCTGTCGAACATCGTCTTCATGGGCATGGGCGAGCCGCTGGCCAACTACAACCGCGTGGTCGGAGCCATCCGCCGCCTCACCGACCCGGAGCCCGACGGCCTGGGCCTCTCCCAGCGCGGCATCACCGTCTCCACCGTCGGCCTGGTCCCGGCCATGCTGCGCTTCGCCGACGAGGGCTTCAAGTGCCGCCTCGCCGTCTCGCTGCACGCGCCCGACGACGAGCTGCGCGACACCCTGGTCCCCGTGAACACCCGCTGGAACGTCCGCGAGGTCCTCGATGCGGCCTGGGAGTACGCGGAGAAGTCCGGCCGCCGGATCTCCATCGAGTACGCCCTGATCCGCGACATCAACGACCAGGCCTGGCGCGGTGACCTGCTGGGCAAGCTGCTCAAGGGCAAGCGTGTCCACGTCAATCTGATCCCGCTGAACCCGACGCCCGGCTCCAAGTGGACCGCCTCGCGGCCCGAGGACGAGAAGGCCTTCGTGGATGCCATCGCCCGGCACGGCGTCCCCGTGACCGTACGGGACACCCGCGGTCAGGAGATCGACGGCGCATGCGGTCAGCTGGCCGCTTCGGAGCGCTAGCTTCCGGTTCTGGCCGGTCACAATCGGCCACGGGGTACCCTGTGGCCGAACCAATTTCATATTCCGACAGGGGAGCGCCACAGCGCTGAGAGTGCGGTATCCGTCATCCGCAGACCCTCTGAACCTCGCCCCGGTCATTCGGGGTAGGAAGTTCGGTCACCACTCAAGCTGTTGCGCCCTGCCCGGCGTCCGCTCGCGAAGAGCGCCGGGCAGGGCCGCGTCTTCTCCTGGACATCCCAGGAGGAATTCACCAGTGAGCACCACCAAGAAGCTGGCGGGCGCAGCGCTCGCGGCCGCGCTGGGCGTCGCCACGCTCAGCGCCTGCGGCAGCGATGCCAAGGACAAGTCCGCGGGTTCGAGCGACGCCCCGAAGTCCAAGACCGTCACGCTCGTCTCCCACGACTCCTTCAACGTGACCGACACGGTCCTCAAGGAGTTCGAGCAGCAGAGCGGCTACACCGTCAAGGTGCTGAAGTCGGGGGACGCGGGCGCGGCGCTCAACCAGGAGATCCTCACCAAGGGCTCCCCGCGCGGCGACGTCTTCTTCGGCGTCGACAACACCCTGCTCTCGCGCGCCCTCGACAACGGGATCTTCACGCCGTACGAGGCCAAGGGCCTGGCCGGGGTGAAGTCCGAGTACGTGCTCGACAAGGAGCACCGGGTCACGCCGATCGACTCCGGCGACATCTGCGTCAACTACGACAGGGCTTACTTCGCGGACAAGAAGCTCGCCCCGCCGCAGACGCTGGACGACCTGGTCAAGCCGGAGTACAAGAACCTGCTGGTCACCGAGAACGCGGCGACCTCCTCACCCGGTCTCGGCTTCCTGCTCGCCTCCGTCGGCAAGTACGGCGAAGAGGGCTGGAAGGACTACTGGAGCAAGCTCAAGGCCAACGGCGTCGAGGTCGTCGACGGCTGGGAGCAGGCCTACAACGAGCGCTTCTCGGGCTCCGCGGGCGGCAAGAAGGCCAAGGGCGACCGTCCGCTGGTGGTCTCCTACGCCTCCAGCCCGCCGGTCGAGGTGCTGTACGGCGAGCCGCAGCCGGCCGAGGCCCCGACGGGCGTCTCCACCGGCACCTGCTTCCGCCAGATCGAGTTCGCGGGTCTGTTGAAGGGTGCGAAGAACGAGGAGGGCGGCAAGGCCCTCGTGGACTTCCTGATCAGCAAGAAGTTCCAGGAGGACATGCCCCTCCAGATGTTCGTGAACCCGGTGACGAAGGACGCTTCCCTGCCGGAGCTGTTCACGAAGCACGGTGTGGTGATCGAGAAGCCCGAGAGCGTCGCTCCCGAGACCATCGCCAAGAACCGTGATCAGTGGGTCAAGGCATGGACCTCGCTCGTCGTGAAGTAGGCGGTATCAAGGAGTCGGGTGCGGCGCCGGGGGGCGCCGCGCCGGGCCCCGGCCCTCGTGAAGGCCGGCGGGCGATCGCGGTGCGACTCGCCCTGATGGCCGTACCCCTGGTCTTCTTCGGGCTGTTCTTCGCCTATCCCGTCGCCGCGATCGTCGGGCGCGGGCTCAAGACCGACGACGGCTGGCAGTTCGGCCGGATCGGCGAGGTGCTCGCCCGGCCCGACATCGCCGACGTGCTGTGGTTCACCACCTGGCAGGCGCTCGCCTCCACCGTGCTCACGCTGGTGATCGCCCTCCCCGCGGCGTACGTCTTCGCGCGCCTCGACTTCCCCGGCAAGGAGCTGCTGCGGGCGGTGGTGACGGTCCCCTTCGTGCTGCCGACCGTGGTGGTCGGTACCGCCTTCCTCGCGCTGGTCGGCCGGGGCGGGCTGCTGGACGAGCTGTGGGGCGTCCGGCTGGACACCACCGTGTGGGCGATCCTGCTCGCGCACGTCTTCTTCAACTACGCCGTCGTCGTACGGACGGTCGGCGGGCTCTGGGCGCAGCTGGACCCGCGCCAGGAGGAGGCCGCCCGCGTGCTGGGCGCCGGACGGTTCGCCGCCTGGCGGCTGGTGACGCTGCCGGCGCTGGCCCCGGCGGTGGCGGCAGCCTCGCTGATGGTGTTCCTGTTCACCTTCAGCTCCTTCGGCGTCGTGCAGATCCTGGGCGGACCCTCGTACTCCACCCTGGAGGTGGAGGTCTACCGCCAGACCGCGCAGCTCCTGGACCTGTCCACGGCCGCCGTGCTGACGATGGTGCAGTTCGCGGCGATCGGCGGGGTCCTCGCCGTGCACGCCCGGACGGTGCGCCGGCGGGAGACCGCGCTGCGGCTCGTGGACCCGGCGCGTACGGCCCACCGGCCGCGCGGCTGGGCGCAGGGCGCCCTGCTGGGCGGCGTGCTGCTGACGGTCGCGCTGCTGATCGTGCTGCCGCTGGGCGTGCTGGTGGAACGGTCCTTCGACGTTCCCGGCGGATACGGGTTCGGCTTCTACCGGGCGCTGCAGGAGACGGGCGCCGGCGGCGGAACGTTCCTGGTGCCGCCGCTGGAGGCGATCTGGAACTCGCTCCAGTACGCGCTCGCCGCCACCGCCATCGCCCTGGTCGTCGGAGGCCTCGCGGCCGCCGCGCTGACCCGGCGCGCGGGCCGTTTCGTACGGGGCTTCGACGCGCTGCTGATGCTGCCGCTCGGGGTGTCCGCCGTGACGGTGGGCTTCGGCTTCCTGATCACCCTGGACGAGCCGCCGCTGGATCTGCGGACCTCGTGGATCCTGGTGCCGCTCGCGCAGGCGCTGGTGGGCGTGCCCTTCGTCGTACGGACCATGCTGCCGGTCCTGCGCGCCGTCGACGCGCGGTTGCGGGAGGCGGCCTCCGTCCTCGGCGCGTCCCCGCTGCGGGCGTGGCGGGAGGTGGACCTGCCACTGGTGCGGCGGGCCCTGCTGATCGCGGCCGGGTTCGCCTTCGCCGTCTCGCTGGGCGAGTTCGGCGCGACCGTCTTCATCGCCCGGCCCGACCGGCCGACGCTGCCGGTGGCCGTGGCGCGGCTGCTGGGACGGGCCGGTGAGCTGAACTACGGGCAGGCGATGGCCCTGAGCACGATTCTGATGCTGGTGTGCGCGGTGTCCCTGCTGGTGCTGGAGCGACTGCGACCCGACAAGACCTCCGGAGAATTCTGATGACACTGCTTCAGCTGGAAGGGGTGTCGGTCCGCTTCGGTGAGCGGGCGGGCGGGTACGCCCTGGACCGCGTGGACCTGCGGGTCGCCGAGCACGAGATCGTGTGCGTGCTGGGGCCGAGCGGGAGCGGCAAGTCCACCCTGCTCCGGGTCGTCGCCGGGCTCCAGCAGGTGTCCGCGGGGCGGGTGCTGCTGGGCGGCGCGGACCAGGCGGCCGTGCCCGTGCACCGCCGGGGCGTCGGCCTGATGTTCCAGGACCACCAGCTCTTCCCGCACCGGGACGTCGGCGGGAACGTCGCCTTCGGGCTGCGGATGCGGGGCTCCTCCAAGAGCGCCTGCGAGGGCCGGGTCGCGGAGCTGCTGGAGCTGGTCGGGCTCCCCGGAGCCGGGAAGCGGGCGGTGGCCTCCCTGTCGGGCGGCGAGCAGCAGCGGGTCGCGCTGGCCCGGGCACTGGCCCCGTCCCCGCGGCTGCTGATGCTGGACGAACCGCTGGGTCAGCTGGACCGCGGGCTGCGGGAGCGCCTCGTGGTGGAGCTGCAGGGCCTGTTCTCCCGGCTGGGCACGACCGTGCTGGCCGTCACGCACGACCAGGGGGAGGCCTTCGCGCTGGCCGACCGGGTGGTGGTGATGCGCGACGGGCGCATCGCGCAGGCCGGTACCCCGCTGGAGGTGTGGCGGCGGCCCGCGTCGGAGTTCGTGGCGCGGTTCCTGGGCTTCGAGAACGTGGTGCCGGCCGTGGTGTCGGGCGGCGTGGCGGGGACCCCGTGGGGGAAGGTGCCGGTCCCTGCGGAGGAGGCGGACGGGGAGCGGCGGCTGCTGATCCGCCCGGCGGGGGTCGTGCTGGGGCCGGACGGCCTGCGGTGCGAGGTGGTCTCCCGGACTTTCCGGGGAACACACGTCGCGCTGCTGCTGCGGCCGCAGACGGGTCCGGTGCTGGAGGCGGAGTGCGCACTGGCGGGGGCGCCCGCCGTGGGGGACCGGGTCGCGGTGACCTTCGCCCCCGCGGAGGTGGTCGTACTCCCGGCGGACGCCCCGGGTTCCGGTGACGTGGACGACGCGGCGTAGACGGCGTGGCCTAGGCGCGGATGCCGTCGCAGGAGATGGGCAGGTGACGCGGGCCGCGCAGGACCGCGTTCTGACGGTAGGGGGGCGGGTCCTCCAGCAGTTGCGGGTTCTCCAGCCTGCGGGCCAGCTCGCTCAGCGCCAGCTGGGCCTCCAGCCGGGCCAGCGGAGCCCCGAAGCAACTGTGGATCCCGCTGCCGAGGCCGAGGTGCTGGATGTCCCCGCGGTCCGGGTCGAAGCGGTCCGGGTGGTCGAACCGCTTGGGGTCGCGGTTCCCGGACGCCAGGATCAGCCAGAGCGACGCGCCCTTGGGGATGGTGACGCCGCCGATCTCGATCTCGGCGAGCGGGCTGCGCTGGGGCAGCAGCTGCACCGGCGGCTCGTAGCGGAGCAGTTCCTCGACGATGGGGACGGCCAGGCCCGGGTCCTCGCGCAGTCGCTGGAGGACCTCCGGGTGGCGCAGCAGGGTCAGCATCCCGTTGGTGATGAGGTTGACGGTGGTCTCGTGGCCCGCGATCAGCAGGAGGGCCGAGGTGCTGAGTATCTCCATCGTCGTCATCGTGCCGTCCGGCGTGTCCGCGGTCGCCAGATGGGACAGCATGTCGTCGCCGGGGTTCTTGCGGCGCTCCTCGATCAGCCCGGCCAGGTACATGCCGAGCTCCATCCTGGTGTCCTGCGAACCCTTGTGGCGCTGGGAGGGGTCTGCGTCCGGGTCGGGGTCCAGGCTGGCGGCGAGGGTGTCGGCCCAGACGTGGAACCGCGGTTCGTCCTCGGGCGGCACACCGAGCAGCCGGCAGATCACCGAGACCGGGAAGGGGTAGGAGAACTGGTCGACGAGGTCGATCCGGTCCAGCCCGTCGGCCGCGACGAGGCCGTCGACGAGCCCGGAGACGATGCCCTTGAGCTCGCCGCGCATGTCGTGGACCCGGTGCGGGGAGTGCGGCGGCCCGAACGGCCGGTTCGTCATCCGGCGCAGCCGGTCGTGCTCCGGCGGGTCGAGGCCCAGGAAGGACGGCGGCAGGGCCGTCTCCCCCTCCTCCTCGGCGGTCTGGGCCAGCGGATCACCCGTCGTCGGCGTGAGGTTGCGGCGGTCGGAGCTGATCCGGGGGTCGTGGAGGAGGCTCTGGATCTCGTAGTACGTGCTGATGACGTACGGCCCGTCGCCGTCCTGGCACACCGGCGTCTTGCGGAGCTCCTCGTACAGCGGATACGGATCGGCGCGATTCGCGTAGTCGATGATCTCCCGCAGGATGGCTTGTGTCATGACAGGTCCTCGTGGTCCTCGGGGGAGGGCGCGGTGGGGTCAGTGGCGCGCGGGGGTGAAGGTCATCTTCCGGTCGGCGGGCGAGTAGCCGCTGAGGGTGATGGTCGGGCCGTGCGTGGGCACCGACGGGTCCGGGAAGTCCGCGGGCAGCGGCTTGTGGCCCTCCGGCCTGCGGTCCACGGTGGTGAACGACGGCGGGAACGGCGCGGTCGTCTCGATCAGGTGCTGGTAGAACGGCAGCCAGCGGCACTGGTCGAAGGTGACGGCCGCGATGACGCGCCCCTGGTAGCCGTACACGGCCGCGAACCTGCGCTCGTCGCGCGAGCCCTGCGTGATGAGGATCTCCGTTCCCATCGGAGGGACGCCGACGGACTTGATGTTCACGCCGAACTGGGAGGACCAGAAGGCAGGGACCCACACGTGGGGGCGGCGGTCCATGCCCTCGCTCAGCATGTTGTGCGCCGCCGTCTCGGCCTGGGCGACGGCGTTGCCCCAGTGCTCCAGGGACAGGAACTGGTACCCGAACAGGGCGTGCGGGGAGCGTGCCACGTCACCTGCCACATAGATGTCGTCGGTGACGATGCCCCAGATGTTGAAGGCCCGGCAGCCCGCGTCACACGCGATGCCGCGGGGTCCCGCACCCAGTCCGGATCCGGCGAGCCATTCGGTGTTGCGCTGCGCGCCGAGCGAGACGACCACCACGTCGGCCTCGACGGTGGCGCCGTCGGAGAGGTGGGCGGCGCGGACCCGCCCGGAGGGGTCGCCCTCCAGCCCGGTCACCATCACACCGGTACGCAGGTCCACTTCGTGCGTGCGGTGCATCTCGGCCGCGACCTCGCCGATGACTCCGCCGAGCGCGCCGACCAGCGGGGCGTCGCCCCGCTCGGCGACGGTGACGGGCAGGCCGCGCTCGCGGCAGGCGGACGCGATCTCCGACCCGGTGAAGCCGGCTCCGATGACGAGCACCCGGCGGGGACCGGCCGCGAGGCTGCGTTCCAGTGCGGCGCCGTCGTCGCGGGTGCGCAGGACGAAGACGCCGTCCAGCGCACCCTCCTCCTCGTTCGGCCACGGCCGGGCCCGTACGCCGGTGGCGATGAGCAGGCGGTCGTACTCCACCTCGTCACCGTCGGCGAGCCGGACGCGTCGGCCCGCCATGTCCAGGCCGGTGGCGGGGACTCCGAGACGCCACTTCGCGTCGATGTCCCGGCGGCGGGGGAGCGCGGTGCGGTCCGCGGTCGCCTTGCCCAGCAGGACCTGCTTGGACAGCGGGGGCCGGTCGTACGGCTCGTACGGTTCGTCACCGATCATCGTGAGCGAGCCGGTGAAGCCCTTCTCGCGCATGGTCTCGGCCGCCCGCAAGCCGGCCAGGGAGGCGCCGACGACGACGATCCGGCCGTCGCGCTTGAAGCGCTCCAGACTTCCGTCACCGTTCACCGGGCACCTCCGCGGTGAGTGCGGGCTCGTCCGACGCGTCGTATTCGACGAGGATCGCCTGGACCGGACAGGCCGCGACGGCGCGCGCGACGTGCTCGCGCTGCTCCTCGTCCGCCTCCGGGTTGTACAGCAACGACTCGTCTCCGTGCATCGCGAACACGTCGGGGGCGAGGAACGCGCACTGCGCGTATCCCTGGCAGCGATTGAGGTCGACGACAAGCCTCATGAAAGACCCGTCCTTCCGTGGCCCGATCATCCGCGTGATCCCCGTCGTCCCCGAGCCCCCGTCCCCGATCCGTCCCCTCATCCAGCATGCACGCGGGAGTCAGGGACGGCCTGCCGGGCGGCAGATGTACAGGTCAGGACCGCGCTCGCAGGATGTGGACGCTGATGACGAGAGCCCAGGCCGGGAACACCAGCTCGGACCAGGGCACACCGGACCCGATGACGATCAGGACCAGCCCGACGACGGTGCCCAGGACGGCCAGCGGCCTGGGGAAGGCCCCGAGCCGCCACCCGATCGCCGTGGTCGAGAAGACGAAGACGGCCGCCATCCGCATGGAGTAGGTCGCGAGGATCGTGTAGGCGTAGTGGCGGCCGAAGTCGGACGGCGTGTTCTCCGCCAGCACGGTGCCCGCCGCCCCGGCGGCGACGAACAGGGTGGCGACGAAGACGAATCCGCTGCCGAGGAACACGGTGGCGATGAATCTGTCCTCGGCCTCGCCGGTGTGGGAGCGCAGGGCGCCCATGAACCACAGGAAGAAGATCCCGGCGAAGGGCACGACCTCCAGGGCCGCCCGTACCGCCCAGCGCCGGTCCGGATCGATGGCCGTGTCGGCGTTCCCCGACGGGACGGCGATCCGTATCAGCACGATCGCCGCCGCGAGCAGCAGCGCGAAGGCGACTCCGGCCATACCCGCGGCGTGCGGAGTCCGCAGCCGCCGACTCGTGGGTTCCATGAACCCTCGCTTTCTCCCCCGTCCAGCAAGCGGCAGGAGCGGCTCCGCCACCATCGGGGACCGGCCGGCCGGGTGAACCGGCCGGTCGGGTGACCGGGGTCGGCTACGCCACCGGCTCGGGGACCGGGGCGTCCGCCTCCGCGTCGGAGCCCTCGTGCTTGCCGTACCAGGCGACCGCCACCGCCCCGGCAACGGCGAGGACGAAGCCCAGGGCCGCCAGCCAGGCGAGACCCGGGCGCGAGGCGTCGCCGAGCCACAGGACGCCGATCGCGCCCGGGAGGACCGTCTCGCCGACGACCAGGGCCGCCGTCGCACCGTTGACCGAGCCGATCTGGAGGGCGACGGTGTGCAGGTACATGCCGCCGACACCCGCCACCACGATGGCGTAGAGCGCCGGGTCGAAGAGCAGCGTGCCCAGGTCGAAGGGGTCGATGCCGTCGAGGATCCGGACGCCGACGCCGAGCGCGCCGAAGCCCAGGCCGGACAGCAGGCCCGCCAGGATGGCGGCCCCGCCGCCCAGCAGCCGCACGGCCACCGTGCCGCCCGCCATCAGCAGCAGGGTGATCCCCAGCAGCCACCAGTGCGTGGACATCGGCGCGTGGTGGCCGCCCTCGTGGCCCGCCGCCGTCGCCAGCAGCACCAGCGCCGTGCAGACCACTCCGATGGAGGTCCACTCCTTGCGGCTCAGCCGGATGCCCAGCATCTTCACGCTCAGCACGGCCGTGATCACCAGATTGGCGCTGATCACGGTCTGGGAGAGGAAGAGCGGCAGCATCCGGGCCGCCAGCGCGCCGAGCCCGAAGCCCACGAAGTCCAGGATCGTGCCGACGATGAACTCCCAGGTCATCGCCGCTTTGGCGGTGGACGACAGGTTGGGGCCGCCGTGCGCCGTCACCCCGGCGGCGGACGGGGACATCCGGGCGGCGCGGCGCGATCCGACGGCTTGCAGGACGGATCCCGTCCCGTAGCAGATGGACGCCGCGACAGCGGTCAGCAGGCCTATGAGCACCAAGGGCTCCGTTCACGTCTGGCAGGTTTTGCGGTACCTCTGCCAGACGTCGGAACGGGCCGGGAAGTTGCTTCGAGGGCTCAGCTCATCGACGCGAGCGCGTCCGGAACCTCGTCCACCGAGTCCACGAGGGCGATCCGGGACTCCATCGCCCGGCCGCGGGCCAGCGCCCTGAGCAGGGGCCAGGCCGGGAGGTGCTCGGTCCAGTGGGCCCGGTCGACCAGGATCATCGGCGCCGGCTCGCCCCGCGACGCGTAGTAGTTCGGCGTGGCGCTGTCGAAGATCTCCTGGACCGTGCCCGCCGCACCGGGCAGGAACACCACGCCCGCCGTGGACCGCGCCAGCAGCCCGTCCTCGCGGGTGGCGTTCGCGAAGTACTTGCCTATGTGGCCCGCGAAGGCGTTCGGCGGCTCGTGACCGTAGAACCAGGTCGGAATGCCCACCGAATCACCGCCGTCGGGCCACCGGTCGCGTACGGCGAAGGCCGCCTGCGCCCAGTCGGACACCGACGGGGCGAAGGACGGGGCCTTGGCCAGTAGCTCCAGGGCTTCGGCGAGGGCCTCGTCGGGGGCCGGGGCCAGGTAGGCGCCGAGGTTGGCGGCCTCCATCGCGCCGGGCCCGCCGCCGGTGGCCACCGTGAACCCGGACCGGGCCAGCGCCCGGCCCAGCTCGGCCGCGCCCCGGTACTCAGCGCGGCCCCGGGACATGGCGTGGCCGCCCATCACGCCGACCACCCAGGCCCCGGCGAGGTGCTCGTCGAGCGCGTCGGAGACGGCGTCGTCATGGATGGAGCGCAGCATCGAGGAGAAGACGTCGCCGTCCGCCTTGGTCTCCTGGAACCAGGCGTAGGCCTGGGCGTCGGGAGTGGCCTCGTACCCGTCGAGCAGCCCGGCGAACAGTTCCTCGGGCGTGTAGAGGAGGCTCCGGTACGGGTTGAACGGCAGGTCCGGCACGGGCGGGAAGACCAGGGCGCCGTCGGCGCGGACCTTCACCGAGGCGTCGGGCTCCATCGCGCAGCCCAGGAACACGGCCGCCGAGGTGTCGGCGGACAGCAGGGCGAACGTCCGCTCCAGCAGGTTGACCGACTGGATCCGGTAACCGCTGAGCGAGCCGCGGGCCACGACCCGGTCGAATTCGGCGAGCGTCTCGATCTCGATGTCTGCGTTGACCATTCGGCCCACCCTAAGGGCTGCCCGGGTCAGCGGGTCAGTGCCAGGGACGTCAGCTGTGCCACACCCCAGCTGACCGGTACGCAGACGGCGATCAGGGCGGTTGCCCGCAAACCCGCTGCCGTACGCAGGGTCTTGGCGGGCGCGCCGAGGTCGCGCATGGCCTCGCGGGCGGCGGCGCGGCTCTGCCGGGCCTCGACCGCGGATGTGAGAAGGGTCGCGGCGGCGCACAGGGCCACCAGGGCCGCGGCCGGCGCGGTCAGCGGGCCCAGCGGGACGAGCAGCCCGCCCCGGTCGGGCAGGGCCAGAGCGGTGAGGGCGCCCGCCCCGACCGCGCACAGCACCCCCAGGGGCCGGCCGAGCCGGGGCGCTTCCTCCTGCAGGGCCCGCCCGGCCAGCAGCCGGAGCCCGCCCGGGCGCACGGCCTGGACGAGCGTGCCGCACACGTAGGCGAGGCCCGGTCCGGCGAGGGCGAGGCCGATGGCGGTGAGTGACCAGCCGGCCAGCATGCCGGGCCCGCCGCGCCCCGTGTACACCTCGACGGCGAGGCCGCAGGAGGTCAGCGCGATGCCCCAGGGCAGGCCGGTCTGCGGGGCCGACGGGGTGCGCCGTCGGCCCAGGACGCAGGCGGCGGAGGCCGATGCGGTCAGGGGGAGCAGGACCAGGAGGGTGAGGGCGGCCGCCACGGGCAGCGGCTGGCCGGCGTGCAGCAGCCCGGCCCCGGCTCCGTCGAACGGCAGCCCGGACAGGTCGCCGCGCAGGTGGAGGAAGGCGGCCAGTGCCAGTGCGCTGCCCAGGGCGCAGGCCACGGCGGTGGAGAAGGCCGCGACGAGACTGAGCCGTACGGGCCCCAGCCCGGCGGCGTCCAGTCCTTCCCGGGGCCGGGTCGCCGGGTCGGTCCGGGCGACGGCGACGGCGAAGTGGACGGTGGCGGCCAGCGGCACCAGGGCCCACAGCAGGCGCGGGAACGATCCGGCGGGCCGGGCCACCGCCTCGGTGAGCACGTACAGCAGCAGGAACCCGGTACCGGCCGAGGCGGCGGCGACGAGGAGCCGGCGCAGCTGGACGAGCGGGCGGGCGCCGCGGGCTAGGCGGAGAGCGAGCACGCGGCCTGGTCCTCCGTGGTCTCGGAGGCGGGGGGCCCGGCGGCTGCGGCGTCGCGGCCGTCGAGCAGGGCCAGGCTGCGGTCGGCGACGGCCGCCGCCTCCTCGTCGTTGGTGGCCAGCAGCACGGTGATTTCGTGGGAGCGGGCCGCGGTGGTCAGCGCACGGAGCAGCAGGGCGCGCTCGGCCCGGTGCAGCGGAGCCGTGGGGTCGTCGGCGAAGATCACCGCGGGCAGGTTGACCAGGGCCCGGGCCAGCGCCACCCGCTGGGATTCGGCCCGGGTGAGGGCACGGGGGCGCTTGCGGGCGAGGCCGCCGATGTCGAGGCGGTCCAGCCATTCGCAGGCGGCGTGCTTGGCACCGCGGTGGGAGGTGCCGGCGATCAGCAGCGGCAGGGCCGCGTTCTCCCACACCTTCAGCTCGGGCAGCAGCTGCGGCTCGGGGCCGATCCAGCCGAACCGGTCGCGGCGCAGCCGCTCGCGGGCCAGCGCGCCCATGGTGTGCACGGGGACGCTGTTGAACCAGACCTCGCCCTGCTCGGGCCGCAGCTGCCCGGACAGGCAGCGCAGCAGGGTGGTCTTCCCGCTGCCGCGCGGGCCGGTGAGGGCCAGGACCTCGCCCTGGCGGACTCCGACGCAGACCCCGGTGATGCCGGGGGAACCGCTGTGGGAGTAGTGAAGGGACCGCGCCCAGAGCAGATCATCTTGAGGCAGGGCATTGTCGGGTGGGGCAGTGTCCCGTGGAACCACCATGGCGTACACCTCCGTCCGGGGGAACGAAGCGGAGCCCGCTGAAGTCACTGACGCCGCACTGAGATGTAAAGAGATGAACGTCTTGGATGGTGACAGCACACGGCCCGGACCCCCGCGTTCTCACTCGAACGGGGGATCCGGGCCGTGTGGTTGGACCATCGCGGCGCCGGACGGTTCGACGTCCGGTCCGGTAGCTGTTTACAGCTTGGTCCACGCCTCGGTGAGCACCGAGCGCAGGATGCCTTCGATCTCGTCGAAGGTGCCCTGGTCGGCGATCAGCGGCGGGGCCAGCTGGATGACCGGGTCGCCGCGGTCGTCGGCCCGGCAGTACAGGCCGTTCTCGAAGAGGGCCTTGGAGAGGAAGCCGTAGAGCACGCGCTCCGTCTCCTCGTCCGTGAAGGACTCCTTGGTGACCTTGTCCTTGACGAGCTCGATGCCGTAGAAGAATCCGTTGCCGCGGACGTCGCCGACGATCGGCAGGTCGTGCAGCTTCTTCAGCGTCGAGAAGAAGGCGTCCTCGTTGTCCAGCACGTGCTGGTTGAGGCCTTCCTTGTCGAAGATGTCGAGGTTGGCCAGCGCGACCGCCGAGGAGACCGGGTGGCCGCCGAAGGTGTAGCCGTGCAGGAAGGTGTTGTCGCCCTTGTAGAACGGCTCCGCGAGGCGGTCCGAGACGATGCAGGCGCCGATCGGGGAGTAGCCCGAGGTCATGCCCTTGGCGCAGGTGATCATGTCCGGGACGTAGCCGAACTTGTCACAGGCGAACATCGTGCCGAGGCGGCCGAAGGCGCAGATCGTCTCGTCGGAGACGAGCAGCACGTCGTACTCGTCGCAGATCTCGCGGACCCGCTGGAAGTACCCGGGCGGCGGCGGGAAGCAGCCGCCGGCGTTCTGCACCGGCTCCAGGAAGACCGCGGCGACGGTGTCGGCGCCCTCGAAGAGGATCTCCTGCTCGATCTGGTCGGCGCACCAGCGGCCGAAGGCCTCGGGGTCGTCGCCGTAGATCGGGGCGCGGTAGATGTTGGTGTTCGGCACCTTGTGCGCGCCGGGGACCAGCGGCTCGAAGGGGGCCTTGAGGGCCGGCAGGCCCGTGATGGACAGGGCGCCCTGCGGGGTGCCGTGGTAGGCGACCGCACGGGAGATGACCTTGTACTTGGTGTGCTTGCCCTGCAGCTTGTAGTACTGCTTCGCGAGCTTCCAGGCGGTCTCGACGGCCTCGCCGCCGCCGGTGGTGAAGAAGACCTTGTTCAGGTCGCCCGGAGCGTAGTCGGCGAGGCGCTCGGCGAGCTCCACGGCCTTGGGGTGCGCGTACGACCAGATGGGGAAGAACGCGAGTTCCTGGGCCTGCTTGTAGGCGACCTCGGCCAGTTCCTTGCGGCCGTGACCGGCGTTGACCACGAACAGCCCGGCGAGACCGTCGAGGTAGCGCTTGCCCTTGTCGTCGAAGATGTAGGTGCCCTCACCACGCACGATGGTGGGGACGGGCGCGTTCTCGTAGGACGACATGCGGGTGAAGTGCATCCACAGGTGGTCGTACGCGGTTTTGGAGAGGTCCTGGCTCACGGGCTATCGAGTTCCCCACATGTAGGTCTGCTTCTTCAGCTTCAGGTAAACGAAGCTTTCGGTTGAGCGCACGCCGGGGAGCGTGCGGATCTTCTTGTTGATCGTTTCCAGCAGGTGGTCGTCGTCCTCGCAGACGATTTCCACCATCAGGTCGAACGAGCCCGCGGTCATCACCACGTACTCGCATTCGGCCATTGCGGTCAGGGCGTCGGCCACCGGGTCGAGGTCTCCCTCGACGTTGATGCCGACCATGGCCTGACGCCGCAGGCCCACGGTGAGCGGGTCGGTGACGGCGACGATCTGCATGACGCCCTGGTCGAGCAACTTCTGCACGCGCTGGCGCACAGCCGCCTCGGACAGGCCGACGGCCTTGCCGATGGACGCGTAGGGACGGCGACCGTCCTCCTGCAGTTGCTCGATGATCGCCAGCGACACAGCATCGACCGAAGGGGACGGTTGTCTGTTCCTGGAATCTGCGCTTCGACTGACCACGACCTCACTGTGCACGAGGAGTCGTCTGTTCCGCAAGACGGAATCGATGAAATCCGTTGTCTTGCGACTCCGATCTCACTGATTTCGTAGGTCGTGGCGTCTGGGTCTGTCGAAAGCGTCCGCCGAGAGGCTAGGCTTGGGATTCGTCTCAATCGTTGGACATGTGATCAGGAGTGTGGCTGTAGTGACCACCGAACTGCGTCGTCTGCGCAACTACATCGGCGGGGAGTTCAAGGACGCCGCTGACGGGCGGACCACCGAGGTGGTCAACCCGGCCACCGGCGAGGCGTACGCCACCGCCCCGCTCTCGGGCCAGGCCGATGTCGACGCCGCCATGGCCGCCGCCGCGGCGGCCTTCCCGGGCTGGCGTGACACCACGCCCTCGGAGCGCCAGAAGGCGCTGCTGAAGATCGCGGACGCCTTCGAGGCGCGCGCGGACGAGCTCGTCGCCGCCGAGTCGGAGAACACCGGCAAGCCGCTGGGCCTCACGGCCAGCGAGGAGCTGCCGCCGATGGTGGACCAGATCCGCTTCTTCGCGGGTGCCGCCCGGCTGCTGGAGGGCCGTTCGGCCGGCGAGTACATGGAGGGGATGACCTCGATCATCCGCCGTGAGCCGGTCGGCGTCTGTGCCCAGGTCGCGCCGTGGAACTACCCGATGATGATGGCCGTGTGGAAGTTCGCGCCGGCCATCGCCGCGGGCAACACCGTGGTGCTCAAGCCCTCGGACACCACCCCGGCCTCCACCGTCCTGATGGCGGAGATCATCGACTCGGTCCTGCCCAAGGGCGTCTTCAACGTCATCTGCGGTGACCGCGAGACCGGCAAGGCCATGGTCGAGCAC
The DNA here is from genome assembly GCF_042870715.1 of Streptomyces sp. NPDC006463. Taxonomy (NCBI): domain Bacteria; kingdom Bacillati; phylum Actinomycetota; class Actinomycetes; order Kitasatosporales; family Streptomycetaceae; genus Streptomyces; species Streptomyces sp. NPDC006463. The sequence goes on along the minus strand of NZ_JBIAHP010000015.1, from coordinate 77,947 downwards.
TCCACCCCGGCGATGGCCTCCATCACCGGCTCGGTGCGCGCCGGCATGCAGGTCGCCGAGAGCGCCTCCAAGGACGTCAAGCGCGTTCACCTGGAGCTCGGCGGCAAGGCCCCGGTCGTGGTCTTCCCGGACGCCGACATCGCGAAGGCCGTCGAGGACATCGCGGTCGCCGGCTACTTCAACGCCGGCCAGGACTGCACCGCCGCCACCCGCGTGCTCGTGCACGAGTCGATCCACGACGAGTTCGTGTCCGCGCTCGCCAAGGCCGCCTCCGACACGAAGACCGGCCAGCCGGACGACGAGGACGTGCTGTACGGCCCGCTGAACAACCCGAACCAGCTCAAGCAGGTCGCGGGCTTCATCGAGCGCCTCCCCGCCCACGCCAAGGTCGAGGCGGGCGGCCACCAGGTCGGCGACAAGGGCTACTTCTACGCCCCGACCGTGGTCTCCGGCCTCAAGCAGGACGACGAGATCATCCAGCACGAGGTCTTCGGCCCCGTCATCACCGTCCAGTCCTTCGCCGACGAGGCCCAGGCCCTGGAGTACGCGAACGGCGTCGAGTTCGCTCTGGCCTCCTCGGTGTGGACCAAGGACCACGGCCGCGCGATGCGGATGTCCAAGAGCCTCGACTTCGGCTGCGTGTGGATCAACACCCACATCCCGCTCGTCGCCGAGATGCCGCACGGCGGCTTCAAGAAGTCCGGCTACGGCAAGGACCTCTCCGCCTACGGCTTCGAGGACTACACGCGCATCAAGCACGTCATGACCTCGCTCGACGGCTGATCGGCCGCATCGATCACAGCACAGCGTTGATGGGGCGGGCAGTAGACAACATGTCTATTGCCCGCCCCATCGCGTTCACCGAGGCTGAACCCATGCCTGAACTCGCCTTCTCCCGCCGCACCGTGCTGCGCGGCCTCGGTGCCACGGGCCTGCTGGCCGCCCTCACCGGCTGCGGAGTCCCCGCCGCCTACGTCCCCGAGGACCGGCGCGAAGGCCTCGACCGCTCCGGCAGCGACCGGAGCGTCGTCTTCTCCAACTGGCCGCTGTACATCGACACCGACGACGAGGACGAGGAGCGCCGTCCGACCCTGGAGGCCTTCTCGGAGCGGACGGGCATCGAGGTCCGGTACAGCGAGGAGATCAACGACAACGACGAGTTCTTCGGCAAGGTCAGCCCGGCCCTGATGAACCACCAGGAGACGGGCCACGACCTGATCGTGGTCAGTGACTGGATGGCCGCCCGCTTCGTCCACCTGGGCTGGGCACAGAAGATGGACCGCTCGGCGCAGTCCAACGTGGCCGAGCACCTGGACCCGCAGCTGCGGTCCCCCGCCTTCGACAACGGCCGGCTCCACACCGTCCCCTGGCAGTCGGGGATCACCGGCATCGCCTACAACCGCAAAGCCCTGGGCCGGGAGGTCAAGTCGGTCAAGGACCTCTGGCAGCCTGACCTCGCGGGCAAGGTCACCCTCTTCTCCGGCCTCGACGAGTCCTTCGCGCTGCTGATGCAGGGCGAAGGCGTGGACGTCACCCGCTGGACGGAGTCCGACTTCCACCGGATGTGCGACCAGGTCGAGAGCATGGTGCGCAAGAAGCACATCCGCCGCTTCACCGGCAACGACTACACCTCCGATCTGAGCAAGGGTGACGTCCTGGCCTGCCAGGCCTACTCCGGCGACGCCATCCAGCTGCAGGCCGACAACCCGGACATCGAGTTCGTGGTGCCGGAGGAGGGGGCCGAACTCTGGGCGGAGAGCCTCCTCGTGCCCAACCTGGCCCGGCACAAGGCCAATGCCGAGGCCCTGATCGACCACTACTACGTCCCGGAGGTGGCGGCCGAGCTCGCCGCCTCCGTCAACTACGTCTGCCCGGTTCCGGCCGCCCGTGAGGTGCTGGCCGGCTCCGGCGACAAGGAGACCGCCGAACTGGCCGAGAATCCGCTGGTCTTCCCCGACGGCGACATGCGCAAGCGGCTCGTCGTGGCCCGGGACATCTCCTCGGCCGAGCGCCGCTCCCTCGCCCAGCGGTGGAACGCGATCGTCGGGCTCTGATCACCGACTTGGCCGAAGAATTGAACACGTTCACCAATCTGCTGAACGTGTTCAGAAAGTTGGCGTAGGCTTCCTTCCATGAGCGAGAGAAGCGCCCTTCAGCGGCGGATCCGTGCCTGGTTGACCCTGTTCCTCGTCTGCCTCGTGCTCAGTGGACTCACAGCCTTCCCACTGGTCAGCGAGCTCCACTGGGCCAACGCCCTGCTGGACAACGAGTGGCTGCGACGGGTGGGCGACGGACTGGAGCGCGCCGATGCCGACTACCCCTTCCTCCTCTACGGCACCGACTGGCTCGCCTTCGCCCATCTCGTCATCGCCGTCTTCTTCTACGGCGTCCACCGGGACCCGGTCCGCAACATCTGGATCGTCGAAGCCGGCATGGTCGCCTGCGCCGGCGTCATCCCGCTGGCCCTGATCTGCGGCCCGATCCGGGGCATACCGATCTGGTGGAGCGTCATCGACATGTCGTTCGGCGTCTTCGGGGTGATCCCCCTGCTGATCCTGCGCCGCATGATCAAGCGCCTTGAGGCGATGCCCACGTAGTTGAGGGCTACCGCGTCGAGGGCTTACCGCGCGAAGGCCGCCATCACGATGTCGAAGGTCACCTTGTTCATGTCCTGGCCCTTGGCGTCGGTGGCGTTGACCGAGTACACCAGCGTGCGCGAGAGATCGCGCGTCCCCCCGATCACGGTGCTGTAGCCGTACCGGGAGCCCGTCTTGCCGTAGGTCACCGTGCCGTCCGGCAGCACCAGCCGCTTCAGCCCCGCCGTCTGCGCGGCGTCCTCGCCGCTCTCGAAGTCCTTCACCTCGGGCACCGTGAACATCTCCTCCAGCTGCGCCTTCGGCACCACCCGGCCGCCGAACAGTGCCACGGTGAACTTCTCCAGGTCCGCGGTGGTCGATATCAGGTCCCCCGCAGCCCAGTTGGAAGACGAGTTCCAGTCCGTCACGTCGACCAGCTCCCGCGTGCCGTCGGCGCGCGCCGCCGCCTGGTAGCCGTGGTGGTGCGGGCCGGGTATCCGGTTCTGCTCACGGGACGGCACCGATGTGTGGTGCAGGCCCAGGGGCTTGAGTATCCGGGTGGTCAGGGCCCGTTCGTACGTCGTGCCCGTCAGCTTCTCGATCAGCACGGCCAGGATCGTGTAGTCGATGTTGAGGTAGTGCTGCTTCTCGCCCGGCCGGAACTCCGGCCCCTTCGCCACGGCGTTCGCGATCAGGGCGCGCGGGTCGACCACGTCGAACCGGTGGGCGAACTGCGCCTCGAAGGAATCCCCCGGACCGTCGGCCGGCCGGATGCCGCTCGTGTAGTTCAGCAGCTGCCGCACGCTGACCGGCTCGAACTCCCCCGACAGCAGCCCCGGCAGGTACTCCTGCACCGGCCGGTCCAGATCCACCCTGCCCTCGGCGGCCAACTGCAGCACCACCGCCGCGGTGAAGGTCTTCGTCACCGACCCGGCCCGGAACCGGGCGCCCTCGATCGGTTCGTGCCCCGTCCGGATGTCGGCCACGCCGGAACTTCCCTTCCAGCTACCGCTCGTACCGCCCACGCGGACCAGCGCGGCCGTCGCGTACGGGTTCTGCGGGCCGAGCCCCGCGATCGCCCTCTCCAGCGCCGCCGCGTTCGGCGGGGTCGAGACGGCCGGCACCGCGGTGGCCGCCGGTACCGGAGCCGGAGCGGCGTGTGCGACCGCCGGGCCGGACGCGATGCCCAGGACCAGAGCGGCGGCGATCAGCGTGCGCGCGGATGCGTTCATGACGTCTTCCCCCTGCGAAACCGTGGGGCCCAGCTGCCCCGACGACCTCAATGTTGCTGGTCGCAGGGGTGGTTGAGGATCACCACTGAGAGGGGTCTTCTCCGGTACGACAACTCAACCGCGCGAGGGAGGCGACACGCCGTTCACTCACTCCCCGGAGGGAGTACCCGCCGCGATCAGACCCGTCTCGTAAGCGCAGATCACCGCCTGGATCCGGTCCCGCAGCCCCAGCTTCGCCAGCACGTTCCCCACATGCGACTTCACCGTGTGCTCACTCACCACCAGCGCCGCCGCGATCTCCGCGTTCGACAGCCCCCGCCCCAGGTGCAGCAGCGTCTCCCGCTCCCGCCCCGTCAGCACCTCCAGCCGGCCCGCCGCGAAAGCCGGCTGGGAAGGACGCGCCGTCGCCGCCGTGTACTCCTCGATCAGCCGCCGCGCCACCGAAGGCGCCAGCAGCGACTCGCCCGCCGCCACCACCCGTACCGCGTGCACCAGATCGTCCCGCCGCACGTCCTTCAGCAGGAACCCGCTCGCCCCAGCGTGCAGCGCCTCGTACACGTACTCGTCCGAGTCGAACGTCGTCAGCATCACCGTCCGGCACGCGCTCCGCGCCGTGATCGCCCGGCACGCCTCGATCCCGTCCAGCACCGGCATCCGGATGTCCAGCAGCGCCACGTCCGGCGAGAACCGGGCCACCGCCTCCACCGCCGCCTCGCCGTCCCCGGCCTCCGCCACGACCTCTATGTCCTCATGGACGTCGAGGATCATCGCGAACCCGCTGCGCACCAGCTCCTGGTCGTCCGCCACCACCACACGGATCGTCAATTCCCCACCTCCAGCTGCGAGGTTACAAGGACCACCCGCACCGAGAAGCCCTGCCCTTCCGGCCCCGGACCGGCCTCTGCCGTCCCGCCGTGTGCCGCCGCCCGCTCGCGGATCCCGATCAGGCCGTGCCCGCCCGAGGACGGGCCCGGCCCCCGGCCGTCGTCCGTGACCCTCACGGTCAGCGCCCGGGCCCCGTACTCCAGCGCGACCTCCACCGCCGAGGCCCCGGCGTGCTTCACCACGTTCGTCAGCGCCTCCTGCACCACGCGGTGCACCGTCGCCTCCAGCGCGGCCGGCAGCTCCCGCACCTCGCCCGTCCGCCCGTACGACACCCGCACCCCGCTGGCCCGCACCCGGTCCAGCAGCGCCGGCAGCGCCCCGATCCCGGGCTGCGGCGCACGCGGAGCCGCCTCCTGCGTACGCAGCACGCCCAGCATCGTGCGCAGCTGCGCCATCGCGTCCCGGCCCGTCTCGGCGATGGCTTCGAAGGCCGCCTCGGCCCGGGCCGGCGCCCGGCGGACCGCCACCGGACCGGCCTCGGCCTGCACGATCATGATGCTGACCGCGTGGGAGAGGATGTCGTGCATCTCCCGTGCGATCCGGGCCCGTTCCCGGGCCGCGGCCTGCTCAGCCTCGATCCGGTTCGCCCGCTCCAGCTGCGCCGCCCGGTCCTCGACGGCCGCCGTGTACGCCTGCCGGGTGGCCTGCAGCCGGCCCAGCGTGGCGGCCGCCCCGAACACGAACAGCGCGAACAGCAGTTCCTTGGCGGTCGTCGTGTTGAGCGCCACGGAGCCCACGATGGCCACCGTCACGACCACCCCCATCACGAGCCGCACCCGCGCCGGACTCAGCAGCGCGATCGTGTAGACGGCGATCAGCGCCGCGTACGGCAGCGGCTGCCCGGGACCGTCCAGCGACAGCCGGTACAGCGAGCCGGCCGCCATCATGCCGAACATCACCCACACCGGTGCCCGTCGGCGCCACACCAGCGGCACATTGACCAGCGTGGTCAGCAGGTACGCCGGCCAGTCGGCCGGCGACTCGTCCGGAGCCCGGGGAACGACGAACGGAATCGTCGTGGCCACCTGCACCAGCAGCATCAGGCCCAGGTCCTGCCAGCGCGGGTCCGCGTGCCGGATCCGCTCGCCGAGGGCCCGTATCACCGGCCGGACTCGGCCCGTACGGACTCCAGCGCGTCCACCCGGTTGGTGGTGATCGAGTCGACCCCGGACCTGACGAGCCGCCGCATCGTCCACTTGGTGTCCGCGGTCCAGGCCGACACCAGCAGGCCGTCCCGGTGGAGCGCGTCCGTCAGCTCCCGGCCGACCAGCCCGAAGCGGTAGTTGAGCCAGCGCGGGGCGACCGCATCGATCAGCACCCGTCGCGGCGGCGACAGCGTGGTCCAGGTCAGCGCGATCTCCGCGCCCGGATCGGCGGCGCGGACCGCCAGCATGGTGTCGGGCCCCGCGCAGTAGTAGGTGCGCTCGCGCGCCCCGCACTCGCGGACCTGGCCCACCACGGTCCGTACCGCCTCGTACGAGGCGCCCGGCAGGTCGATCATCAGCCGGCCCGCCCCGGCCGCCGTCAGCGCGTCGCGCAGCGTCGGGACCCCACCCTGCGTCAGCTCCCCCAGCTGGGGGAGCGTGACGGCGTCAAGGCGCACGTCATGGCCCCACAGCCGCTGGAGCGTCTCGTCGTGGAGCAGGACCGGCACCCCGTCGCGGGTCAGCCGTACGTCGATCTCGACCGCGTCCGCCCCGCGCGCGAAGGCGGAGCGGATCGAGGGCAGGGTGTTCTCACGGACACGGTAGGGATCGCCGCGGTGGCCGACGGCAGTCAGGGTGCGCATGGCCCCATTCTCGCGGGCCGGAGGATCAAGCGGCCGTCAGCGCGCGAGCCATTCGGCCGTGTACGCGTCGATCTCCGCGTTGAGCTTCGCCTTGCCGGCCGCGTCGAGGAAGGAGGCCTCGACGGCGTTCTTGGCGAGCTGGGCGAGACCGCGCTCGTCGAGGTCGAGGAGGCGCGCGGCCACCGCGTACTCGTTGTTCAGGTCGGAGCCGAACATCGGCGGGTCGTCGCTGTTGATGGTCACGAGCACGCCCGCGGCGACCATCTCCTTGACGGGGTGCCGGTCCAGGTCGGTGACGGCGCGGGTGGCGATGTTGGAGGTCGGGCAGACCTCCAGCGCGATGCGGTGCTCGGCGACGTAGGCGAGCAGTTCCGGGTCCTGGGTGGAGCTGGTGCCGTGTCCGATGCGCACGGCGCCCAGCTCGCGGATGGCGTCCCAGATCGTCTCGGGGCCGGTGGTCTCGCCGGCGTGCGGCACGCTGTGCAGGCCGGCGGCGCGGGCCCGGTCGAAGTACGGCTTGAACTGGGGCCGCGGGACGCCGATCTCGGGGCCGCCCAGGCCGAAGGAGACCAGGCCCTCGGGGTGCAGGTCCACGGCGAGGCGGGCGGTCTCGGCGGCGGCCTCCAGGCCGGCCTCGCCGGGGATGTCGAAGCACCAGCGCAGGACGACGCCGAGCTCGGCCTCGGCGGCCTTGCGGGCGTCCTCGATGGCCTCCATGAAGGCCTTCTCGTCGATGCCGCGGCGCGTGGAGGAGTAGGGGGTGATGGTCAGTTCGGCGTAACGGATGTTCTGCCGGGCCATGTCACGCGCGACCTCGAAGGTCAGCAGCCGGACGTCCTCGGGGGTGCGGACCAGGTCCACGACGGAGAGGTAGACCTCGATGAAGTGCGCGAAGTCGGTGAAGGTGAAGTACTCGGCGAGGGCCTCGGGGTCGGTCGGGACCTTCGAGTCGGGGTGGCGGGAGGCGAGCTCGGCCACGATGCGCGGTGACGCCGAGCCGACGTGGTGGACGTGGAGTTCCGCCTTGGGCAGTCCCGCGATGAAGGGATGCAGGTCGGTCATGAGGGTGCCTCCGGAAGGACGCGGGTGCGGGCAGGTCGGCCTTCATCGTAGGCAGGGACCGTGACTGTCGGTGGCAGCACTTAGCATGGCTGTACGAGAGGGGGGCGCCGCATGACCGACCAGAGCCCAGAGGCGAGGGACCCGTGGGCGCCGCCGGAGCGGCCGGTGGTGGACCTCGGCAAGCAGCAGGGCACGCCGCGACCGCCGTCCGTGCACGACCAGCAGACGGTCGCCGGGATGCCGGGGGCGCAGCCGCCGCAGCCCGCTCCGACGCCCACACCCATGCAGCCGCCCGCCTACGGCTATCCGGCCCAGCCGGACGCGAGCGGGTACGGGTATCCGATGCCCACGCCCACCCCCATGGCTACGCCGACCCCGCCCCTGGCGCCGACCGCCGTGCCGGGCTACGGGTACCCCGGCGACGCGGGATACCCCGGCTACCCCGGATACCCGGGCAATGCCGGATACCCGTTGTACGCGGCGCCGAAGAACAACGGTTTCGGCGTCACCGCGCTCGTCCTCGGCATCATCTCGGTCGTCGGCTGCATCACCAGCTTCCTCGCGATCGCGCTCGGGATCGGAGCCGTCGTCTTCGGCGCCCTGGGCAAGGGCAAGGCGACCCGCGGCGAGGCCGACAACGGCGGGATGGCGCTGGCCGGCATCATCCTCGGCGCGATAGGCATCGTGTTGGGCGCCCTGATGCTCCTCGCCATGTTCGCCCCGGTCTTGGGCGACTGGGACGGCGACTCCGACTACGACAGCCCGTACTCCAACTCGCGGGTCCGCGAGAAGATATGAGCCTGAGCCAGGCCTCAGGCTGAGGCCGCCGCCGCCCACGGCCAGTCGGCGTCCCGGCCGCCCTCGATCAGGGCCACCATGCGGAAGGCCGCGTCGGTGAGCCCGCCGAAGGTGTGCCGGTTCGCGGAGCCGGACGGCGCGTGCCCCACGCGGTAGCCCGCCAGGTTCCAGGTGTACACCGGCACCGTCGGCGGCACCTCTGCCGTCGGGTCACCGCCGTGGCGGTAGGCGGCGGCCTGCTCGTCGGTGACGATCAGCACCCGGTCGTGGCCGCGGTAGTGCTCCCGCACGGCCTGCGCCGTGTAGGTGCCGCCGAGGTTCCCGAACCGCTCCAGCACCTTCAGTACGGATTCGCCCCGGCTGTACGGGACCACCTGGCTGGTCGAGCCGAACTGCACCAGGTCCGCGTCCTCGGCCCGCAGCGCCAGCGCCGCCCCGAACACGGCCGCCGCGTCCGCCCGGTTGAGCTTGGAGCGGTCCGACAGCGGGGACCACATCGACCCGGACCGGTCGACGAGGACCAGGGTCCGCCCGGGCAGCGCCGGTACGTTGCCCAGCGAGTGGCCGAGCGCCTGCTCCAGCGGGTACGCCCAGCGCAGCGAGGGCGCGTGCTGGTAGGCCGCCAGGTAGCGGAAGGGGAACTGCCGCGCCCGGGCGACGGCCTGCGGGTCGCAGATCCTCGCCGCCACCCGCTCGGCCACCTCGTCCGAGACCCCGGCCTGGTCGAAGTTGCGCAGGTTGCGCAGCAGGGCCATCGCACCCATCGACGGGATGACCGCCTCCCAGGCGGCCGCGTCCATGGGTCCCTGCAGCCAGCCGGCCAGCGCCTCCCAGGTCATGCCCGCCTCCGCGAGCCGCTCGGCGCCGTCCGGGGCGAGCACCACGGCGCGCCGCTCGGAGACCGGCAGCGCCATCAGAGCCCGGTGGGCCGCCAGGGTGCGGTTGCCCGCCGGGACCTCCGCGCTCTCCGGGTTGTGCCTGCGGTCGAGGGCGTAGCGGAACAGCTCGCCCTGCCAGGCCTTGGCCGGGTCGGGGGAGGCGTGCACGAGGTTGAGGACGTCGCCGAAGCGGAAGCCCTTGGAGTCGGTGTCGTACTTCAGCAGCGAGGTGCCGGAGTAGAGCCTGCGTACGGCGTCGGCGATGCCGCGCTTGACGGGCTTGGGCACGTTGCGCCCGTACGTCGCCGTCCAGTAGGCCAGCAGCTCACCGGGCTCGTCCGCGCGCCGCAGCACGGAGTCCACGACCTGCCGGTTCGAAGGCCCCTCGGTGGCGCCCGCGTCGAGCCGGGCCCAGACGTACTCGGCAGCGCCGACGAGTGAGGCGGTCCGCATGTTCGCGTCCCCGCGGAGCCAGCCCAGCAGGCCGGCGGTCCACGCGGGGTCCTCGACCGCGAGCCGCCGCACGAGGGCGCCGAAGCGGTCGTCGCGGTCTTCGCCGCTCTCGTAGAAGGTCTGCTGCGTCACGAAGTTGGCGACGGCGAGCAGGAACAGCTCGGAGCGCGCATCGCGTTCGTGACCCGGTCCGCCCTCTCGGGTGCGAGCGCGGCGGGTCGAGCGCACGGGCGAAGCCGGCCGAGAGGCGGGCGCGGACGCGGACGTGGACGTGGACGAGCGCAGGTTGAAACGAGCCATGGTGAATCCCCCGAATTCAAAGGACGCGGGGGAGGCGTGACGTGAGGGATGCCCGAGATCGAAGTCGGCGACGGACTGTGTCGACTGCTCTGCCAAGCTGAGCTACCGGCCGTGGCCGGGCGGGATTCGAACCCGCGACCCGTTGATCCGGAAGTAACCGTTGCCTGCGCACCGGGCATCCCCCCACGTACGGCCTCCCGAGATCAAGGTGGCGGCGGCCTGGTGTCTTTGCAAAAGAAGGAGCCGCAGCCTGCGCACCGGGAGGTGCGTGACGTAGGTGTCCAGAGAACAAGGTCGGCGAAACCACGTGGTGCTCTGCCAACTGAGCTACACCGACTTGAAGCCGGTGACGGGACTTGAACCCGCGACCTCCCCATTAACAGTGGAAGTAGGTCTCCCCTGCGCACCTGGACGAGGATCACGTTAGGCGGCGGGTCCGGGCGCCGCCACGCAATTACCTCCTGGTCGGACCGTGGCCGCCATCAGCAGCGTCGGCACCATGACCTCGCCGTCGGCGCTCCCGCGCGACAGCGGGACCCAGATGAGCCCGACCATCCGCGGGCAGTCGCACACCAGGTCCGGGTCGACACCGAGGACCGGCTCGCCGGGCTCGACCTCCACGCGGAAGCAGGAGGTCCACCCCGACGGGTACGGCGAGTCGTACGCGTACCGCACGCCCAGGGCGCGCAGTCCCACCTCTTCGGCCACTTCCCGCCGGACCGCATCCTCGGGCTGCTCGCCGGCTTCGAGCCCGCCACCCGGCAGGGTCCAGTACTCGGGCCCGTCGTGCCGCCCCGTGGGCCCCCGCCCGCGCTCGCGCACCATGAGAACGCAGCCGTCCCGGATGATCACGGCTGCCACCCGGCGCCGCTCCGTCACGCGCCGCTCGTGCGCAGCCGGTCCCGGGCCTCCATCAGGGCGAAGCCCAGCAGGTTCAGGCCACGCCAGCGGGCCGGGTCCAGGGCGCGCTCGTCGTCGGCCGACAGCCCGATGCCCCAGATCCGGTCCATCGGGCTGGCCTCCACCAGCACCCGGTTACCGGTGGACAGCAGGTACGAGCGCAGCGCCGGATCGGAGGCGAACTTGTGCACGCTGCCCTCCACCACGAGCGCGAACCGCTCCCGCTCCCAGATCGCGTCGTCGAAGCCGCGCACGAGCCGCCCGGCCTTCTTCGCCTCCGCCGCAGTGGCCGCCGAGAGCGCGGCGCGCTCGGCCTCCGCGTCCTGGAACAAGCGGGCCTTCCCGGCCATCATCCAGTGCTCAGCCGTGGCATATCGGACATCACCCACAGTGAAGGCGGACGGCCACCACTGGCTGAGGCAGCTCGGTCCGAGCGTCCCGTCGGGCCTCGGGCGGTGCCCCCAGAACGGCAGGAACTTGACCCGTTCACCCTGGCTGACCTGCTTGATCAGTTCGTCGATCATCTCCATGCACGCGAGTCTGACAGTCGCCACTGACACTTCGTACGGGATTTCGGGTGTGCCTCGACACATGGTCGACCGATTCCGTCGCGTAATCAAAAGGCAACAACGGAATCACTTGGCCGAGGGGATGTCCTCTGTCAGGATCGGCACTCAATTCGAGCTGTAGCTCGAACTGTAGCTACGGAGAGCGTGAGAGCGTGATGGGCAACCGCTTCCAGGTCAAGGACCGCTTCGCGGACGGCGCGCAGTACATCGACGGGCGACTCAGGTCCGGCACCTCCGGTCAGTCACACACGGTGGTCGATCCCGCCACCGGCGACGAGGTCCTCACCTACGAACTCGCGAGCACCGCGGACGTCGACGAGGCCGTCGCCGCCGCCAAGAGGGCGTTCCCGGCATGGTCCGGCGCCACTCCCGGGGAGCGTTCGGACGCCCTGCACCGGCTGGCCGCCGTACTGGCCGAGCAGGCTGAGGACTTCGCGTACGCGGAGTCCCTCCAGTGCGGGAAGCCGATCAAGCTGTCCACGGAGTTCGACGTCCCGGGGACCATCGACAACACGGCCTTCTTCGCGGGCGCCGCCCGCCACCTCCAGGGGCAGGCGGCCGGCGAGTACTCCGGGGACCACACCTCGTACGTACGCCGCGAGGCCATCGGCGTCGTCGGCTCCATCGCGCCCTGGAACTATCCGCTCCAGATGGCCGCCTGGAAGATCCTCCCGGCGATCGCGGCGGGCAACACCATCGTCCTCAAGCCCGCCGAGCTCACCCCGCTTACCTCGCTGATGTTCGCGCAGGCGGCCAAGGACGCGGGTCTGCCGGACGGCGTGATCAACATCGTCACGGGCGCCGGCCGTGAGGCCGGGGAGCACCTGGTCGGCCACCCCGACGTGGGTCTTACCTCCTTCACCGGTTCGACGGCCGTCGGCAAGCGGGTCGCCGAGATCGCCACCGCCACCGTCAAGCGGCTCCACCTGGAGCTCGGCGGCAAGGCCCCCTTCCTCGTCTTCGACGACGCAGACCTGGAGGCCGCCGCGCACGGCGCCGTCGCCGCCTCCCTCATCAACACCGGCCAGGACTGCACCGCCGCCACCCGCGCGTACGTCCAGCGCCCCCTGCACGACGCCTTCGTCGCCCGCGTCGCGGAGCTGATGGAGACCGTCCGCCTCGGCGACCCCTTCGCGGCCACCACCGACCTCGGCCCGCTGGTCTCCCACGCCCAGCGCGACCGGGTCGCCGGCTTCGTCGAGCGCGCCCGCGCGTACGCCACCGTCGTCACCGGCGGCGAGACCCCGGGAGGTGAGCTCGCCGAAGGCGCGTACTACCGGCCCACCCTCATCACCGGCGCCGCCCAGGACAGCGAGGTCGTCCAGTCCGAGATCTTCGGCCCGGTCCTGGTCGTCCTGCCCTTCGACACCGACGACGAGGGCATCGCGCTGGCCAACGACACCCCGTACGGCCTCGCCGCCTCCGCCTGGAGCCGGGACCTCTACCGGGCCAACCGGGCCACCCGCGAGATCAAGGCGGGCTGCGTCTGGGTCAACGACCACATTCCGATCATCAGCGAGATGCCCCACGGCGGCTACAAGGCGAGTGGCTTCGGAAAGGACATGAGTGCCTACTCCTTCGAGGAGTACACGCAGGTCAAGCACGTGATGTACGACAACACCGCGGTTGCCGCGAAGGACTGGCACCGCACGATCTTCGGGGACCGATAGGAAACCACCGCCTGACCAGCGGCCCAACATCCCGAAAGGGCAACGCGCATGGAGCAGTTCGAGCCCGACCGCCTCTCGGCGGCGCAACTCGCCGCGATGCGGCGCAGCCTCACCAGCGGGCGCGGCGCCCTCACCCGCCGCTCGCTGCTGCGCGCCTCCGGAGTCGGAGCGCTCACCCTCGCAGGCCTGTCCACCCTCGCCGCGTGCGGCATCCCGCCCGCCAAGCGCGCGGGTGACGCGGCGGTGGCCTCCGACGACCACTCGGCCCAGGAGAAGGAGATCAACTTCTCCAACTGGACCGAGTACATGGACACCAGCGAGGACGAGAAGAGCCGTCCCACCCTGGAGGAGTTCACCAAGCGGACCGGGATCAAGGTCAAGTACACCGAGGACATCAACGACAACGTCGAGTTCTTCGGAAAGATCCGCCCGCAGCTCGCCGCAGGCCAGGACACCGGCCGCGACCTGATCGTCGTCACCGACTGGCTCGCCGCCCGCATCATCCGCCTCGGCTGGGCGCAGAAGCTGGACCCCTCACACCTCCCGCACGCCTACGCGAACCTGATCCCGCAGTTCCGCACCCCCGACTGGGACCCGGGCCGTTCGTACAGCTACCCGTGGACCGGCATCGACACCGTCATCGCCTACAACACCAAGGCCACCGGCGGGAAGAAGGTCGACTCCGTCACCCAGCTGCTCGACGACCCCACCCTCAAGGGCCGGGTCGGCTTCCTCACCGAGATGCGCGACAGCGTCGGGATGACCCTGCTCGACCAGGGCAAGGACCCGGCGAACTTCACCACCGCGGACTTCGACGGGGCGATCGGCCGGCTCCAGAAGGGCGTGGACACCAAGCAGATACGCCGCTTCACCGGCAACGACTACACGGCCGACCTCGACAAGGGTGACCTGGCCGCCTGCCTCGCCTGGGCGGGCGACGTCATCCAGCTCCAGGCCGGCAACCCGGACATCCAGTACGCGATCCCGGCACCCGGCTACATCACCTCCAGCGACAACCTGCTGGTCCCCGCCCACGCCCGGCACAAGGTCAACGCCGAGAAGCTCATCGACTTCTACTACGAACCTGCGATCGCCGCCCAGCTGGCCGCCTTCATCAGCTACGTCTGCCCGGTCGAGGGCGTCAAGGACGAGCTGGCCAAGATCGATCCCGCTCTCGCGGACAACCCGCTGATCGTGCCGGACAAGGCGATGGCCGCAAAGGCGCACTCCTTCCGCTCGCTCAGCAGCGAGGAAGAGACGGCGTACGAAGAGAAGTTCGCCAAGCTGATCGGCGCGTAGCCGTACCCGCCTCGCCGCGAACACCTCCCTTGACCTCTTCGCCCCACCCAACCCCGGGACCCATCCATGACTGACAAGACCGCGGGCGGCGACGTCCGCCTCGCCGGGATCAGCAAGCACTACGGCACCTTCACCGCCGTGCACCCGCTGGATCTCACCATCCCCCAGGGCTCCTTCTTCGCCCTGCTCGGCGCGTCCGGCTGCGGGAAGACCACCACCCTGCGCATGATCGCCGGCCTGGAGGAGCCCTCCACCGGCACGGTCCACCTCGGCGACCGGGCGGTCACCCACCTGCCGCCGTACAAGCGGCCGGTCAACACGGTCTTCCAGAGCTACGCCCTCTTCCCGCACCTGAACATCTACGAGAACGTCGCCTTCGGCCTGCGTCGCCGCGGCATAAAGTCGGTCAAGAAGCAGGTCGACGACATGCTGGAGCTGGTCCAGCTCGGCCAGTTCGCCCAGCGCAAGCCGCACCAGCTCTCCGGCGGGCAGCAGCAGCGGGTCGCGGTCGCCCGCGCCCTGATCAACCACCCCCAGGTGCTCCTCCTCGACGAGCCGCTCGGCGCCCTCGACCTCAAGCTGCGCCGCCAGATGCAGCTGGAGCTCAAGCGCATCCAGACCGAGGTGGGCATCACCTTCGTGCACGTCACGCACGACCAGGAAGAGGCCATGACCATGGCCGACACGGTCGCCGTGATGAACGGCGGCCGCGTCGAGCAGCTGGGCGCGCCCGCCGAGCTGTACGAGAACCCGGCCACCACCTTCGTCGCCAACTTCCTCGGCACCTCGAACCTCATCGAGGCCGAGGTCCTGGAGGCAGGCGGCGCCGATGTCGTGGTCAGCTCGGCCGGGACGAAGCTGCGGCTGCCCGGGGCCCGGTGCTCGACCACCCCGAAGGCGGGCGGAAAGCTGCTGGTCGGTGTGCGCCCGGAGAAGATATCGCTGGTCCACGCCGACGAGGAGCACACCGTCGCGGCGGGCCGCAACAAGGTGCCCGGCCGGATCGCCGCCTCCTCCTTCATCGGCGTATCCACCCAGTTCGTCATCGACAGCCCCGTTTGTTCCGAGCTGGAGGTGTACGTCCAGAACATCGAGCGGGACGCCCGCCTGGTGCCGGGCGCCGAGGTGATCCTGCACTGGAACCCGGAGCACACCTTCGGCCTGGATGCCGCTCAGGACATCGACGCGGGCATCGAGACGGTCGAGGAGAGCGCGTGACCGCCACAGCCGCGCCGCCCCAGGCGCCCGCCCCCGCCGGACCCCCGGTCCACAAGCCGTCCGTGCGCAAGCGGCTGGTCCCGTACTGGCTGCTGCTCCCCGGCATCCTGTGGCTGCTGGTCTTCTTCGTGCTGCCGATGGTCTACCAGGCCTCCACCTCGGTGCAGACCGGCTCCCTCGAAGAGGGCTTCGAGGTCACCTGGCACTTCCAGACCTACTGGGACGCCTTCACCGAGTACCTGCCGCAGTTCCTGCGCTCCCTGCTGTACGCCGGCACCGCCACCGTGCTGTGCCTGCTGCTCGGGTACCCGCTGGCCTACCTGATCGCCTTCAGGGCGGGCCGCTGGCGCAACCTGCTGCTCGTGCTCGTCATCGCGCCGTTCTTCACCAGCTTCCTGATCCGCACGCTCGCCTGGAAGACGATCCTGGCCGACAGCGGCCCGGTCGTCGCCGTCCTCAACAAGATCGGCTTCCTGGACGTCACGAGCTGGCTCGGCATCACCCAGGGGGACCGGGTGCTGGCCACGCCGCTCGCGGTCGTCTGCGGTCTCACGTACAACTTCCTCCCCTTCATGATCCTGCCGCTGTACTCCTCGCTGGAGCGCATCGACACCCGCCTCCACGAGGCGGCCGGGGACCTGTACGCCCGCCCCGCCACGGTCTTCCGCAAGGTGACCTTCCCGCTGTCCATGCCGGGCGTGGTCTCCGGGACCCTGCTCACCTTCATCCCGGCGAGCGGCGACTACGTGAACGCCGAGCTGCTCGGCTCCACGGACACCCGGATGATCGGCAACGTCATCCAGTCGCAGTACCTGCGGATCCTCGACTACCCGACGGCCGCCGCGCTGTCGTTCATCCTCATGGCCATCGTGCTGATCGTGGTCACCATCTACATCCGCCGAGCGGGGACGGAGGACCTGGTCTGATGCGCACCCCCATCGCCTGGCTCCGGCGCAATCTGGTCGTCATCGCGGGCCTCGTCACGCTCGCGTACATGATCCTGCCGAACGTGGTCGTGACCGTCTTCTCCTTCAACAACCCCACCGGGCGGTTCAACTACGCCTGGCAGGAGTTCTCGCTCGACGCGTGGAAGGACCCCTGCGGGGTCGCCGACCTGTGCGGCTCCCTCTCGCTCTCCCTCCAGATCGCCCTGTGGGCCACCGTCGCCGCGACCGCGCTGGGCACCGCCATCGCCTTCGCGATGGTGCGCTACCGCTTCAGGGCGCGGGGCGCGGTCAACTCGCTGATCTTCCTGCCCATGGCCATGCCCGAGATCGTGATGGCGGCCTCACTGCTCGCCCTCTTCCTCAACATGGGCATCCAGCTGGGCTTCTGGACGATCCTGATCGCCCACATCATGTTCTGCCTCAGCTTCGTCGTCGCCGCCGTCAAGGCGCGTGTCCTGTCCATGGACCCGCGGCTGGAGGAGGCCGCCCGCGACCTCTACGCGGGCCCGGTGCAGACCTTCGTACGGGTCACCCTGCCGATCGCGGCACCCGGTATCGCGGCGGGCGCGCTGCTCTCCTTCGCGCTCTCGTTCGACGACTTCATCATCACCAACTTCAACTCGGGCAACACCGTCACCTTCCCCATGTTCGTGTGGGGATCGGCCCAGCGCGGTACGCCTGTGCAGATCAACGTCATCGGCACGGCGATGTTCGTCGTAGCGGTGCTGGTGGTGCTCGCCGGCCAGATGGTCGGCAACCGCCGCAAGAAGGCACAACCGAAGTAGTTCGAAAGCACGTCATCAGTTCCGTAGGGAGTTGGAAGCCATGGCCCCAGTCGCCATGCGTAGTGTTGCGAAATCCCTTTCCGAAGCGAAGCCGGTCTCGTACTGGCTGGACGACCCCGGCAAGCCCGCCGCGCAGCCGGCGCTGACCAGCGACGAGCGGTGCGACCTGCTGGTCATCGGCGGCGGTTACAGCGGTCTGTGGACCGCGCTGATCGCCAAGGAGCGCGACCCCGGACGGGACGTCGTCCTGATCGAGAGCAAGGAGGCGGGCTGGGCCGCCTCCGGCCGCAACGGCGGCTTCTGCGCCGCCTCCCTCACCCACGGCCTCGGCAACGGAATGGCCCGCTGGCCGGGGGAGCTCGCCAAGCTGGAGGAGCTGGGCGCCCGCAACCTCGACGCCATCGAGGAGGCGGTCGCCCGCTACGGCATCGACTGCGACTTCGAGCGCACCGGCGAGATCGACGTGGCCACCGAGCCCCACCAGGTCGAAGAGCTGCGGGAACTTCACGAGGAGGCCCGCCGCCTCGGCCTCGCGGGCGGCTCCGAGTGGCTGGAGTCGGACGCGCTGCGCGCCGAGGTCGACTCCCCGACCTTCCTCGCGGGCCTCTGGGACCGTGACGGCGTCGCCATGCTCAACCCGGCGAAGCTGGCCTGGGGCCTCAAGCAGGCCTGCCTCGACCTCGGGGTGCGGATCTACGAGAACACCCGCGGCCTCAAGATGGCCTCGGCCGGCCCCGGGATGACCGTGCAGACCCCGTACGGGACGATCCTCGCGCGCCGGGTCGCCCTGGGCACCAACATCTTCCCCTCGCTCGTCCGCCGCATCCGCCCGTTCACCGTGCCGGTCTACGACTACGCGCTGATGACCGAGCCGCTGGACGAGGCGCAGCTCGCCTCCATCGGCTGGAAGAACCGGCAGGGTCTGGGCGACAGCGCGAACCAGTTCCACTACTTCCGGATCACCAAGGACCACCGGATCCTGTGGGGCGGCTACGACGCGATCTACCCGTACCGGGGGAAGCTCGACTCCGAGTACGACCACCGCCCCGAGACCTACCTCAAACTCGCGGAGCACTTCTTCACCTGCTTCCCGCAGCTGGAGGGGATCCGCTTCAGCCACGCGTGGGGCGGGGCGATCGACACCTGCTCGCGCTTCTCGGCCTTCTTCGGCACCGCGCACTCCGGGAAGGTGGCCTACGCGGCCGGCTACACCGGGCTCGGGGTGGGCGCCACCCGCTTCGGCGCGGACGTGATGCTGGACCTGCTCGACGGCGTCTCCAGTGAGCGCACCCGGCTGGAGATGGTGAAGTCCAAGCCGATGCCCTTCCCGCCCGAGCCCTTCGCGTGGACCGGGATCACCCTCACCAAGTGGTCGCTCGCCCGCGCCGACAGCCGGGGCGGGCACCGCAACCTGTGGCTCAGGACGCTGGACCGCTTCGGCCTCGGCTTCGACAGCTGATCCGCCGAGGCGCACGCCTGCGCCGCACGCCCGTCGGCGTGTGACCCGCTTCACCACGCCGGAGTAACGGAACCCGCGTCATGGACCCGCCCGGCCCCGCTCTCTCCCGGTGAGAACCCTTCACCGAGCACGAGACGAACGGAGGCCGGGCGATGGCGATTCCGGAGACCAGGACGGCAGTGGAATGGCTGGTATCGGCGGCGCCGGATCCCGAAGCCTGCCGGTCGCAGTGGGAGCGCAACCCCCTCGGGGTCGCCCTGCTGCCCGCCGGCCGGCGCTGGGACGTGCTGATCCTGCCCGGGGAGCTGGGGCAGACCACCCTCGACGTGCTGAACCCGCTCCTCGACCGGCCCGGCCCGGTGCTCGCCGATTTCGGCGACTCGCGGCTGGGCTTTTTCGTGCCTCCGGGCACGGCGTCCCGCTGGGTCGGTACGGGCGTACGCGGCGCCGGGCGCGGGACCTGGATCGTGGTGCCGTATCCCGGCCGGGCCACGGGCGGCGTGCGCTGGCTGGTGCTCCCGGACGGGCAGGGGACGCTCACCGACCCGGTGGTGCTGGAGCTCGCGATGCACGAGGCGGCCGCGCGCGTGGTGGCGGAGGAGGACCGGAAGCCCTGACAAGGGCCTCAGCTGGCGACCACGGCCGCCCGCGAACCTTCGTCTCCTCCGTCAGCGCGATCATCGACGAGTACGGCCTGGACGGCCTCGACATCGACTTCGAGGACCACTCCCTCCCCCTCGCCACCCGGGCCACCGACTTCCGGGCCCCCACCACCCCGGGAATCGTCAACCTGATCTCGGCCGTGAAGACCCTGAAGTCCAGGTACGGCCCCGGCTTCGTACTGACGATGGCCCCGGAGACCTTCTTCGTCCAGCTGGGCTACCAGTACTACGGCTCGGGCCCCTGGGGCGGCCAGGACCCGCGGGCGGGCGCGTACCTCCCGGTCATCCACGCCCTGCGCGACGACCTCACCCTGCTCCACGTCCAGGACTACAACTCGGGCTCGATCATGGGCCTCGACAACCGGTACCACTCCATGGGCGGCGCGGACTTCCACATCGCCATGACCGACATGCTGCTCACCGGCTTCCCGGTCGCCGGCGACGCCGCCCGCGTCTTCCCGCCGCTGCGCCCGGAGCAGGTCGCCATCGGCCTGCCGGCCACGACGAACGCGGGCAACGGCCACACTCCGCCGGCCGAGGTGAACAAGGCCCTGGACTGCCTGACGAAGAAGGCCGACTGCGGCGCGTACCGGACCGACGGCACCTGGCCGGGCCTGCGCGGCCTGATGACCTGGTCGGTGAACTGGGACCGCTTCGGAGGCCGGGAGTTCAGCCGGAACTTCGACGGGTACTTCGCGGGTGCGGCCGGCTGACCCACCGCACCGCCAGCAGCAGCGGGGCGCACACGAGGAGGCTGGCCAGCACGTCCAGCGGCCAGTGCCAGCCCCGCAGCACCAGGCCCACGGCCGTCGAACCCGTCAGGACGAGTGCGGCGGCCTTCGGCCATGCCCGGCGGGTGTACGGGGCGACGAGCAGCGCCGCCCCGAGGTAGGCGACGGCCGCGGTCGCGGTGTGGCCCGAGGGGTAGTAGCCGGCGGCCCAGGGCTCCAGCGGACCGGGCCGGGCGGTCCACTCCTTCAGCGGCACGACCAGGGCCGGGACCAGGGCCATGGCCAGGGCCGCGGCCGCGGCGCCGAGCCGGTTGCCGCGCCGGGCGGCGTACGCCACGGCGAGGAGGAGCACGGGCAGGGCGACCGGGACGTTCCCGAGGTCCGAGAGCCGTTCGGTGACGGCGTCGGGGACGCTGCGGACGAGGGCGCGGCTGAGGCGCGCGTCCGGGGACAGCAGCGGCCCCGAAACCAGGACCTGCCAGGTGATCAGGGCGAAGGCGGTCAGGCAGAGCGTTGCCTGGACGGCGGCCTTGGGAAGAGTGGCCGGCCGTCCCGGAACAGGGGGGATGGTTCCGGGACGGCCGCCCGGATCGGGTCGCCGCACGCCCCGGGGGGTTTGGGGCGGTCGGCCGTCCGATCGGTGAGGAGTGTGCGCGAACGCATGCCCAGTACGGCGCTGGGGAAGCCCGGCACTGGTGTCGCCCACGGTTTCCCGGGAGCGGGGTGTCTCACTCATCTGCAGAAACCGTACGGCAGCGAAAGGGGGACCGACAGCAGGAACGCGCTCCCGCCATCGGCCCCCCACACGTTCTTCACAGCGCCCGACGATTACCGCCGGTAGCGGCTCGGTGCTGCGTTCGGACGTTCTAGCCGTTCGATCAGATGCCCGCGAAAGCGGCCTCGATGATGTCCAGGCCCTCGTTCAGCAGGTCCTCGCCGATGACGATCGGCGGCAGGAAGCGGAGCACGTTGCCGTAGGTGCCACAGGTGAGGACCATCAGACCCTCGGCGTGGCAGGCCTTGGCGAGCGACGCGGCCGCCTCCGGGAACGGGGTCTTGGACGCGGGGTCCTTGACGAGCTCGATCGCGATCATGGCGCCGCGGCCGCGGATGTCGCCGATGATCTCGTACTTCTCCTGCATGGCCGTCAGGCGGGACTTCATGACGGACTCGATCTTCTTCGCCGCGGCGTTGAGGTCGAGCTCCTTCATGGTCTCGATGGAGCCGAGCGCACCGGCGCACGCCACCGGGTTGCCGCCGTAGGTGCCGCCCAGGCCGCCCGCGTGGGCGGAGTCCATGATCTCGGCGCGGCCGGTCACGGCGGCGAGCGGCAGACCGCCCGCGATGCCCTTGGCCGTGGTGATCAGGTCGGGGACGATGCCCTCGTCCTCGCACGCGAACCACTGGCCGGTGCGGCAGAAGCCGGACTGGATCTCGTCGGCGACGAAGACGATGCCGTTGTCGTTGGCGAACTTCACGAGCGCCGGCAGGAAGCCCTTGGCCGGCTCGATGAAGCCGCCCTCGCCGAGGACCGGCTCGATGATGATCGCGGCGACGTTGTCGGCGCCGATCTGCTTGGTGATCTGGTCGATCGCCTGGGCGGCGGCCTCGGGGCCGCAGTTCTCGGCGCCGGTGGGCCAGCGGTAGCCGTAGGCGACCGGGACGCGGTAGACCTCGGGGGCGAACGGGCCGAAGCCCTGCTTGTACGGCATGTTCTTCGAGGTCAGCGCCATCGTGAGGTTCGTACGGCCGTGGTAGCCGTGGTCGAAGACGACGACGGCCTGGCGCTTGGTGTACGCACGGGCGATCTTGACGGCGTTCTCGACGGCCTCGGCGCCGGAGTTGAACAGGGCCGACTTCTTGGCGTGGTCACCCGGGGTCAGCTCGGCGAGGGCCTCGCAGACCTCGACGTAGCCCTCGTACGGCGTGACCATGAAGCAGGTGTGTGTGAAGTTCGCGAGCTGCGCGGAGGCGCGGCGCACGACGGCCTCGGCGGAGGCGCCGACCGAGGTCACGGCGATGCCGGAGCCGAAGTCGATCAGGCGGTTGCCGTCGACGTCCTCGATGATGCCGCCGCCCGCGCGGGCCGTGAAGACGGGGAGCACGGAGCCCACGCCGCCGGCCACCGTCTCGAGGCGGCGGGCCTGCAGCTCCTGCGACTTGGGGCCGGGGATCGCGGTGACGATGCGGCGCTCCTGCGGGACAGCGGTCATAGAGGGCTCCTGGGGGTGTTTTCGGACGCACTTGTGTCTTTGTCCGCAGGCTAGGCCCGGGGATGGGGGTACTGCATGCTCCGTTCGGGAGTGATGCCCGCGTGTCCTTGTCCTTGACGGCCATAGGAAGGATGCGGGACGTGTCCCGCCGGTCATGGCGGGGTACGGCCCCAACGCCCGGGCCGGGCACTAGATTGAGCGCCGCAGCGCACGGCACGGTCAGGGGGCAGGGGTTCATGGACACCGAGGGCACGTACGACGGTCAGGAGACCCGTTCGGGTCGTGTACCGCGACCCGCCGGCCCCCCCGCGCACCCGCCGGCCCTGCCGGGCCTCCCGCCGAAGCCCACCCACGCGCCGGCGGCCGGGCCGGTTCTGGCGGACTGGCTGCGCCACCCGCGCGCCTCCGACGGGCCGGGCGTGTGGACGTACGGGCACGTGCCGCGGGCCGCCGAGGAACCCGAGGTCACCCCCACCCGCCAACTGGTCAGCGGTGCGCTGATCGCCCTGCTGGCCGGGCTGCTGCTGTGGTCCCTGCTGTGGAACGGCTACCTCGGCGGGTTCTGGCTCTGGCCCCTTTACATGTTCACGCCCGACTCCTGGGCGGGGACGCTCCCGTCGGTCGTGGCCTCGTACGTCTGGTACGCCGTGGTCGCCGCCACCCTGACCATCGGCTTCGGGCGCCTCGGCCGCTGGCCCGAGCTGGGCCGCCGGCTGCTCGCCAGCCGCGCCGTCCGCGCCGTCCGCGCCGTGCACGCCCTGCAGGGCCCCGCCCCGGTCCGTCCCGAGGCGGGGGGCGCCGACGACCCCGCGCGCTGGCCGCAGTTGCGGGGTGCCGGGCTGGAGGACGCGGCCGAACGGCTCGAAGGGGAGGCCGGGGCCGGGCGGATGAACGACGTGGACTACGCACGGATCCGACGGGCGTGGGAGTCCGTGTGCGCGGACCCGTCCCGGCTGAAGGCGTTCGCCGAGGCCGTGCGCGACAAGGGCGCCGGGGCCTGCGTACACCCGTCCGGGGAGCGGGACCTGCCCGTGCGCGCCGCCCGGCACGACCTGCTGGCCCGGCAGGTGCTGCTCGGCACCGTCGAGGACGGCCCGCGCAACCCGTACCCCCGCCGCGGTACCTCGCTCGCGCTCGACCCCGAGGTCCTCGGGACCTCGCTGCTCGCCGTCGGGCCCTCGGGATCCGGCAAGACCGGCCGGCTGGTGCGGCCCGTCGTCGAGTCCCTCGCGCTGCAGGCGCTCGCCGGCCAGGCCGCCGTCGTCGCCGTCGGCGCGGCCGGGGCCCGGCTCGGGCCGGACACCGCGTACGACGTCGTGGTCCGCGTCGGCGACCCCGACTCCGTCTACGACCTCGACCTCTACGGCGGCGCCACGGACCCCGACGAGGCCGCCACCCTGCTCGCCGAGGCCTTCGTCGCGGACGTACCGGGGATCGAGGTGCGGCGGGCCGCGACCGCCCTGGCCCAGTTGCTGGGGCCCTTCCGGGCGGCGTACGGGCGCTTCCCCGCCGTGCCCGAGCTGCGCGAGCTGCTCGACCAGGGGCCGGACGCCTTCGGCGAGCTGCGCCGGGACCTTGCCGACGCCGGCCAGCACACGATGCTGCGCGAGCTCGACGCCCGGGAACGGCAGCACGGGGCCGCCGCGGACCCCGGACCGGCCCTCGCCGACCGCGTGGCCCTGCTCGACCGGCCCGCCTTCGCCGGGTTCTTCGACACCACCGGCCAGGGCCGGCCGTTCTCGCTGCGCACCCTCGAACACCCGATCCGGGTCCGCGTCGACCTGCCCGAGCGAGGGCACGCCGACGCCTCGCGGATGCTGGCCCGGCTGTTGCTCGCGCAGTTCAACGCCGCCGCGGCCGCCCGCACCGACCGCTCCCTCTTCGCCTTCCTCGCCTTCGACGACGCCTCGCACACCCTGACCGCGCAGACCGTCCGGGGCGTGCAGCGGCTGCGCTCGGCGAACGCCGGAGTCCTGCTCACGCTGCGCTCGCTGGACGACGTACCCGAGGAGCTGCGGACCCCGTTGCTCGGTGCGGTCGGCTGCCGGATGGCCTTCTCCGGGGTCACCACCTGGGACGGCAAGCGGTTCGCCGAGACCTGGGGCACCGAATGGGTGGAGACGCGCGACGTCACCCACCGCACCGTCTTCGCGGACCAGCCGCTGACCCGGGCGATCCACGCCTTCCGCAAGCTCGTCACCGGCAAGGCCGTCACGACCGACGCTGTCACCGTGCGGCAGGTGGAGCGGGAGCGGTGGTCCGCCTCGGACCTGGCGCACGACGTGCCGCCGGGGTACGCGGTGCTGTCGCTGACGTCGGTCCGGGGGGAGCGGGCGGCTCCCCTGCTGGTGCGGCTGGCAGGAACGGCCTGAACGGCTGAACCGCCTGAACAGACCCGTACGAGGTGGCAGAATCGAGGGGAGCCGTTCGTACGACACGGCGAAAAGCGGACGCGGCCCCTCCTGCTGCCATTCTGCCGCTCCCCTTCCGCCACCCCCTCCCGCTAAGGCCCCTGGTAACCGATGCCGCTCACCCTCGCCTCGCTCGTCCAGCACTCGGCCCTCAAGCTCAGCGTCCGGGCGGGGGAGGGTCGCCTCGACACCCCCGTGCGCTGGGCGCACGTCAGCGAGCTCGCCGACCCGGTGCCCTACATGGAGGGCGGGGAACTGCTCCTGATCACCGCGATGAAGCTGGACGCGGAGGATCCCGAGGAGATGGTCCGCTACGTGCGCCGCCTCGCCGCGGCCGGTGTCGTCGGCATCGGCTTCGCCGTCGGCGTGAACTACGAGGCGATCCCCGAGGCGCTGGTCGAGGCGGCGCGCACCGAGGACATGCCGCTGCTGGAGGTCCCGCGGCGGACCCCGTTCCTCGCCATCAGCAAGGCCGTTTCCGCCGCCCTCGCGGCCGACCAGTACCGGGCCGTGACCGCCGGTTTCGAGGCGCAGCGGGAGCTGACGCGCGCCGCGCTCGCCGCCGACGGGCCCGCCGAGCTGCTGTCGAAGCTGGCCGCGCACGTGCACGGCTGGGCCGCGCTGTACGACACCTCGGGCGCGGTCGTCGCGGCCGCCCCTGACTGGGCCGCGCGGCGCGCCGCCCGGCTCACCCCGGACGTGGAGCGGCTGCGGGAGCGGCCCGCGCCGGCGAGCGCCGTGGTCGGCGGCTCGGAGGACCGGGTCGAGCTGCAGTCCCTGGGCACGGGCCGACGGGCCCGCGGCGCGCTCGCCGTCGGCACCGGCGCCCCGCTGGGCACGGCCGAGCGGTACGCGGTCCACTCCGCGGTCGCGCTGCTGACCCTCACCACCGAGCGCTCGCGCTCGCTGCACGACGCCGAGTCCAGGCTGGGGGCGGCGGTGCTGAGGATGCTGCTGGCGGGGGAGGCGGAGCACGCGCGGGCGGTGGCCGGGGACCTGTACGGGGCCCTGCTGGAGGCCCCGTTCCGGCTGATCGCGGCCGAGCCGGCGCTGCCGGGCACCGCGCAGCCCGAGGGTCTGGCCCTGCTGGCCGACACCGTGGAGTCGGCGGCCGCCCGCACCGGCGAGCCGCTGCTCGTGGTCCCGGAGCCGGGCCGGCTCGTCGTCCTGGCCGCCGACGGGGGCTCGGCCGTACAGGCTTGCCTGGACCACGCGGAGGCGCTGGAGGCGCGGCGCGGCCGGGACGCCGCCGGTCCGGAGCCGGACGAACTCGTCGTCGGCCTGTCCGCGCCGGCCGGGCCGGGCGCCGTGGCGGCGGCCCTGAAACAGGCCGACCAGGCCATGGCCGTGGCCCGGCGGCGGGGACGGCCGCTGGTGGAGCACGAGGAGATGGCGGCGGGCTCGGTCCTGCCCCTGCTGGCCGACGACGCCGTACGCGCCTTCGCGGACGGCACGCTGCGCGCGCTGCGGGAGCACGACGAGACGGGGCGCGGCGACCTGGTGGCCTCGCTGCAGGCCTGGCTCTCCCGGCACGGCCAGTGGGACGCGGCCGCCGCCGACCTCGGCGTGCACCGGCACACCCTGCGCTACCGGATGAAGCGGGTCGAGGAGATCCTCGGCCGCTCCCTGGACGACCCGGACGTCCGCATGGAGCTGTGGCTCGCCCTGAAGGCCTCCCCGGCACCGTCCTGAGTCACGCCCCAGCAGGCGGCCCGCAGGTGCGACAGTGACAAACCGGCGCGGCCCGGACCGCAGGTACTACACCCCGGCTAAACGCCGAATCCACGGCCGGGTCCTACGGTGGAGGGGACAACGACCCGCCCCCAGCCACCGCTGGGCGGTGCCCCAGCACACATTCGAAGGGCCGGGATTCGCATGACTTCCACCCACGCCTTCTGGCTCGCCGGCCGCCAGGCCACCGGCGATGACAGCTTCGACGTCCACTCCCCGTGGGACGGCCGGCTGGTCGGCACGGTCAGCGTGCCCACCGACGCCCAGGTCGAAGAGGCCGTGGCCGCTGCGCACGCCGTGACGGCGGAGTTCTCCGCGACCCCCGCCCACGTGCGCGCCGCCGCCCTGGACCACGTGTCCAAGCGGCTCGCCGAGCGCACGGAGGAGATCGCCCAGCTGATCTCCGCCGAGAACGGCAAGCCCGTCAAGTGGGCCCGCGGTGAGGTCGGCCGTGCGGTGTCCGTGTTCCGTTTCGCCGCCGAAGAGGCCCGCCGCTTCAACGGCGGAGAGGCCCAGCGCCTCGACACCGACGCCGGTGGCGTCGGCCGCCTGGCGCTGACCCGCCGCTTCGTCAAGGGCCCGGTCCTCGGCATCGCGCCGTTCAACTTCCCGCTGAACCTGTGCGCCCACAAGGTGGCCCCGGCCATCGCCGTCGGCGCGCCGATCATCCTCAAGCCCGCGCCGGCCACGCCGCTGTCCGGGCTGATCCTGGGTGAGCTGCTCGCCGAGACCGACCTCCCGGCCGGCTCCTGGTCGGTCCTGCCGGTCGCGAACGAGAAGATGCCCGCCCTGGTCAAGGACGAGCGCCTCCCCGTCATCTCCTTCACCGGCTCCGACACCGTCGGCTACGCCATCCAGCAGTCCGTGCCCCACAAGCACTGCACGCTGGAGCTCGGCGGCAACGCCGCGGCCGTCGTCCTCGCCGACTGGGCCTCCGAGGCCGACCTCGACTGGGCCGCGACCCGTATCGCGACCTTCTCGAACTACCAGGCCGGCCAGTCCTGCATCTCGGTGCAGCGCGTGATCGCCGACGCCTCCGTCTACGACGCCCTCGTCGACAAGGTCGTCGCGAAGGTCCAGGCGCAGGTCACCGGTGACCCGTCCGACTCCGCCACCGACGTCGGCCCCCTCGTCTCCGAGGACGCCGCCAAGCGCGTCGAGTCCTGGGTCGACGAGGCCGTGTCCGGCGGAGCCAAGCTGCTCACCGGTGGCAAGCGCGAGGGTGCCTCGTACGAGCCCACCGTCCTCGCGGACGTCCCGGCCGGCGTGAAGCTCGCCACCGAGGAGGTCTTCGGACCGGTGCTGACGCTGCAGAAGGTCGAGGGCACCGACGAGGCCTTCGCCGCGGTGAACGACTCCAAGTTCGGTCTGCAGACCGGCGTCTTCACCCGCGACATCCAGACCGCGTTCCGCGCCCACCGCGAGCTCGAGGTCGGCGGTGTGGTCGTCGGTGACGCGCCGTCCTACCGCGCCGACCAGATGCCCTACGGCGGCGTCAAGCAGTCCGGTGTGGGCCGTGAGGGTGTCCGCTACGCGATGGATGACTACACGTACGAGCGAGTCCTGGTCCTGACCGGCCTCGACATCTGATCTCGTACGGCCAAAAAGCCGACGGCCGGAGCCCACTGTGCGGGGGCTCCGGCCGTTCCCCTTTTCCCGAGGGCGTGAACGGGGTACGACTCACAGGTAGCACCGGCCGGTGGTCCGGTGCACCACCCGACTCCGGCGGCGAGGTGAGCCCCCTCATGTCCGCAACACAACCCGTACAGCCCAAGGTGACCGAGCGCGAGGCACGGCAGGTCGCGGAAGCGGCCCGGGAGCAGGACTGGCGCAAACCCAGCTTCGCCAAGGAGCTCTTCCTCGGCCGGCTGCGGCTGGACCTGATCCACCCCCATCCGCTGCCCGCCGACGAGGACGTCCGGCGCGGCGAGGCCTTCCTGGCCAGGCTGCGGGCCTTCTGCGAGACGCAGATCGACGGTGCGCGCATCGAGCGCGAGGCGAAGATCCCCGACGAGACCGTGCGCGGGCTGAAAGAGCTCGGCGCCCTCGGCATGAAGATCGAACCCAAGTACGGCGGCCTCGGCCTCACCCAGGTCTACTACAACAAGGCGCTCGCCCTCGTCGGCTCCGCCAGCCCGGCCATCGGCGCCCTGCTCTCCGCCCACCAGTCCATCGGCGTCCCCCAGCCGCTGAAGATCTTCGGTACGCAGGAGCAGAAGGACACCTACCTGCCGCGCTGCGCCACCACCGCCATCAGCGCCTTCCTGCTCACCGAGCCCGACGTGGGCTCCGACCCGGCGCGCCTGGCCACCACGGCGGTCCCGGACGGCGAGGACGCGTACCTCCTCGACGGCGTGAAGCTGTGGACCACCAACGGGGTCGTGGCCGACCTCCTCGTCGTCATGGCCCGCGTCCCCAAGAGCGAGAACCACCGCGGCGGGATCACCGCCTTCGTCGTGGAGGCCGATTCCCCGGGGATCACCGTCGAGCACCGCAACGCCTTCATGGGGCTGCGCGGCCTGGAGAACGGCGTCACCCGCTTCCACCAGGTCAGGGTGCCGGCGGCGCAGCGCATCGGCGCCGAGGGAGCCGGCCTCAAGATCGCGCTCACCACCCTCAACACCGGCCGGCTGTCGCTGCCCGCCATGTGCGTCGGTGCCGGGAAGTGGTGCCTGAAGATCGCCCGCGAGTGGTCCGGCGTACGCGAGCAGTGGGGCCGTCCCGTCGCGCGGCACGAGGCCGTGGGCGGCAAGATCTCCTTCATCGCCGCCACCACCTTCGCCCTCGAAGCGATGGTCGACCTGGCCTCCCAGATGGCCGACGAGGACCGCAACGACATCCGCATCGAGGCGGCCCTCGCCAAGCTCTACGGCTCCGAGATGGCCTGCCTGATGGCCGACGAGCTGGTCCAGATCCGCGGCGGCCGCGGCTTCGAGACGGCCGAGTCCCTGGCAGCCCGCGGCGAGCGCGCCGTCCCCGCCGAGCAGATGCTGCGCGACGTGCGCATCAACCGGATCTTCGAGGGCTCCACCGAGATCATGCACCTGCTGATCGCCCGGGAGGCCGTCGACGCCCACCTGTCGGTCGCGGGCGACCTCATCGACCCGGACAAGGCACTCGGCGACAAGGCGAAGGCGGGCGCCCGCGCCGCCGGGTTCTACGCCCGCTGGCTGCCCCAGCTGGCCGCCGGCGCCGGCCAGGTCCCCGGCACCTACCGGGCCTTCCACCCGAGCGGCCACCCCGACCTCGCCACCCACCTGCGCTATGTGGAGCGCTGCGCCCGCAAACTCGCCCGCTCGACCTTCTACGCGATGTCGCGATGGCAGGGCCGGATGGAGACCAAGCAGGGCTTCCTCGGCCGGATCGTCGACATCGGCGCCGAGCTCTTCGCGATGAGCGCGGCCTGCGTCCGCGCCGAGTACCTGCGCGCCGAAGGGGAACACGGCCGCGAGGCCTACCAGCTCGCCGACGTCTTCTGCCGGCAGTCCCGGATCCGCGTCGAGGAGCTCTTCGGCCGGCTCTGGTCCAACACCGACGAGATCGACCGCAAGGTCGTCGAGGGCGTCCTGACCGGCACCTACACCTGGCTGGAGGAAGGCGTCCTCGACCCCTCCGGTGACGGCCCCTGGATCGCGGACGCCGCCCCCGGCCCCTCCACTCGGGAAAACGTGCACCGTCCCATCCGCTGACCTGCGATCATCACCGAACGTCGGACAGACGTACGAGGATGAGTACGAGTACCAGTACGCGTACGAGCACGGCAAGGCGGATCCAGCGATGCCGACGGCGGAAGACCGCAACAGCCGACGGCTGGCCTGGTGCGTGGCGCACCTCCTGCGCCACGCACCGGACCACGTCGTCGTCGACCTGATCGGCCGGCTCGACGCGCCGACCCGCAAATACCTGTGCCGCGACGAGTGGCTGTCGGCCTCGACCGTCACCCTGCTGCTGCGCCACGGCGGCGAGGCGGACCGACAATTCGTCGCCCGCAACCCCCACGTCGTCGGACGGCCGCTGCCCGGCCTGCCCGGGCCGGCGCGGTACGCGGCCCGGCCGGGGCCCTCGCCGGAGCTGCTGGGGCAGGTCGGACCCGGGCCCTTCGCCCCCGGCGAGCTGATCGCGCTGCTGCGCCGCCACGGCCGCCGGCCCCGGATCCCGCTCACCTTGCTGCGGATGCCGCACGACCCCCTCGACCCGCAGACGCTGCTCGCCGAGCACGTCCGGGCCCCGCTGCCGCCCGGCGCCGTCGAGGCCCTGCTGCTGGCCGGCGGACTGCCCCGGGAGACCTGCCAGGCGCTGCTGGACACCGGCCCGCAGGACACGTCACGGCGCCAGTGGCACCGGCCCGCCGTACGCGCCGTCCGCATGGGGCTGCTCACCTTCGACGAGCTCGTCGCCCACGTGGCGCCCGCCCACCGGACCCTGCTGCTCGCGCACCTCCCCGAGACCGCCGGCCTGCGCTGGTCCCTGCCCGAATGGACGGGGATGCGCACGGCCGTCGCCCGGGCGCTGCGCCCGCTGCGCGACGATCCCCGGCTGTGGGCGGAGCTGCTGCGGCACGCCCACGGTTTCCGCGGCACCCTGCCGGTCCTCGTGGCCCGGATCGTCCGCGGCACCCTGGCCGAGCCGGCCGGCCCGCAGGCCGTCGACGGACTCCCCGCGGCCGTGGCCTCCCTGACCCCGAAGGCCGCCGAGCCCATCGGGGGCGTGGACCGCGAGCTGGCACTGGCGAGCCTCGCGGTGCCCGTGGACTCCGTCGAGGAGGACATCCGGTGGGTGCGGGACTGCCTGGCCCGCGGGCTGCTGACCGGCGAGGACGTGATCCGGCACAAGGCGCCCGCCTGCTGGGCCCTGGACGAGGACCACTGGCTGGGGGACGTGCACCACCCCGACCGCCACGACTGGGCCGAGCCGGTGCTCGCCGCGCGGGCCGAGGCCGACCGGCTGTTCGCCGTGTCCATCGGCGCCGATCCGGACGCCTGGTGGCGCGTCGCCGTCACCCTCCCGGACTTCGCCGGAACGCTCCCGCACCTTCTCCTGCGGGTCACGGAAGGGGGCTCCGTGTCGGGCCGCTCCTGACTTGCGGCAACAATGGGGGCATGAGCGACCGCCCAGCCCCCCTCGCCGATCCGCACCTCCTCTTCGACCCCGCGGCCGGCCCCCGGGACATCGTCATCCTCGGCTCCACCGGGTCCATCGGCACCCAGGCCATCGACCTCGCCCTGCGCAACCCGGACCGGTTCCGGGTGACCGCGCTGTCCGCCGCCGGCGGGCGCGTCGGGCTGCTGGCCGAGCAGGCCCGGCTGCTGCGGGTCCAGACGGTGGCCGTCGCCCGCGAGGACGTCGTACCGGCCCTGAAAGAGGCGCTGAGCGCCCAGTACGGCGCCACCGAGCCGCTGCCCGAGATCCTGGCCGGGCCCGACGCGGCGGCCGAGCTCGCCGCCTCCGAGTGCCACACCGTCCTCAACGGCATCACGGGTTCCATCGGCCTCGCGCCCACCCTCGCCGCCCTGCGGGCGGGCCGGACCCTGGCCCTGGCCAACAAGGAGTCGCTGATCGTCGGCGGCCCGCTGGTCAAGGCCCTGGCGAAGCCGGGCCAGATCATCCCGGTGGACTCCGAGCACGCGGCGCTGTTCCAGGCGCTCGCCGCGGGCACCCGGGCCGACGTGCGCAAGCTCGTGGTCACCGCCTCCGGCGGGCCCTTCCGCGGCCGCACCCGCGAGGAGCTGGCGGCGGTCACGGTCAAGGACGCGCTCGCGCACCCCACCTGGGCCATGGGCCCGGTGATCACGGTGAACAGCGCCACCCTCGTCAACAAGGGGCTGGAGGTCATCGAGGCGCACCTGCTCTACGACATCCCCTTCGAGCAGATCGAGGTCGTCGTCCATCCGCAGTCCTACGTGCACTCGATGGTGGAGTTCACGGACGGCTCCACGCTCGCCCAGGCCACCCCGCCCGACATGCGCGGCCCCATCGCGATCGGCCTCGGCTGGCCCCAGCGGGTCCCGGACGCGGCCCCGGCCTTCGACTGGACCAAGGCGTCCACCTGGGAGTTCTTCCCGCTGGACACCGAGGCCTTCCCCTCGGTGGGCCTGGCCCGGCACGTGGGCACGCTCGGTGGCACGGCCCCGGCCGTGTTCAACGCGGCCAACGAGGAGTGCGTCGAGGCGTTCCTGGCCGGTCGGCTGCCGTTCACAGCAATCATGGATACCGTCTCTGCCGTGGTCGATGAGCACGGGACGCCGGAGTCGGGAACTACCCTGACGGTCCAGGACGTCCTCGAAGCAGAGGCCTGGGCCAGGGCCCGGGCGCGGGAGATGGCGGCTCGGGCCGCCGTGGAGGCGGGCGCATGACAGTTCTGATGACGGTGCTCGGGGTCGTGCTCTTCGCGGTCGGCCTGCTGGTCTCCATCGCCTGGCACGAGCTCGGACACCTCTCCACGGCCAAGCTCTTCGGCATCCGGGTGCCGCAGTACATGGTCGGCTTCGGCCCGACCATCTGGTCGCGGAAGAGGGGCGAGACCGAGTACGGGATCAAGGCCATCCCGATGGGCGGCTACATCCGCATGATCGGGATGTTCCCGCCCGGCGAGGACGGCAAGGTCACCGCCCGCTCCACCTCCCCGTTCCGGTCGATGATCGAGGACGCGCGCTCAGCCGCTTACGAGGAGCTCCAGCCCGGCGACGAGAGCCGGCTCTTCTACACGCGCAGGCCGTGGAAGCGCGTCATCGTGATGTTCGCCGGACCGTTCATGAACCTGGTCCTGGCCGTGGCGATCTTCCTGACCACCTTGATGACCTTCGGGCTGAACACCCAGACCACCGTGGTCAGCTCGGTCTCCGACTGCGTCATCCAGCAGAGCGAGAAGCGCGACAAGTGCGCCCCCGGCGACCCGGCCGCCCCGGCCAAGGCCGCCGGCCTGGAGCAGAAGGACAAGATCGTCGCCTTCAACGGGCGCCCGGTGAAGGACTGGTCCGCCCTCCAGAAGGACATCCGCGCCACCGTCGGCCCCGCCACGATCACCGTCGAGCGGGCCGGCAAGCGCCTTGACCTGCACGCCAACCTGATCGAGAACAAGGTCGCCAAGACCGACGGCGACGGCCGGTACGTCAAGGACCAGTACGTCACCGCAGGCTTCCTCGGCTTCGCCCCCGCCACGGGCTACGTGCCACTGAGCTTCGGCCAGTCCGTCGACCGCATGGGCGAGATGATGGAGGCCGGCGTCCAGTCCCTCGTCGAC
This sequence comes from Streptomyces sp. NPDC006463, assembly GCF_042870715.1. Taxonomy (NCBI): domain Bacteria; kingdom Bacillati; phylum Actinomycetota; class Actinomycetes; order Kitasatosporales; family Streptomycetaceae; genus Streptomyces; species Streptomyces sp. NPDC006463. Next base: position 44,139 of record NZ_JBIAHP010000015.1, on the reverse strand, counting down.
CTGCCCGGCAAGGTCCCGGACCTGTGGAACGCCGCCTTCAACGGCGCCGAGCGCAAGCAGGACAGCCCCATGGGCGTCGTCGGCGCGGCGCGGGTCAGCAGCCAGATCTTCAACCTGGACATCCCCGCCCAGTACCAGCTGGTCTTCTTCCTCAACCTGCTGGCCGGCTTCAACCTCTCGCTGTTCCTGTTCAACATGCTCCCGCTGCTCCCGCTCGACGGCGGCCACATCGCGGGCGCCCTGTGGGAGTCCGTCCGCCGCACCGTGGCGAAGATCTTCCGCCGTGCCGACCCCGGCCCCTTCGACGTCGCGAAGCTGATGCCCGTCGCCTACGTGGTGGCCGGGATCTTCATCTGCTTCACGCTGCTCGTGATGGTGGCGGACGTGGTGAACCCCATCAAGATCACCTAGCGCCGCCGGGACCACCCCACGACGACGGGCGCCGGGCACGGATCGTGCCCGGCTCCCTACGTTCGGGTGGCTCGCCCCCCGGGATGCGTGGGCCGCGTGCTGCTTGGCGTAATCTCGAAACCTGGAGCCCGCCGATCTCGGCACCTTGATCCACACCTTGGGGTTGTACAGCAGATGACTGCCATCTCTCTCGGAATGCCGGCCGTGCCGACGAAGCTTGCCGACCGCAGGGTCAGCCGCAAGATCCACGTCGGGTCGGTCGCCGTCGGCGGCGACGCACCCATCTCGGTGCAGTCGATGACCACGACCCGCACTTCCGACGTCGGCGCCACGCTCCAGCAGATCGCCGAGCTGACCGCTTCCGGATGCAACATCGTCCGCGTGGCCTGCCCGACCCAGGACGACGCCGACGCCCTCGCCGTCATCGCGAAGAAGTCGCAGATCCCGGTCATCGCCGACATCCACTTCCAGCCCAAGTACGTGTTCGCCGCGATCGACGCCGGCTGCGCCGCCGTCCGCGTGAACCCGGGCAACATCAAGCAGTTCGACGACAAGGTCAAGGAGATCGCGCACGCCGCCAAGGCCGCGGGCACCCCGATCCGGATCGGCGTCAACGCGGGCTCCCTCGACGCCCGGCTGCTGAAGAAGTACGGCAAGGCCACCCCCGAGGCGCTGGTCGAGTCCGCGCTGTGGGAGGCCTCCCTCTTCGAGGAGCACGGCTTCGGCGACATCAAGATCTCGGTCAAGCACAACGACCCGGTCGTCATGGTCAACGCCTACCGCCAGCTGGCCGCCGCCTGCGACTACCCGCTGCACCTCGGAGTCACCGAGGCCGGCCCCGCCTTCCAGGGCACCATCAAGTCCGCCGTCGCCTTCGGCGCGCTGCTCTCCGAGGGCATCGGCGACACCATCCGCGTCTCCCTCTCCGCGCCGCCGGTCGAGGAGGTCAAGGTCGGCAACCAGATCCTGGAGTCGCTGAACCTCAAGCCGCGCCGCCTGGAGATCGTCTCCTGCCCGTCCTGCGGCCGGGCCCAGGTGGACGTCTACAAGCTGGCCGAGGAGGTCACGGCGGGCCTGGAGGGCATGGAGGTCCCGCTGCGCGTCGCGGTCATGGGCTGCGTCGTCAACGGCCCCGGCGAGGCCCGCGAGGCCGACCTCGGCGTCGCCTCCGGCAACGGCAAGGGCCAGATCTTCGTGAAGGGCGAGGTCATCAAGACGGTCCCCGAGTCGAAGATCGTGGAGACCCTCATCGAAGAGGCCATGAAGATCGCCGAGCAGATGGAGAAGGACGGCGTGATGTCGGGCGAGCCGACGGTCGCCATCGGCGTCTGACGCCTGCGAACATCCGCCCCCGGCCCCGTTCCCGCAGCTCGCGGGCCGGGGCCGGGGCTTTTTCGTGACCTGGGGGACCGGGCATCCTCCGGTCGCGCCGGGTACAGTGCGGAGATCAGCAGACTTGCACGGTGAGGCCCCAGTGTTGACGCAGACCACCACCCGGGTCCTTGAGCCCAGTGATCTCGACGCCGCCCTCGAAGTCCTCGGACGCGAGCCGGTCGAGAACGCCTTCGTCACCTCCCGGGTCCAGGTCGCCGGACTCGACCCCTGGCGCCTGGGCGGCGAGATGTGGGGCTGGTACACCGACGGCGAGCTGCGCTCCCTCTGCTACGCGGGCGCCAACCTGGTCCCCGTCTGCGCCGAACCCGACGCCGTACGCGCCTTCGCCGACCGCGCCCGCCGCACCGGCCGCCGCTGCTCCTCCATCGTCGGCCCCGCCGAGGCCACCCGGCTGCTGTGGCAGCTCCTGGAGCCCAGCTGGGGACCGGCCCGCGACGTGCGCTCCCACCAGCCCCTCATGGTCATGGAGGGCCCGTCCGTCACGGTCGAGGCCGATCCGCTGGTCCGCCGGATCCGCAAGGACGAGATGGACCTGATCATGCCCGCCTGCGTGGCCATGTTCACCGAGGAGGTCGGCATCTCGCCGATGGCCGGCGACGGCGGGCTGCTCTACCAGGCCAGGGTCGCCGAACTCGTCGGCAGCGGCCGCTCGTTCGCCCGCGTCCAGGACGGCCGGATCGTCTTCAAGGCGGAGATCGGCGCCGCCACCTCCCGAGCCTGCCAGATCCAGGGCGTGTGGGTGGACCCCGAGTTCCGCGGCCGCGGCCACTCCGAGACCGGGATGGCCGCCGTCGTCGCCTACGCGCTGCGGGACGTCGCGCCCGTGGTCAGCCTCTACGTGAACGACTTCAACACCGCCGCGCGGGCCTCGTACCGGCGGGTCGGCTTCCGCGAGGTCGGCGCCTTCATGAGCGTGCTGTTCTGAATCCGCAGGAGACCTTGCCGACGGCATACCGGCACCCCCCTACCGCGCAGTAAGGTCGCCGCATGCTGCCTTCCGGACTCCGCATCGGCCCCCTCGACCTCGCCGCCCGCGTGGACGAGGCCCTGCGCGTGCAGGCCGTCGCCTTCGGCCTCAGCGAGGACGAGGTCGGCATCCGGCGCTACATCGTCCAGCGCCACATGACCTGCAAGGGCGCCCGCGCCCTCGGGGCCTTCGCCGAGGACGGCGCGCTCCTCGGCTTCGTCTACGGGATGCCGAACGACCGGACGCACTGGTGGTCCACGATCGTCGAGCCCTACCTCCGGGCCGGCGGCCACGACGACTGGCTCGACGACTCCTTCGTGATCACCGAGCTGCACGTCCACCCCGGATTCCAGGGCCACGGCGTCGGCCGCGCGCTGATCACCGACATCACCGACAGCGCCGCCGAACCGCGCTCGATCCTCTCCGCCATCGACACCGACAGCCCCGCCCGCGGGCTCTACCGGGCCCTCGGCTACAAGGACCTCGCCCGCCAGGTCCATTTCCCGAGCGCGAGCCTCCCGTACGCCGTCATGGGAGCCCCGCTGCCCCTGCTGCGGCCCTGAGAAACGGTTTCCGCCGCCCGCGCGGCCGCCGGTAACCTCCGGGCATGTCTACGCAACACGTGCAGCGCATGTCCCGCCTCATGGCCAAGACCCTCCGCGAGGACCCGGCCGACGCCGAGACCCTCAGCCACCGGATGCTCGTCCGCGCCGGATACGTCCGGCGCAGCTCGGCCGGGGTGTGGACGTGGCTGCCGCTCGGCAAGCGGGTCCTGGACAACGTCTCGCGCATCGTCCGCGAGGAGATGGACGCGATCGGGGCCCAGGAGGTGCTGCTCCCGGCGCTGCTGCCGAAGGAGCCGTACGAGGTCAGCGGACGCTGGTCGGAGTACGGGGACCTGCTGTTCCGGCTCAAGGACCGCAAGGGCGCGGACTACCTGCTCGGCCCGACCCACGAGGAGATCTTCACACTGGTGGTGAAGGACCAGTGCACCTCGTACAAGGACCTGCCGGTCATGCTGTACCAGATCCAGACCAAGTACCGCGACGAGGCGCGGCCCCGGTCGGGCGTGCTGCGCGGGCGCGAGTTCCAGATGAAGGACTCGTACTCCTTCGACGTGTCCGACGAGGGGCTGGAAGAGTCGTACCGCCTCCACCGCGAGGCCTACGTCCGCATCTTCGAGCGTCTCGGCCTGGACCACCGCATCGTGTCGGCGGTGTCGGGGGCGATGGGCGGCTCGGCGTCCGAGGAGTTCCTGGCCCCGGCGGAGGCCGGCGAGGACACCTTCGTGGACTGCCCGTCCTGCGACTACGCCGCCAACACGGAGGCCGTGACGTTCGCCCTCGCCCCGGTGTCCGCGCAGCACCCGGCGCCGGAGGAGGTCGACACCCCGGACACCCCGACCATCGAGACCCTGGCCGCGCAGCTGGGAGTGCCCGCCTCGGCGACCCTGAAGAACCTCCTCGTGAAGGTCGACGGCGAGATCGTGGCGGTCGGCGTGCCCGGAGACCGCGAGGTGGACCTCGGCAAGCTCGGCGAACACCTGGCGCCGGCGGTCGTCGAGCTCGTCACGGCCGAGGACTTCGAGGGCCGGCCCGACCTCGTACGCGGCTACGTGGGGCCGCAGGGCCTGGAGAAGGTCCGCTACCTGGCCGACCCCCGCGTGGCGCCGGGCACGGCCTGGATCACCGGCGCCAACCGGGTGGACACCCACGCCCGCAACGTGGTCTGCGGCCGGGACTTCGAGGTGGACCAGTACCTGGACGTGGTCGTCGTGGAGCCGGGCGACCCCTGCCCGTCCTGCGGGGCGGGCCTGCGGCTCGACCGGGCGATCGAGATCGGGCACATCTTCCAGCTGGGCCGCAAGTACGCCGACGCGTTCGGGCTGGACGTGCTCGGCCGCGAGGGCAAGCCGGTGCGGGTCACGATGGGCTCGTACGGCATCGGGGTCTCGCGCGCGGTGGCCGCGCTCGCCGAGCAGACGGCGGACGCGCGCGGACTGAACTGGCCGGCGGCGGTGGCCCCGGCGGACGTCCACGTGGTGGCGGCGGGCAAGGCCGTGCCGCTGGCACTGGCGGAGCAGGCGGCGTCGGCGCTCGCGTCCTCGGGTCTGCGTGTCCTGCTGGACGACCGCCCCGGCCTGTCCCCGGGCGTGAAGCTCACGGACGCCGAGCTGATCGGCGTCCCGTGGATCCTGGTCGCGGGCCGCCGCTCGGCCGAGTCGGTGGTCGAACTCCAGCACCGCGCCTCGGGCACCCGCGAGGAGCTCCCCCTCACCGAGGCGCTGGCCCGCCTGACGACGTAACGGGTGGCGGCGCCGCCCGGGCTCCGGCTAGCCGCACGGCTCGTCGGTGCCCGACGGGGGCGGCGCCGGGCCGTCCGGGGACGGGCCCGGCGCGGGCGGCGGCGAGCCGTCCAGGGACAGTCCGCCGGGCGGGCCGGTCACCGCACGGGGAGCCTCGGCGTCATCCAAAGGGGGCGCCGAGGGAGCCGGAGCGGCCGGGGAACCGGGGGCGGCCGGGGCCCCCTCCCCCTCCGCGACCGGCCCCGCCGGCGGCGCGGCGCGCTCCAGGAAGCGCAGGAGCTCCACCGGGAAGGGGAGGACCAGCGTCGAGTTCTTCTCCGCCGCCACCGCGACCACCGTCTGCAGCAGGCGCAGCTGCAGCGCGGCCGGCTGCTCTGACATGACCTCCGCCGCCTCGGCCAGCTTGTGCGAGGCCTGGAGCTCCGCGTCCGCGTTGATCACACGGGCCCGCCGCTCCCGGTCCGCCTCCGCCTGCCGGGCCATCGACCGCTTCATCGTCTCCGGCAGGGACACGTCCTTGATCTCGACCCGGTCGATCTGCACGCCCCAGCCCACGGCCGGGCTGTCGATCATCAGCTCCAGGCCCTGGTTGAGCATCTCCCGATTGGACAGCAGGTCGTCCAGGTCCGACTTGCCGATGATCGACCTGAGCGAGGTCTGCGCCATCTGCGAGACGGCGAAGCGGTAGTCCTCCACCGCCACGATCGCGTTCGCCGGATCGACGACCTTGAAGTACACGACCGCGTCCACGCGCACCGTGACGTTGTCCCGCGTGATGCCCTCCTGCGCGGGCACCGGCAGCGTCACGATCTGCATGTTCACTTTTCTGAGCCGGTCGATCCCGGGCACGATCATCGCGAAACCGGGCGGCCGGATCTCCTGGCGCAGCCTGCCGAAGCGGAAGACCAGGCCGCGCTCGTACTGCTTCACCACCCGGGCCGCGGCGCCCACGTAGACCGCGACGCCCACACCCACGGCGACCGCCGCTGTCAGCAGTTCTTCGACCATGACGGCCCCCTGCCGGACTGACATACCTACTTAAACGGTATGCCCTACAGCCAGGCCGCGAACTCCAGCAGCAGCTCCGCGTCCCGTCGCCGCCCGGCGGCCAGCGCCCGGTTGCCCGACTCCACCGCCCGGAACACCGTCCAGCCCCGAAGCCGGTCCCGGTCCACCTCCAGGGCGTCGGCCAGCTTGTTCACCCGGCGCCGGGCGCCCGCCGCCCCCGCCGAGGTGGCCATCTGGTCCTCCAGCCGGTCCCGGACCAGCCGCGCCAGGTCGTACGCCCGCTCGCCGACCAGCGGGTCCGGGCCCACCGTCAGCCACGGGGCACGCTCGCCGGCGAGGACCTTGCCCTGCCGGAAGTTCCCGTGCAGCAGCAGCTCCTCCGGCGGGGCCGCGACCAGCTCGTCGCGCATCGCCAGCGCCGCGTCGGCCAGCGGCCTGACCTCCGCAGGGGCCGCCTTCAGCGCCACCGACTGCCGCTCGGCCCGCTCCGCCACCGTCTCCCAGACGTGCCGGGCCGGCGGCGCCACCCACAGCCTGCGCAGCGTGCCGCTGGCCTCCAGCAGCGCCTTCGCCTCCGGCAGCGACCGCAGCGAGACCTCCGGGTGCAGCCGTTCCAGCAGCAGCGCCCCGTCCTCCTCGTGGTGCCGCGAATCGAGGACCCGTACGGCCCCGAAACCGCCCCAGTGCGCCAGCGCGGCCAGCTCCCGGTCGGGCCGGGCGTGCGGAGGAGCCAGTTTCAGAGCGGCCGGGGTCCCGTCGGGGTACCGGACGAGGACGACCAGACTGCTGCGGCCGCCCGGGGCCTGCACCCGCTGGGCCTGCACCCCACGCCGGTCCAGCGCGGCCTCGGTGATCCGGGGCAACTGGCGCAGCCAGTCCGCGTCCTGCGCCGATTCCGGCATCTCGCCGAGCGCCCGTACAAGCCGCTGCGGCGGTTCGAAAGCCATGCGTGCGTGGTCCCTTTCAGCTGTGCTGGGCCCGTCGTGCCACTTCAGCGCTTTTCCGTGAGCCCAGGGAAGGCTACGCCGACACCACGCCAGCGTGCCGCGCGCACGGCCGCCGCGCTCAGCGCGTCGGCCGCCATGCGGCGCAGCGGGCCCTGTGCGGCCCGCACCAGGTCGGAGTACGCGCCCGCCACCCGGTCCTCGATCTCGGCGGCCAGCCGCTCGGCTTCGGCGGGGGTGCGGACCTCGAACGGCAGGGCGTACGCCGCCTCCGACGGCCGGGGCGCGCCCCCGAGCTCCCGCACGGTCCGGGCGAGGGCGTCGCGCCGGGCGAGGTGGCCGGCGTACGCCTCGCGGGCCTCCGTCGACCGGGCTCCGGTGGTCCGGGCGCCGATCACCCCGTAGCCGTACGCGGCCGCGTGCTCGGCGGCCAGTGCGGCCTGCGCCGCCTCCAGGGCCTGGCCGGCGGTGGTGGGTTCGGGCTTCACGGCTTGGCTCCGGGGGTCGAGGTCAGCAGGTACGCGTGTACGGCGCCGCAGGCGGCCACCGAGGCCAGCAGCCGGGCCAGCTCCCCCGGGGCGCCGGCCAGGTCGATGGTCCGGGCCTCCGACAGGCTGCGCTCGGCGTCCGCGAGGGCGGTCAGGGCCTCGGCGGGCCCCGGCGCCACGGGCTCCCCGCTCGCCGCGGGAGCGGCCGCGCCCGTACCGCCGGACGGGGACGCGGAAGCGGACGGGGACGGTGCGCCCGCGGGGGCGGGGGACAGCGCCGCGGCGTGCGCGGCGACCGCGGTGCGCAGCGGGGCGAGCCGCTGCGCCAGGTCCGGATGGGCGGCGGCGGTGGCGTCGTAACGTTCCAGCAGCCGCGCGCTGTCACGAACGGCCGCCTCCCGCATCCGCTGTTCGAGTGAAATCCCGGAAGCGGTGTCGGGCGAACCGGCGGCGGAGCACCCGCTGAGCAGCGCGGCACCGGCGGCGCCGGCGGCTCCTGCGAGCAGGCTCCGGCGCGAGGGCCTCGGTGGCAGAGTCCAGGGCACGGCGACGTCCTCGGGGGTGATGGCGGGGCAGGGTGTGATCACGGTACCCGGGGCTCCGTCCACAGGGCTGACGGCAACACCCTCCGCGACCGGATACCCTTTGACCTGACACACGACGGAAACCACAACAGCACACGCGGCCGAGGAGTCACCCGGATGAGCACCACCCAGAGCGACAGGCTGCGCGGATTGCTGGAGCCGCTCGTCGCCGCCAAGGGCCTGGACCTCGAAGAGATCGAGACGTCCCGGGCGGGCAAGCGCCGGATGCTGCGCATCATCGTGGACTCCGACGAGGGCGTGGAGCTGGACGCGTGTGCCGAGCTGAGTCGCGAGGTCTCCGACCTGCTCGACGAGACCGACGTCATGGGCGAGGACGAGTACGTCCTCGAGGTGAGCTCGCCGGGCGCCGACCGCCCGCTGACCGAGCACCGTCACTACGTACGGGCGATCGGCCGTCTCGTGAAGTTCCAGCTGACCGGGAGCGGGGAACTGATCGCCCGCGTTCTCGACGTCGACGACGAGGGACTGGACCTCGAAGTCCCGGGCGTGAAGGGCCGCAAGGCGACCGCCCGCCGTATTGCTTTCACCGACATCGCCAAGGCGCGTGTCGAGATCGAGTTCAGCCGCAAGGACAAGAAGGAAGAGGAGGCGTAGTCGTGGACATCGACATGAGTGCCCTGCGGGGTCTGGTCCGGGAGAAGGAGATCTCCTTCGACCTGCTCGTCGAGGCGATCGAGTCGGCCCTCCTCATCGCGTACCACCGGACCGAGGGGAGCTTCCGCCGCGCCCGCGTCGTGCTGGACCGCACCAACGGTCACGTGGTCGTGTGGGCGACGGAAGACCCGAGGGACCTCGAAGAGGGCCAGGAGCCCAAGGAGTTCGACGACACCCCGTCGGACTTCGGCCGGATCGCGGCGACGACCGCCAAGCAGGTGATCCTGCAGCGTCTGCGCGACGCCGAGGACGACCTGACCTTCGGCGAGTTCGCCGGCCGTGAGGGCGACGTCATCACCGGCGTCGTCCAGCAGGGCAAGGACCCCAAGAACGTCCTCGTCGACATCGGCAAGCTGGAGGCCATCCTGCCGGTGCAGGAGCAGGTCCCCGGCGAGGAGTACACGCACGGTCTGCGCCTGAAGGCGTACGTCGTGCGCGTGGCGAAGGGCGTCCGCGGTCCGTCCGTGACGCTGTCGCGCACCCACCCCAACCTGGTGAAGAAGCTCTTCCAGCTGGAGGTCCCCGAGATCGCCGACGGCAGCGTCGAGATCTCCGCGATCGCCCGTGAGGCCGGTCACCGCACCAAGATCGCCGTACGGTCCACCCGCTCGGGCCTGAACCCGAAGGGCGCCTGCATCGGCCCGATGGGCAGCCGTGTGCGCAACGTGATGGCCGAGCTGCACGGCGAGAAGATCGACATCGTCGACTGGTCGGACGACCCGGCGGAGATGGTCGCGAACGCGCTGTCACCCGCCCGGGTGAGCCAGGTCGAGGTCGTCGACTGGGACACCCGTTCCGCCCGGGTGACCGTGCCCGACTACCAGCTGTCGCTGGCCATCGGCAAGGAGGGCCAGAACGCCCGCCTCGCCGCGCGGCTCACCGGCTGGCGCATCGACATCCGTCCCGACACCGAGCAGCCCTCGGACCGCGACGGGGAATAAACCGGTACCGCCCGGGGCTACCCGGGCGGTAGACAGGGACCACGAGGGCCTTACACCGGCCCCGTGGATCACCACAACACAACAGCCGTTCGATTTTCGCCCGGAACTTGTCGGGGGAGGGTCGGTGCGGGGAGGTAGACTTAGGCGTGTCTGGCCGGACGCAAGCCCGCGCATGCCCCGAACGAACCTGTGTGGGGTGTCGGGAGCGAGCGGCCAAGAGCGATCTGCTGCGCATCGTGGCGATCGAGGACGAATGCGTCCCCGATCCTCGCGGTACGCTGCCCGGCCGGGGTGCGTACGTGCACCCTGCCGTGGTCTGCCTCGACCAGGCGGTCCGCCGCCGGGCGTTCCCCCGGGCCCTCCGGTCCGCCGGAGCGCTCGACACGACGGAACTGCGCAATGTCCTGGCCGGTCAGGCCGAGGCGACACCGTAAGACGTAGAACGGCACGGATACCCCGTGCGGTCAGGTACCTCGCGAGTTGGAAGTAGGTCGAGATTGCGATGAGCACTCGATGAGTACGCGATGAGTACGCCCATGAAGTAGCAACGGTCCGGCGTAACCCGGACCTAAAAGGAGCGAAGTGGCTAAGGTCCGGGTATACGAACTCGCCAAGGAGTTCGGAGTTGAGAGCAAGGTCGTCATGGCCAAGCTCCAGGAACTCGGTGAGTTCGTCCGTTCGGCGTCCTCGACGATCGAGGCGCCGGTTGTACGCAAGTTGACTGATGCACTGCAGGGGCCCGGCGGCAACGCCGGCAAGTCCGCTGCCAAGCCGGGTGCGCCCCGCAAGGCTGCCCCCGCCAAGCCCGGGGCCCCGACCCCGGGTCCCGCACGTCCCGCTGCGCCGAAGCCCGGCGCACCGGCCCCCAAGCCGGTCGTCGCGGAGGCTCCGGCCGCCGCAGCGCCCGCCCCGGTGACTCCGGCCGCCTCCGGCCCGCGTCCCGGCCCGAAGGCTCCCGCCCCGAAGCCCGCTCCGGCGGCGCCCGTGGCGACCGAGTTCTCCGCGCCTGCAGCGGCAGCGGCTCCGGCCGCCCCGGCGCGCACCGAGCGTCCCGCCGCGGCTCCCGGTCCCCGTCCGGCGCAGCAGCGTCCGGCGGCCCAGGGTGGCCAGGCCGGTGCCCGTCCCGGCGCCCCGCGCCCGGCCGGCGCCACTCCCGGTGCCCAGGCCCCTCGCCCCGGCGGCGCGGCCCCGCGTCCGCAGGGCGCCCGTCCGGCGGGTCCCCGTCCGGGCAACAACCCGTTCACCTCTGGTGGCTCCACCGGTATGGCGCGCCCGCAGGCGCCCCGTCCGGCCGGCGCGCCCCGTCCCGGTGCCCCCGGCGCCGGCGGCGGCCAGGGTGCTCCCCGCCCGCAGGGCGGTCCCGGCGGCGCTCCGCGCCCGCAGGGCCAGGGTGCCGGTCGCCCGACCCCCGGCGGCATGCCCCGTCCGCAGGGCGGCGCCCCGCGTCCGGGTGGTGCTCCCGGCGGTAACCGTCCGAACCCGGGCATGATGCCGCAGCGTCCCGCTGCCGGTGGTCCCGGTCCCCGTCCCGGCGGCGGCCCCGGTGGCCGTGGTCCCGGTGCGGGCGGTCCGCGTCCCGGTGGCGCCGGTCGTCCCGGTGGCGGCGGCTTCGCCGGCCGTCCGGCCGGTCCCGGCTCGCGTCCCGCGGGTGGCGGCGGCTTCGGCGGCCCGCGTCCCGGTGGCGGCGGCTTCGGCGGCGGTCCGGCCGGTGCCGGTGGCGGCGGTCGTCCCGGCTTCGGCGGGCGTCCCGGTGGTCCCGGTGCCCGTGGTGGCACGCAGGGTGCCTTCGGCCGTCCCGGCGGTCCGGCCCGTCGTGGTCGCAAGTCCAAGCGTCAGAGGCGCCAGGAGTACGAGGCCATGCAGGCCCCGTCCGTCGGCGGCGTGATGCTGCCTCGCGGCCAGGGCGAGACCGTTCGCCTGTCGCGCGGTGCCTCCCTCACCGACTTCGCGGAGAAGATCAACGCCAACCCGGCGTCGCTCGTCGCCGTGATGATGAACCTCGGCGAGATGGTCACTGCCACGCAGTCCGTCTCCGACGAGACGCTCGAGATGCTGGCCGGCGAGATGAACTACGTCGTCCAGATCGTCAGCCCGGAGGAAGAGGACCGCGAGCTCCTCGAGGGCTTCGACATCGAGTTCGGCGAGGACGAGGGCGGCGAGGAATACCTCCTGCCGCGTCCGCCGGTCGTGACCGTCATGGGTCACGTCGACCACGGTAAGACCCGACTGCTCGACGCCATCCGCAAGACGAACGTCGTTGCGGGCGAGGCCGGCGGCATCACGCAGCACATCGGTGCGTACCAGGTCAGCGCCCAGGTCAACGACGAAGACCGCAAGATCACCTTCATCGACACCCCGGGTCACGAGGCGTTCACCGCCATGCGTGCCCGTGGTGCCAAGTCGACCGACATCGCGATCCTCGTGGTCGCGGCCAACGACGGCGTCATGCCGCAGACGATCGAGGCGCTCAACCACGCCAAGGCCGCCGGCGTCCCGATCGTCGTCGCGGTCAACAAGATCGACGTCGAGGGTGCCGACCCGGTCAAGGTGCGCGGTCAGCTCACCGAGTTCGGTCTGGTCGCCGAGGAGTACGGCGGCGACACGATGTTCGTCGACATCTCCGCCAAGCAGGGTCTGCACATCGACTCCCTGCTTGAGGCCGTCGTCCTCACCGCCGACGCCTCGCTCGACCTGCGTGCCAACCCGGAGCAGGACGCTCAGGGTATTGCGATCGAGTCCCACCTCGACCGCGGCCGCGGTGCCGTCGCCACCGTCCTCGTCCAGCGCGGTACCCTCCGCGTCGGCGACACGATGGTCGTGGGCGACGCCTACGGCCGAGTGCGCGCCATGCTCGACGACAAGGGCAACAACGTCGAGGAAGCGGGTCCGTCGACCCCCGTCCTGGTCCTGGGTCTCACCAACGTCCCCGGCGCCGGCGACAACTTCCTCGTCGTCGACGAGGACCGCACGGCCCGTCAGATCGCCGAGAAGCGTGCTGCGCGTGAGCGCAACGCCAACTTCGCCAAGCGCGTCCGCCGGGTGTCCCTGGAAGACCTCGACTCGGTCCTCAAGGCCGGTCTGGTCCAGGAACTCAACCTCATCATCAAGGGCGACGCGTCCGGTGCGGTCGAGGCCCTCGAGTCCTCGCTGCTCCAGCTCGACGTCGGTGAAGAGGTCGACATCCGCGTCCTGCACCGCGGTGTGGGTGCGGTCACCGAGTCCGACATCTCGCTGGCGATGGGCTCCGACGCCATCGTCATCGGTTACAACGTCCGTGCGGCCGGCCGTGCCGCGCAGATGGCGGACCGCGAGGGCGTCGACGTCCGCTACTACTCGGTGATCTACCAGGCCATCGAGGAGATCGAGGCGGCCCTGAAGGGTCTCCTCAAGCCGGAGTACGAAGAGGTCGAGCTCGGTACGGCGGAGGTCCGCGAGATCTTCCGCTCGTCCAAGCTGGGCAACATCGCCGGTGTCCTCATCCGGTCCGGCGAGGTCAAGCGCAACACCAAGGCGCGGCTCCTGCGCGATGGCAAGGTCATCGCCGAGAACCTCACCATCTCCGGTCTGCGCCGCTTCAAGGACGACGTCACCGAGATTCGCGAAGGCTTCGAGGGCGGTATCAACCTCGGCAGCTACAACGACATCAAGATCGACGACGTCATCGCGACGTACGAGATGCGCGAGAAGCCCCGCGCGTAAGCGCGAGGCGGTTCGCACCGTGTCGTAACTCGTAACACCGGGGCCGGTCGACGGAATATCCGTCGATCGGCCCCGGCCGTTGCGTGTACGGTTCTGGTGACCCTGCCGAGCGACGGCCGGCAGGCCACCGAACCCGCACCGGCGGGATATCCGGAACTGCATGTACGTGGGGACTCTGTCCTTCGATCTGCTCCTCGGCGACGTCCACTCGCTGAAGGAGAAACGCTCCGTAGTACGGCCCATCGTGGCCGAGCTCCAACGCAAGTTCTCCGTGAGCGCGGCTGAAGTGGGCGACCAGGACCTGCACCGCAGGGCCCGCATAGGGGTCGCCCTGGTGAGTGGGGACGCGGGGTTCCTCTCGGACGTACTGGACCGCTGCGAGCGGCTGGTCGCAGCGCGTCCGGAAGTGGAGCTGCTGTCCGTACGACGGCGCCTCCACGGTGATGAAGACTGATAGCAAGACATAAGAAGGAGACGGACCAGTGGCCGACAATGCGCGGGCGAAGAAGCTGGCGGACCTCATCCGGGAGGTGGTGGCCGAGAAGCTGCAGCGTGGTGTCAAGGACCCCCGCCTCGGTACGCACGTGACCATCACGGACACCCGGGTCACCGGCGATCTGCGGGAGGCCACGGTCTTCTACACGGTCTACGGCGACGACGAGGACCGGGCCAGCGCGGCAGCGGGCCTGGAGAGCGCCAAGGGCGTACTGCGCTCCGCGGTCGGCCGGGCGGCGGGCACCAAGTTCACGCCCACCCTGACCTTCGTCGCGGACGCCCTCCCGGAGAACGCCAAGACCATCGAGGACCTCCTCGACAAGGCGCGCGCCTCCGACGCCCAGGTGCGTGAGGTCTCCTCCGGCGCCCAGTACGCCGGCGACGCCGACCCGTACAAGAAGCCCGGTGAGGACGCCGACGACTCCGAGGACGCAGCCGCGGAATGAGCACCAACGCAGGGAAGACTCCGGACGGCCTTGTCATCGTCGACAAGCCGTCCGGCTTCACTTCGCACGACGTGGTCGCCAAGATGCGCGGGATCGCCAGGACCCGCCGCGTCGGCCACGCAGGCACCCTCGACCCGATGGCGACCGGCGTGCTGGTCCTCGGCGTCGAGAAGGCCACCAAGCTCCTCGGCCACCTCGCGCTGACGGAGAAGGAGTACCTCGGCACGATCCGGCTGGGCCAGAACACCCTGACGGACGACGCCGAGGGCGAGATCACCTCCTCCACGGACGCCGCCGGGGTCACCCGGGAGGCCGTGGACGCGGGCATCGCGAAGCTGACCGGCGAGATCATGCAGGTTCCGTCGAAGGTCAGCGCCATCAAGATCAAGGGCGTGCGCTCCTACAAGCGCGCCCGCGACGGCGAGGACTTCGAGATCCCGGCCCGCCCGGTGACCATTTCGTCGTTCCAGGTGTACGACATGCGGGACGCGGAGGCCGAGGACGGCACCAAGGTCGTCGACCTCGTCGTCTCCGTGGTCTGCTCCAGCGGTACGTACATCCGCGCGCTCGCCCGTGACCTGGGCGCCGACCTGGGTGTCGGCGGCCACCTGACCGCGCTGCGGCGCACCCGGGTGGGCCCGTACAAGATCGACCGGGCGCGCACGCTGGACCAGCTCCAGGAGGAGCTGACCGTCATGCCGATCGGCGAGGCGGCGGCCGCGGCCTTCCCGCGCTGGGACCTGGACGCCCGGCGCGCCTCGCTGCTCGCCAACGGCGTGCGGATCGACATGCCCGACGAGTACCCGGCCGGCCGGACCGTCGCGGTCTTCGGGCCGCAGGGGAACCTGCTCGGGCTCGTGGAGAGCAAGGGCGGCAAGGCGAAGGCCCTCGCGGTCTTCGCCTGACCACGCGCCAGCCGGTCCGCCGACGTGGAGCGGTGAGCGCACATTGCCGCTCACCGCTCCACGACCCCCCTCGGGTAGGTCTCTATCCACCCGGACCCTCGTATTCACCCGTCCGAGCAGGCGCTCGGAGTGAATGGAGGGAGCGTTAGGGGGCGCGTTCGCCTCGCGTGCTTTTCGTGCTGATCTTCACCTGCCTACCGTCATGAGCACGGGGCGTTGCGGGGGAGTGGTGCGGCCATGGCGGAGCTCGTCACAATCTGCGATCCGGCCGGGCGGGCGCGCGGCAGTGGATTCGTCGCCGACGACCGCGGGACGGTCGTCACCAGTCACGAGGCCGTCGACGGCCTGAGCCGGGTGGTGCTCCGCGGGCCCGGCCAGGGCGGGCGCACCTGGCTGGCCGAGGCGGGGGACGTGATCGCGCTGCCGGGGCTCGCGCCGGCACTCGTACGCACCGACGGGCTCGGGGTGCGGCCGCTGCCGGTGGCGATGCGCGAGGCGATCGCTCCGGGAACGTACGTACGTCACGTACCCGGCGGCGGACCGGCTGCACGCCGTGCCCACGAGCTCGGCGGTCGAGCTGGCGATCGGTACGGACGGGCGGGACGCGCTGAGCCTGGGCGGGGAGGCCTGCGGGGGGCCGGTCCTCGACGCGCGGACCGGAGCGGTGCTCGCGGTACTGGGCACCGCTCTGCGCGCGGAACACCGTTCCGGCGGCTTCGCGGTGGCCCCGCGGGCGGCGGCCGGAGCCGACCCGGACGGCCCGCTGGCCGCGCTGCTGGAACGCAACGCCGCGACCGTGCCGGCGTACGGGCCGGACCTGAACCTCGCCGGGGTCCTCGAACTGACCCGGACCACCCTGGGCGCGGCCCTGCCCCCGGGCGAGGCCGAGCCCGCCTGCGAAACCGTCGAGCGACCGGGGACCGCGGCCGAACTGGAGGCCTTCACGGCCGGGGACCGCCTTGTCCTCGGCCTGGTGGGAGCCCCCGGCACGGGCCGCACCACGGCGCTGGCGGCCCTGGCCGTGCGCCGGGCCCGCGCGGCCCGTCCCGCACCGACGGTGTGGCTGCGCGGGGCGGACCTGCACGGCGGGGACGCCTCGGTGGCCGACGCGGTGACGCGGGCGCTGGTCTCGGCGGCCAAGATCGCGTCCGCCGCGGGACGGGCCGTCCTGGTGGACCGGTCCGCGCCCGACACGGACGCCGGGCAGGCGGCGCGGGTCGCGGACGCGGCCGGGCGGGCGCTGCTCGTGGTGCTCGACGCCCCCGAGGAGATGCCGCCGGAGCTCGCGCACCGCCTGGGAGCCTGGACCGCTGCGACCGTCGGGTGGCTGCGCGCGGCGGGGGCCCGGCTGGCCGTCGCCGCCCGGCCCGAGCACTGGGAGCGGGTCGGCGCCCTCTGCCCGCCCGAGGTGCTGTACGCCGGCGCCCGCCCGTCCCGGCGGATGCCGCCGGCCCTCCCGCTCGGCGACCTGACCCCCGCCGAGGCCGTCGCCGCACGGGCCCGGTTCGGCATCCCCGAGGGCTCCGTCCGGGAGTCCGACGCCCGGCACCCGCTCACCCTGCGCCTGCTCGCCGGGATCCGCGCGGCCGGGGTCACGGCCCGATGCCCCGGCCGCGACGAGGTCTTCGCCGCCCACCTGGACCTCCTGTGCCTGCGCGCCGCCGTCCGCATCGCCGCCGCCCGGCCCGGAGCGGCCCGGGTGCACGGCCCCGGGGCCAGGCGGCTCGCGGCGCGCGCGGCCGACCGGGTCCACGAGGCCGCCCGGCGCTGTCTGTGGCCCGGGCAGGGATCGCTCGATCCGGTGCCGGGCCACCGGCCCGCCCGGCCGGGCGGGCCGGACGAGGGAGTGCGGTCCGCCCCGGCGCCGGTACGGGCCGACTGGCCGCCGTACTGGCCGCGCCGGGCGGGGAGGCCTCGTACGCGCTGCGCGGCGAGCTGGCCGACGCACTGCTGCGCGAGGAGACCGACCCGCGGGTGCTCGACGCGTTCCTGGGAGCCGTCGCGGCCGGCGCCGCAGCCCGCCCGGAGGACCGTACGCGGGAGCTGCTGCGGCGCACCGGGCGGCCGTGGCTCGGGGCTCCGGGCGGGCCGGCGGTGTTCGAGCGGCGGACGGTGGAGCTGGCCCGGTCCGACCCGGCCTTCGGCGGGCTCGTGGCGCGCTGGCTGGCGCGGGCGGGAGGTGAGGCGGCGGCCCTGCTGGGCCCGAGCGCACGGCGGACGGTGGAGACCTTCGGCAGGGCCGCCGCAAATGTGACGTGACGATATGACGCGGTGGCCGTGCGAGGCAGATGCCGATGCGGGGCACCGGGCAGCGGCATGGCAGTCTTAGACCTGTAATCGGCAATCAGTACAAGGCCTAAACGGGTTCGGGCGAGGAGCGGTCACAGTGCAGCGCTGGCGTGGCTTGGAGGACATCCCCCAGGACTGGGGACGCAGCGTCGTCACCATCGGCTCCTACGACGGCGTGCACCGCGGTCATCAGCTGATCATCGGACGGGCCGTGGCCAAGGCGCACGCGCTCGGCCTCCCGTCCGTCGTCGTCACCTTCAGCCCCCACCCGAGCGAGGTCGTCCGCCCGGGCAGCCACCCGCCGATCCTGGCGCCCTACGACCGGCGCGCCGAGCTGATGGCCGGCCTGGGTGTGGACGCGCTGCTGATCCTGCCGTTCACGGCGGAGTTCTCGCAGCTGTCCCCGGCCGACTTCATCGTGAAGGTGCTGGTCGACAAGTTGCACGCGCGGTCCGTCATAGAGGGCCCGAACTTCCGCTTCGGCCACCGGGCCGCAGGGAACGTCGACTTCCTGCGCGAGCTGGGTTCCACCTACGACTACGAGGTCGACGTCGTGGACCTGGTCGAGCGGGGCGAGGCGGGCGGCGGTGTGCCGTTCTCCTCGACGCTTGCGCGCAGGCTGGTCGCCGAGGGCGACATGGAGGGCGCGGCCGAGGTCCTGGGACGGCCGCACCGGGTCGAGGGCGTGGTGGTGCGCGGTGCGCAGCGCGGGCGCGAGCTCGGCTATCCGACGGCGAACGTCGAGACGCAGCCGCACACCGCGATCCCGGCGGACGGGGTGTACGCGGGCTGGCTGACGGCCGACGGCGAGCGGATGCCCGCGGCGATCTCGGTGGGGACGAACGTGCAGTTCGACGCGACCGAGCGGACCGTGGAGGCGTACGCGATCGACCGGATCGGCCTGGACCTGTACGGGAAGCACGTGGCCGTCGACTTCCTCGCGTACGTGCGGGGGATGGCGAAGTTCGAGTCGCTGGACGGGCTGCTGGAGGCGATCGCGGACGACGTGAAGCGGGCGCGGGTGCTGACGGACGCGTACGACGCGCAGCGCTGACGGACGAACGGGCGAGGGCCCGTACCGTCCCGGATCTCGATCGATCCGGGGCGGTACGGGCCCTTCGTGCTGTCGGCTCAGCCCAGGCGGGGGTCGCGCGGGGGCTGTTGCGGCGGTTGCGGCTGCTGAGGCGCCGGGGGCTGCTGCCAGGGCTGGCCGGGCTGCGGGTAGGGCTGGCCGGGCTGCTGGTAGGGCGGCTGCGGCTGCTGGTACGGAGGCTGGCCCTGGGGCTGGCCGTACGGCTGCTGCGGGGGCTGAGGCTGTTGCGGGTACGGCTGCTGGTGCTGCTGCTGCTGCGGCGGCTGTTGCGGGGCTCCCCAGTGGCCCTGCGGGGCCTGCTGCTGGGCACGCAGGAAGTCCTCGGCCACCAGGGCGGAGAGGTTGAAGTACGCCTCGCGCGTCTTGGGCCGCATCATGTCGAGATCGACCTCGGCGCCTGCCGCGAGGTGCTCGTCGAACGGCACCACGACGACACCGCGGCAGCGGGTCTCGAAGTGCTGCACGATGTCCTCGATCTTGATCATCTTGGCCGTCTCGCGGACCCCGGAGATGACGGTGAGCGAGCGGGAGACGAGATCGGCGTACCCGTGGGCGGAGAGCCAGTCCAGGGTGGTGCTGGCGCTGCTGGCGCCGTCCACGGACGGGGTAGAGATGATGATCAGCTGATCGGCCAGGTCCAGGACGCCGCGCATGGCGGAGTAGAGGAGGCCGGTGCCCGAGTCGGTGAGGATGATCGGGTACTGGCGGCCCAGCGTCTCTATGACGCGGCGGTAGTCCTCGTCGTTGAAGGTCGTGGAGACGGCCGGGTCCACGTCGTTGGCGATGATCTCCAGACCGGAGGGCGCCTGGGAGGTGAACCGGCGGATGTCCATGTACGAGTTCAGGTACGGGATCGCCTGGACCAGGTCCCGGATGGTGGCGCCGGTCTCGCGGCGAACACGGCGGCCGAGGGTGCCGGCGTCGGGGTTCGCGTCGATGGCCAGGATCTTGTCCTGGCGCTCGGTGGCGAGGGTGGCGCCGAGGGCGGTGGTGGTCGTGGTCTTGCCGACGCCGCCCTTGAGGCTGATGACGGCGATGCGGTAGCAGGACATGACCGGGGTGCGGATCAGTTCCAGCTTGCGCTGGCGCTCGGCTTCGGCCGCCTTGCCGCCGAACCGGAAGCGCCCGCCGGCACTGTTGTTGCCGGTCTTGGGCTTCTGCTTGTTGCGCAGCAGGCGGTCCGAGGACAGCTCGACGGCGGCCGTGTAGCCGAGCGGAGCCCCGCCGCCGGTCTGGGCGGCCGAGTAGCGCGGGTCGTGCGGCTGGGGCGGCTGGGGCTGGTGCTGCGGCTGGCCGGCGGGCCACTGGGCGCCGGTGCGGGGGTCGTGGTGCGGGGGCTGCGGCGTAGGCATCGCCTGCGGCTGCGGCTGCGGGGCGGGGGCCGGCGGCGGGAACGAGTACCCGTCCTGGTCCGCCTGGTTCGTCTGGCCCGTCTGGCCCGTCTGGCCCGTCTGGTCCGCGAACGAGGGCGGCAGCGGCGGCAGTTCGCCACCGGGTCCCCCGAACGGGTGCTCAGCGGCGGGGACCGGTACGTCCGTAGGGCTGACCGGCGAGGCCGCCTGCTCCGCGGGGGGCAGCAGGGGCGTCCCCTCGGCAGGAGTGTCGTGCGGACCGGCTTCGCCCTCGGACGGCTTCGGCGCCGCCGCCTCGGCGGGCGCGGGGACCGCGTCGACCGGTGCCGGGGGAGCGAACGGTGCGGGCGCGGGAGCCTCGACCGGCGCGGGGAAGGTGAACGGCGCGGGCGCCGGGGCCTCGACCAGCTCGGTGGCCTCGACGGGCGCGGGTGCCGGCGCGTCGACGGGAGCAGGGGCCGAGAACGGCGCGGGGGCCTCGATCGGTGCCGGAGCCGGGAACGGCGCGGGCGCCGGGGCCTCTACCGGTGCGGAGAGGGTGAACGGTGCGGGCGCCGAAGCCTCGACCGGAGCCTGGTACTGCGGGGCCGCGTCGACCGGCGCGGGTGCCGGAGCCTCCACCGGTGCCGGGACGTTGAACGGCGCGGGCACCTCGACGGGCGCGGGCGCGGGTGCCGGCACGTCGACGGGAGCCGGAGCCGAGAACGGCGCGGGGACCTCGATCGGAGCCGGAGCCGGAGCCGGGAACGGCGCGGGCGCAGGGGCATCGGCCGCATCGGCCGACACCGTGAAGGGTGCGGGCAGGCCCGCGCCATCGGACGGGGTACGCGGGCTCGGCGGAGCGATCCGCATCGTCGGGGGCGAGGCCACGTCCGAGGGACGGTGGGGCTCGAAGCCGCTGCCCTCGGGCAGCCCCGGCACCTGCGCGGACGGAGCCGCGCCCTGGGTGTACCAGGCCGGCGGGGTGTAGTCGATGGTGAACTCGCCCGTCATTTCGGGCTCCGCGTCGGACTGATCGTCCGTCGGGACGTCCCACGTCCCGCCGCGCCTCTCGTTCCGATCGCCGCTCACTGGTCCTCCTGGTCTGTCGAACACTGGTCCGGCGCCCACCTCGACGCCGCGCCCGCGCTCAGCCTAATCGCGCTCCGCTGCCGGTGTCCGCCCCCGTCGGCCCCGCCGACAGTCAGTCGATCCGCCGCGCCGGGCCCAACAGGCCCGTCTCCGCGTCCGTCCCCTGGGTCATCACGAACTGCCGGTCCCGTGGCGTACACCACAACGTCACCCCGTCGCCCAGCGTCGGCAGGGATTCCACCGCCGCCCGCGGCAGGCTCATCAGCCGGCCGATCTGCCCGGCCTCGTCCGGCGACACCCGCTGCACACCCACCAGCGACGACTGCTGGAGCAGCCGCGGCGCCGTGGGGCTCAGGTACGGCAGCAACGTCAGCACGGACTGCCAGGGCCCGGCCACCACGCGCCCGCGCGGCGGCCGCATCCCGCAGTCGCGGATCACCAGCACCGGGCTGCCCGCCGACGCGCCCTGCGGCGGCACCCGGCCCACCTCGTGCAGGGTCACGCACTGCTGCCCGCCGCCCGCGGCCTGGGCCAGCCCGGACCACACGTGCCCGCGCCCCGTCTCCACCGCCACCCGCGCGCCCGTCGCCGCCGCGCGCAGCGCCAGTACCTGCGCCGTCCACAGACCGCCGATCAGCGTCACCTCGTACGGCGTCGGCCGGTTGACGCCGAGCACCGCCGACCGCCCTTCCGCGTCCACACCGATGACGACCCCGTCGTCGCCGATGGGCAGCGCCAGCGCGTCCAGGTCGGCGGCGGGCACCACGTGCCGCTCCCGCCGCGGGCCGACCAGCCCGAAACCGCCCCTCATCGCGCCCCTCCCAGCGGCAGCGAAGCCAGCAGCCCCGGTACCTGTTCACGGTCGAGCCGGACCAGCCCGGTCTTCACGCCGCGCGCCGTCCGTTCCAACTCCCGTCGGGCCGCGACCAGTTCCTCGTCGCTGCGGCCGGTGACCCGGACGTGCCCGGTCAGCGTCACGCCCTGGCGCTCCGCCGGGGCGATCGTCAGGCTGAAGTTCGTCGCCAGGGCCGGCAGCGAGGTCAGCAGCGCCACGAACTGCGGCAGCGCCGCGGCCTCCGCGCCGCCCAACCGCGGCCAGCGGCCTATCCAGTACGTGGTGTGCCGCCGGTCGTCGCAGCGCCAGGTCCGCGGGGTCTCCTCCGTACGCCGTCCCGTGCTGGCGGACCGTCCGGCCTGGGTGATCGCCATCGGGTTCGCGCACGAGGACGTGGCCAGGGCCGCCGTGAGCTCCTGCTCGGTCAGCACGGTGGCCGTGAACCCGGCGCCGGTCAGCCGGCTCGCCAACTGGTCCGCCACCCGCACCACGCACCGCTGGGCGCCCGGAAGTCCGCCGCCTCGCGCGGTGACCGCCTCGGGGCAGAGCTCCGGGTCGAGCTTGAGCGCGATCCAGGTGAGCCGCACCGCCGGGGTACCGGTCCGGGCCTGCAGCGGCGCGTAGTTGCGGGTGGCCATCGACTGGGCGGGCAGGTGCGGGGCTGGCGCGGGCTGGGTGTGCTGCACCAACTGCGCGGACTCCAGCCGGATGCCGTCGACTTCGAGGATGTCCCGTACGACGCCCAGCGGCAGTGGCCGCGCCCCCCGGTCGGGCCGCAGCGCGGTGGCGTCCGTGTCCACCTGGACGACAGCGGTGAGGAAGGTACCGTCGCCGATCATCCCGACCGGCCGCCGGTCGCGGTCGCTGAACGTGAGGGTGCGCAGCGCCGGATCGGCCTCGACGAGCGGGGCGAGCCCGGGCTCGGTGCCCGCGGGCACGGTGAGGGACGCGGCCCGGCGCCGCCGCGCGCGCAGCGCGAGCGCACCGCCGATCCACTCGGGCAGGGAGCGCTGGTGCCTGCGTACGACCGCGAGCACCACGAGTACGAGCGCGAGCGCACCGGCGGGAACCAGCAGCACCGGTTCGACCACCCAGGCCACCAACAGGAGGGCCGCGGCCACCTGAAGCAGCACGAGCTGTTGCAATCGGAACGGACCGAAGCGGCCAGGGCTCGACTTCGGATGCGGCGTCACGCCGCCGCGTGCGGGTGCGGCCGCGCCAGTCTGCGGCTGCGTCGCGGTGGCCATCACTCGCGCACCTCCCCTTTCCGGGACCAGACCCCGTGAGTCCCGGAGCTGCGCGACAGCTGCCCCATGGCTCCGGAATCTCCTCAATCCACCCCAACAAGCCCTGATTACCCCGGTGCGGAAGGCGCTGAGCGGCAGCCTCACCCTACCCGGCCCCTGGGCGGCCTCCGTCAAGAGGCATAGTAGGTGCCCGGTCCGACAATCGAGGCCCGGGGACCGTACTCACCGACCGGGCCGTGCGGGGAGAAGCAGACGGTCATGGCATCACGACGTGATGAGCTCAACGCGTACACCTTTGCGAAGCGGCGCACGGTGGCCGCGTTCCTCCAGCCGTCCGCGACGGGGACCGAGGAGGGCGCACCGCGCCCGCTGCGCGCCGTCGTGCCGGGGCTGATCGTCGCCGCGGTCGTGCTCGCCGGCTTCGGCGCCTGGGGCATGTTCAAGCCGACGGCCCCCAAGGGCTGGGCGGACCCCGGCACCCAGGTCATCGTCGGTAAGGACTCCACCACCCGCTACGTGGTCCTGACGACGAAGGTGAACGGCAAGGACCAGACCCGGCTGCACCCGGTGCTGAACCTCGCCTCCGCCCGACTCCTGCTGGACCCCTCGAAGTTCAAGGTCATCCAGGTCGACGACAAGGTTCTCGACAAGGGCCAGCCGCCCCGCGGGCCCATCATCGGCATCCCGTACGCACCCGACCGGCTCCCCGCCAAGTCGGACGCGGCCAAGGCCAAGCGCTGGGCCGTCTGCCAGCAGCCGGGCGGCAACGGGCGCGGCGTGCAGACCGCCACCTTCGTCCTCGCCGACCGCGAAACACACCTGACGGACGATCAGCGCAAGCTGGCCGAAACGCAGTCGCTGTACGTGCAGAGCACCGGCCCGGGCAAGGAGCGCTACCTGATCGACGCCGCGGGCACGAAGTACAAGTTCCCGGAGGGCACCCCGGCCGCGGGCACGATGACCAACGCCATGGTCGGCACCGGCGCCACCCCGCAGCAGGTCACCGAGCAGTGGCTGGGGACCCTCAACTCCGGCGACGACCTGTCCTTCCCGCAGCTGCCCGGCAAGGCCGGTGCGAACGCCGACGTCAAGGGCCTGATCACCGCCGACAACAAGGTCGGCATGGTGCTCATGGCCCAGACCGGTTCCGGCACGCAGCACTACGTGGTCCTGCCGGGGAAAGTCGCGCCGGTCTCCGACTTCGTCGCCTGGCTGCTGATCTCGGCGCCCGCGACCGACGGCCTCAACATGCACGGCAAGGCACGCGAGATCGACCTCCAGGCCATCAGCCCGGAGGCCACCCCGTTCGCGGGCGACCTCAAGTGGCCGCAGAAGAAGACCGAGCGGATCAACCAGGGCGCACCGGCCGCCGGAACGCAAGGCTCCGGCGCCTCCGGCCGCGACACCATCTGCAACGTGCTGCGCTCGGTCGACGGCCAGGGCAACCAGACCTTGAGCACCTGGGCGGGCACCGGCTTCCCCATCGACATCACCGCCAGCGGCACGAGCGCGTACGTCACCCCGGGCTCGGGACTGCTCTACACCCAGGTCCAGGGCAAGCAGACCACGGCAGGCGGCTCCCTCTTCCTGGTCACCGACACCGGCCTGCGGTACGCGGTCCAGGCCAACGGCGACAGCGACGCCGAACAGTCGAAGATCGGAGCCCCCGACCAGCAGGCCAAGGGCGGCGCCTCGGGAGGTGCGCCCGAGGCCAGCCAGGCGCAGATCCGGCTCGGCTACGCGGGCGTCACACCGGCCATGGTGCCCATCGCGTGGTCGGAGTTCCTCTCCAAGGGGCCGCGCCTGGACACCAACTCCGCCCGCCAGCCGCAGGGTTCGTGAGGAACCGCCGATGACCCAGCTCCCGATGCGGCGGCGCGCGGTCCGCGCCGCCCTGACCCTCGTGACGGTCGCCGCGGCCACGCCCGCAACCGCCGCCACCGCTGCCGCGCCGCAGCCCCCGTACGCCCTGAGCCTCGACGGCGCCGGCGAGTGCACCTTCCCCATGAAGAAGCAGATCGCGGACCGCCCCTGGGCCCTCCAGCGGCTCCTCCTCGACGAGCTCTGGACGCACACCAAGGGCAAGGACAAGAACGGCAACAGCATCCGCGTCGCGGTCATCGACACCGGGGTGGACCGGGTGAACCCGCAGCTCAGCGGAGCCCTCGACACCGGCGCCGGCAAGGACTTCATCGACCCCAAGGGCGGCGACGGCACGAACGACACCGTCGGCCACGGCACCAAGGTCGCCGGGCTCATCGCCGCCCGCCCCCAGGAGGGCACCGGCTTCGTCGGCCTGGCCCCGGACGCCACGATCATCCCCATCCGGCAGAACGACGGCCAGGGCAAGGGCAACGCCCTCTCCCTGAGCCAGGCGATCGACCACGCGGTGGCCAAGGGCGCCCAGGTGATCAACATCTCCCAGGACACCGACGTGCCGATGACCCCGGACTCCGACCTCGGCAAGTCGGTCCAGAAGGCCATCGACGCCAAGGTCGTGGTGGTGGCCTCGGCGGGCAACGACGGCATGACCGGCGAGAAGCGCAAGACGTACCCGGCGGCCTTCCCCGGCGTGCTCGCGGTGGCCTCCTCGGACCGCAACAACGAGCGGGCCGCGTTCTCCCAGCCCGGCGACTTCATCGGAGTTGCGGCGCCCGGCGTCGACATGGTCTCCACCGTGCCCGGATTCGGCCAGTGCATCGACAACGGCACCAGCTTCTCCGCCCCGTACGTCGCCGGGGTGGCGGCCCTGCTGCGAGCCAAGCACGGGGACTGGACCGTCGAGCAGATCGTCTGGCAGATCCAGAACACCGCGGAACGCTCGGTCAAGGGCCGTGACGACTACGTCGGTTGGGGCGTCGTCGACCCGGTGCGCGCGCTCAGCCAGGACCGCGAGGCACCCAAGGCCCCCGTCCCCGATCCAGGCCCGCCCCCCGCGGCCGCCCCGCAAGCCGCCGCGCTCCAGCTCACCGAGACGGCACAGGAGCGGCAGGAGCGGTACGGCACGTACGCTCTGGGCATCGGCGCCGTCCTGATCGCCGTCATCGCGGGAACCGCGACCGTCGTACGGGACGCACGCGGGCGCCGACGTCGTTTGCAGTGAACGGTCACAGTTCATCAACGGTCGCGACCCACCGGTGTTGGGCCCTGCGGATGAACTGGCTAGAGTGACAGCAGGCTTCACGAGTGTGATCGGGGGATCGCGTGAAGCGGAGGGGGACGCCCAGGGCGCGTGGCTCACGACCGCGCCGGGCACCGTCCGCTCCGCCACGCAATCCGCCGGTTCTGCCGGCGAATTGAGAAGTGAGGAGCTTCGGATGAGCACGAACACGTTCGGACTTGCAGACGATCCGGTCGTCCAGGCGAAGAGCAAGATCGAGGAGACGGCCAATGCCGTCACCAGGCAGGCCCGCGAGCTGGCCGACATCCTCGCCACCGTGAGCGCCGGCTGGACCGGTGTGGGTGCCTCGGGGTTCATGTCCGCGCAGAGCATGGTCAATGACGACCACGACGAGATCCGCAGGCTGCTCGGCGTCCTGCACAACGCCGTGGCGCAGACCAAGAACCTGAGCAACGCCCAGGACGACGACGTGCGCGCCGCGTTCAGGGCCGTCCAGCCGGCCGGTTCCGGCGGCGGCTCCAACAGTTCCGGCCTCAACGGCATCTGACAGCAGCCGTTTTTCAGTTTGCCGCAGCGAGAAGGAGAAGAACATGGCGGGTAACGACGGGCACACCCGGGTCCGGTATGAAACCGTTCAGGAGATGGCGGACCGTATCCGGGTCGTCTCCAAGAACATCATCACCGACCTGAACGAGATGGAGCAGGCCCTCAAGGTCGTCACCGACACCTGGGACGGTGAGGCGCACGGCCAGTACGTCCAGCTCCAGGCCAAGTACAAGGGCAAGGCCGACCACATGCAGAAGCAGCTGGAGCAGGTCGCCCAGCTCATCGAGCGCGGCAAGGGCGACTACCGCGCCACCGACGTGAAGGCCTCGCGCCTGTTCACCGAGGCCTACTGAGCCCGGTAAACACTCAGTCCGTACGCGCCGAAGGGGCGCGCCCGCACCGGGCGCGCCCCTTCGGCGTCTGGTCCGTCAGGCGTCCGGCCGATCAGGCCTCGGGCCCCTCCGGCGCCTCCGGCTCCTCAGGGCGGTGCCGGTCCAGGTCGAACTCGCCGTCGCGGGCCCCGAGTACGAAGGCCTCCCACTCGGCTGCGGTGTACCGCAGCACGGTGTCCCGGTCCAGCGAGGACCGCATGGCCACCGCTCCCTCGGGCAGCCGCGCGATCTCGACCCGCTCCTCGTCGGGGCTGGTCCCGGGCGGGCCCTCCCACTCCACGCCGCTGATGTCGAGCGCGTACAGCTCGTCCTTCTCCTGCTGGGTGCCCATGTGCGGCCTTTCCCCTCGGTGGCGCGGTCTTCACCGCCGATTATCGGTGCTGCGCCGCCGAGGGGAACCGGTTTCCTCACATCCCGGGCATGCGCCCCAGCTGCACCAGCGAGGTGCCCCGCCTGCGCGAGGCGAAGTAGGCCCGGCCCGGCGGCATCGGACGCGGCCGCACGTTGCCGACGAGGTCTCCCTCGGAC
This sequence comes from Streptomyces sp. NPDC006463, assembly GCF_042870715.1. Classification (NCBI taxonomy): domain Bacteria; kingdom Bacillati; phylum Actinomycetota; class Actinomycetes; order Kitasatosporales; family Streptomycetaceae; genus Streptomyces; species Streptomyces sp. NPDC006463. The sequence continues at coordinate 16,402 of NZ_JBIAHP010000015.1, read as the reverse complement.
GGGTCACCCGACAGGACGACGCCCTGCGCGCCCAGCTCCTTGATCCGCTGCATGAACGGCTCGTACAGCGAACGCGAGGCACCCGCCGAGTTCCGCGCGATGATGAACCGCACGCCCGTGTCCCGGGCGAAGGGCAGGAAGTCCACCAGCGGAGCCAGCGGATTGCCCTGGCTCGTGGCCACCAGGTCGAAGTCGTCGATGACGATGAACACGTCCGGGCCCGTCCACCAGCTGCGGTCGCGCAGCTGCTGCGGAGTGACGTCGGGCGGCGGCTGCCGGCGCGAGAACACCCCGCCCAGCGCCTCCATGTGCATCTGCAGCGAGCTCGCCATCGGCGCGTACTCCAGCAGGTGCTCCTCCGGCAGCGCCCCGAGCAGACTGCGCCGGTAGTCACCCACCACGAGGCGCGCCTGGTCCGGCGTGTAGCGCTGGGCGATCTGCTGGGCGATGAGTCGCAGCAGGTTGGTCTTGCCCGACTCGCTCTCGCCGAAGACGAGGAGGAACGGGTCGGACTCGAAGTCGACGAACACCGGCTCCAGGTCGGTCTCGTCGATGCCGATCGCGATCCCGCGGCCCGGGAACTCTCCGCCCTTGGGCAGCTGGTCGGCGTGGAGCAGCCGCGGCAGCAGCCGTACCCCGGGGGCCGCCTGTCCCTGCCAGTTCTGCTTCACGGCCTCCACGAACGCGGCCGTGGCCTCGGACAGGTTCGCGGCGTCGTGGGAGCCGTCGATCCGCGGGAGCGCGCTCAGGAAGTGCAGCTTCTCCGGCACCTGGCCGCGGCCCGGCATCCCGGTGGGGACGTTCGCCGCGACCTTCCGGTCGAACTCGGAGTCCATGACGTCGCCGAGCCGCAGCTCCAGCCGGCTGAGCATCTGGTCCTTGAGCGCCGCGCGGACCTCCATGTACCGCGCCGCGGTGATCACCACGTGGATGCCGTAGCCCAGACCGCGGGCCGCGATGTCCGTGACGATCTGCTCCAGGCCGTCGTACTCGCCGCGGAAGCCGCCCCAGCCGTCGATCAGCAGGAACACGTCGCCCCACGGCTCACCGGGCAGCTCGCCCGCCGCCCGCCGGCGCCGGTAGGTGCCGATCGAGTCGATGTTGTTCGCGCGGAAGAACTCCTCACGGCGGTTGAGGATGCCCCCCACCTCCGCGACGGTGCGACGCACCCGCTCCGGATCCAGGCGGGAGGCGATCCCGCCCACGTGCGGCAGCTCGGCGACCGCCGACAGGCTGCCACCACCGAAGTCCAGCCCGTAGAACTGGACCTCGCGCGGGGTGTGCGTGAGCGCGAAGGACGAGATCAGCGTCCGCATCAGCGTCGACTTGCCCGACTGCGGACCGCCGACCACCATCATGTGGCCCGCCGCACCCGAGAAGTCCCGGTACAGCACCTCGCGCCGCTGCTCGAACGGCTTGTCGATGAGGCCGAGCGGTACGACGAGCCCGCCGGGCCGCGTGTACCCCTCGGCGTGCAGCCCGCGCTCCGCGCTCGGCGCCAGCGCCGGAAGCAACTGGTCCAGCGGCGGCGCCTGGTCGAGCGGCGGCAGCCACACCTGGTGCGCCGGCACCCCCTGGCCCTCCAGCCGGCTCACGATCACGTCCAGCACCGTGTCGGCGAGCGCGTCGTCCTCCCGCACCGACTGCGCCGCCAGGTACGCCGGGTCCGGAGCCGCGTACACCACCGGCACCGGAGCCGCCGTGAACAGCGCGGGCCGCCGCTCCACCGGGAACAGGCCCACCGACACGTCCGGCCCGCCCGAGCGGTAGGTGCCCGAGACGTACGCGGCCTTGAACCGCGTCATCTCGTCCGTACCGAACTTCAGATAGCCCGAACCGGGTACCGACGGCAGGTGGTAGGCGTCCGGCACACCGATCGCCGTCCGTGACTCCGCCGCCGAGAAGGTCCGCAGACCGATCCGGTACGAGAGGTACGTGTCCAGCCCGCGCAGCTTGCCCTCCTCCAGCCGCTGCGAGGCCAGCAGCAGGTGCACACCCAGCGAGCGGCCGATGCGGCCGATCTGGATGAACATGTCGATGAAGTCGGGCTTCGCCGTCAGCAGCTCGCTGAACTCGTCGATGACCAGCACCAGCGAGGCCAGCGGCTCCAGCGGGGCGCCGGCCGCGCGCGCCTTCTCGTAGTCGTGGATGTTCGCGTAGTTGCCCGCCGAGCGCAGCAGCTCCTGGCGGCGCTGCAGTTCGCCGCGGATCGAGTCGCCCATGCGGTCCACGAGGGTGAGGTCGTCCGCCAGGTTGGTGATGACGGCAGCCACGTGCGGCATCTGCCCCATGCCGGTGAAGGTCGCACCGCCCTTGAAGTCGGCGAGCACGAAGTTCAGCGTCTCCGAGGTGTGCGTGACCGCCAGACCCAGCACGAGGGTGCGCAGCAGCTCGGACTTGCCGGAACCGGTCGCGCCCACGCACAGGCCGTGCGGCCCCATGCCCTCCTGCGCGGCCTCCTTGAGGTCCAGCATGACCGGGGCGCCGTCCTCGCCGACACCGATCGGCACGCGCAGCCGCTCACCGGCCGACCGCGGCCGCCAGGTACGCGCCACGTCCACCGCAGCCGCGTCGCCCAGGTTCAGCAGGTCCGTGAAGTCCAGGTTCGCCAGCAGCGGCTCGTCGTCGTCCCCGCCGCCCGTGCGCAGCGGGGCCAGCTGGCGGGCCAACGCCTCCGCCGCGGGCAGCGACAACGCGTCCGGGGTGCCCTCGTACGCGACCCCCGCGCCCGACTCCAGGCGCAGCCGGCCCGGCCGCACCACGACCGAGAGCCCACCGCGCGGCTCGTCCAGCTCGCCCGCGACGACCTCGACGATCGTGACGCCCTGCAGCCCCTCGGCCGCCGCGAACACCGAGTCCGGCGGCACCAGAGCACCGCGGGGTGAGTTGGCGTCGAGCACGACCACCAGGTGCGGCTGGTCCAGCACCGGGGACACCTCGCGGCTGAACCGCGGCCGCCCCTCCAGCCGGGGCGCCAGCAGCCCCTCCAGCTCACCGAGGTCGTCGCCGAACAGCCGCTTCGTACCGGCCCCGTCCACCTGGCCCGGCACCTGCGTGTGCGGCAGCCACTTCGTCCAGTCCCACGAGGGCACCGCACCCGGCGAGGCCACCACGGCCACCGTCAGGTCCTCGGGGGAGTGCAGCGTCGCCAGCTGCGCCACCAGCGCCCGCGCCGCAGCGCGCGCCGACTCCGGCTCACCGGACACCGTCACGTGGTAGAAGGCCCGGATCGACACCGCCATCGGCAGTCCGTCCAGCGAGGAGTGCACCTTGAGGAAGCGCTGCATCGCGCCCGCCGTCAGCGGCTCCAGCTCGTCCACCGGGGCCGTGTCCGGCGCCACCAGCGGAGTTTGCAGCCGCTGCGAGCCCAGCCCCAGCCGGGCCTGCCCGAAGTCCGGGTCGCCGACCCGCCGTTCCCACAGCCGCGAACCCTCGGCCACCACCGACCACAACTGCTCAGGGGCCGGGTGCAGGTACAGCTGCGCGTCGCGCTGCGCCCGCGCGGTCCGGCGTACCTGACGACGCGTCTGCGCAAGGTATTTGAGGTAGTCCCGGCGCACATCGGCCATTTGCCCCTGCGTACCCCGCCGGTGGCGCACCAACTGCGCGACGACCATCGACACCGTCGACACCAGCATCAGCACGCCCATGATGCGCATGAACGGCGCCGCACCCGGCATGAAGAAGAAGACGGCGGACGAACCCATGCCGAGCATCGGCAGGAGCTGCATCAGCATGCCCTCCTGCTGTCCCCGGGGAAGCTCAGGAGGCGCCTCCAGCCGCACCTCGTCCGAAGGCACTTCGGGCGGCAGGGACCGCGGCGGGCGTTTGACGACGATCTGGCTCACCGGAGCATCAATCCCTCGAAAACGGACGGGACGTCGTAACCGGCGCCCCCAAGTCCCGGGCGTGGAGGGGGTCTCCTCCACGCGTCGGTGATCCTACTTGCCGACTGTCCGGCACAAGCCCGGTAGGGTGACGCGCGCAGTATGCGCATCCGCGAATCGTCCGCCGCCGCGGACGTCAACAAGGGGGGTCACACAGGTGAGTACGGCCGCAACGACGGGCTTCTGCAGGGTCACCGTCGTGGCCCCGGACAGCCGGATCGACGTCGCCCTCCCCGAGGACATCGCCGTCGCCGACGTCTATCCCGAGCTGCTGCGCCTCACCGGCCAGACCCAGCCCGTCGGCGCCCCCACGGGCTTCCACCTCGTACGCCGCTCCGGCGCCGTCCTCGACGGCGCCCGCACCCTCGCCGCCCAGCAGGTCCTCGACGGCGAGGTGCTCAGCCTGCGCCCCTTCGCCGAGTCCCTGCCGCCCGCCGTCTTCGACGACGTCTCCGACGCCGTCGCCTCCGCCGTCGTCCGCGACCGGCACCGCTGGAGCGACGACATGCTGCGCGGCGCGGGCCTGGCCGGCGCCGCGGTGCTCCTCGTCATGCTGGGCTTCGTCCTCTGGTACGCCGACCCGCTGCGCCACGACATGCACGGCCTGCCCGGCATCCTCGCGGGCGCCGTCGGAGTCCTGCTCACCGCGGTGGCCGGCGTGCGCGCCCGGGTCTACCGCGACCGCGGCTCCGCCGTGGCGCTCGGCCTCGCCGCCCTCCCGCAGCTGCTGATCGCCGGCTCCGGGATCATCGCCCCCGCCGCCGGCCAGGGCCCCGGCCGCCTCCAGTTCCTGCTCGGCTGCGTCTGCGTCCTCGTCGCCTCCGTCGCCCTGGTCGCGCTCACCCCCAGTGGCGACGCCCCCTTCGTCGCGGCCACCTTCGTCGCCGCCACCGGCACCCTGGCGACCTTCACGGCCATCGCCACCGAGGCCTCCGCCACCGCCACCGCCGCCGTCTGCGCACCCGTGGCCATCGGCCTCGTCGCCTTCCTGCCCGGACTCTCCGCGCGCTTCGCCCGCCTGCCCATCGGCTACGCCGCCCCGCAGAGCGCCACCGAGGATTACGAGACCCCGGACCGCTACGAGACCGAGCCGTACGGTGACCAGTCCGCCGCCGACCAGCACGACCAGGCCGCCACGCTCGACGCGGAGCAGATCGCGGCCCAGGCCCGGCGCGGTCACGAGATGCTGCTCGGCCTGGTCGGCGGCTGCGCGGCGGTCGCCGTCGGCGCCGCCGCCGTCCTCGGCTTCTCCGACAACACCTGGGGCCGCCTGCTGGCCCTGACCACCGGTCTCGCCATGCTGCTGCGCGCCCGCCTCTTCCGCTACACCTCCCAGGTGGTGTGCGCCCTGGCCGCGGGCCTCGCCGCCGTCGCGCTGCTGATCCTGGGCCTGGCCCTGCACCCGCCGGCCGACCTGCTCGAAGCCCTCCTGGTGAAGCACGACCACAGCGGCCTGGACCTCCGTACGATCTGGCTGACCGCCGCCGTCGCGGCCGGCGCGGCCCTCCTCGCCGGAATTGCGCTTGTCATTCCCCGCAAGGGCCTGTCACCCTTCTGGGGAAGGCTGCTCGACCTCACCGAGGCGGCGGTCCTGCTCAGCCTGGTCCCGCTGGCCCTGGCCGTGCTGGACGTCTACTCCCGGGCCCGCGCTCTCACCAGCTGAGACGCCGCGTCCCGGCAGCCTGGTACGCTGTGTGACGGCCGTTTGTGTACGCGTCCCCCGGATCCTCGACAAAGGGTCTGTGGACTGCGCTCAGCGGACCCCGCCTCCCGAGTTACGGAAGCTCCCCAGAGACTCAGACCTGGGGCACTCGGTGGCTACGAAGACCCATACGAGGAGTACGCGTGCCGCTCGACGCCGCTACGAAGAAGCAGATCATCAGCGAGTTCGGTGCCAAGGAGGGCGACACCGGCTCTCCCGAGGTCCAGGTCGCGATGCTCTCCCGCCGCATCTCGGACCTGACCGAGCACCTCAAGACGCACAAGCACGACCACCACTCCCGTCGTGGTCTGCTGATCCTGGTCGGCCAGCGTCGCCGCCTGCTGCAGTACCTGGCCAAGAAGGACATCCAGCGCTTCCGTACGCTGGTCGAGCGCCTCGGCATCCGCCGCGGTGCGGCCGGCGCCAAGTAACGCGCCGTGAAGGGAGCGGTTCCCACATCCGGGGGCCGCTCCCTTTGCTGTACGTGCGGGACGGACCGGACCCTTTGTAGTCTGGAAACGACGCACGTGCGCGTCTGAGGACGCGCGAAGACGTGCACAACAGAAGAGGAGGAGCGCCCTCCCTACGCCGCCGGTCCTCGGTAGTGGCACCCGGAATGCCCCCACGGGCAACGGACCGGGTGCTTCGATCGAAGACCGGCCCCAGGCAAGGAGCGCTTCTCCGCAACCGTCCACCGCCACACGGGCGGCGGACGGAGACGACGAAAATGGAGAAAACGCTAGTGGAGAACGAGACCCACTACGCCGAGGCCGTCATTGACAACGGTTCCTTCGGCACCCGCACCATCCGCTTCGAGACGGGCCGTCTGGCCCGCCAGGCCGCCGGCTCCGCCGTTGCCTACCTGGACGACGACACGATGGTGCTTTCCGCCACCACCGCGTCGAAGAAGCCCAAGGACCAGCTCGACTTCTTCCCCCTGACGGTGGACGTCGAGGAGCGGCAGTACGCGGCCGGCAAGATCCCCGGCTCCTTCTTCCGCCGCGAAGGCCGCCCCTCCGAGGACGCGATCCTCACCTGCCGCCTGATCGACCGCCCGCTGCGCCCGTCCTTCAAGAAGGGCCTGCGCAACGAGATCCAGGTCGTCGCCACGATCATGGCGCTCAACCCGGACCACCTGTACGACGTCATCGCGATCAACGCCGCGTCCGCGTCCACCCAGCTCGCCGGCCTGCCCTTCTCCGGCCCGATCGGCGGCGTCCGCGTCGCGCTGATCCGCGGCCAGTGGGTGGCCTTCCCGACGCACACCGAGCTCGAGGACGCCGTCTTCGACATGGTCGTCGCTGGCCGCGTCCTGGAGGACGGCGACGTCGCGATCATGATGGTCGAGGCCGAGGCCACCGAGAAGACCATCGCCCTCGTCAAGGGCGGCGCTGAGGCGCCGACCGAGGAGATCGTCGCCGCGGGTCTGGACGCCGCGAAGCCGTTCATCAAGGTCCTCTGCAAGGCCCAGGCCGACCTGGCCGCCAAGGCCGCCAAGCCCGAGGGCGAGTTCCCGGTCTTCCTGGACTACCAGGACGACGTGTACGAGGCCCTCGCGGCCGCCGTCAAGGGTGACCTCTCCCAGGCGCTGACCATCGCGGGCAAGCAGGACCGCGAGGCCGAGCTGGACCGCGTCAAGGAGATCGCCGCGGAGAAGCTCCTCCCGGCCTTCGAGGGCCGCGAGAAGGAGATCTCCGCCGCCTACCGCAGCCTGACCAAGGCCCTGGTGCGCGAGCGCGTCATCAAGGACAAGGTCCGCATCGACGGCCGCGGGATCACGGACATCCGTACCCTCGCCGCCGAGGTCGAGGCCATCCCGCGCGTGCACGGCTCGGCGCTGTTCGAGCGTGGCGAGACCCAGATCCTGGGCGTCACCACCCTCAACATGCTCCGCATGGAGCAGCAGCTGGACACCCTCTCCCCGGTGACCCGCAAGCGCTACATGCACAACTACAACTTCCCGCCTTACTCCGTCGGCGAGACCGGCCGCGTCGGTTCGCCGAAGCGCCGCGAGATCGGCCACGGCGCGCTCGCCGAGCGCGCGATCGTGCCGGTCCTCCCGACCCGCGAGGAGTTCCCCTACGCGATCCGTCAGGTGTCCGAGGCCCTCGGCTCCAACGGTTCGACGTCCATGGGCTCGGTCTGCGCCTCCACCATGTCGCTGCTGAACGCCGGTGTGCCCCTCAAGGCCCCCGTCGCCGGTATCGCCATGGGTCTGATCTCCCAGGAGATCGACGGCAAGACGCACTACGTCGCCCTCACCGACATCCTCGGTGCGGAGGACGCCTTCGGCGACATGGACTTCAAGGTCGCCGGTACCAAGGAGTTCGTCACCGCCCTCCAGCTGGACACCAAGCTGGACGGCATCCCGGCCTCCGTCCTGGCCGCGGCCCTCAAGCAGGCCCGCGACGCCCGCCTCCACATCCTCGACGTGATGATGGAAGCGATCGACACGCCGGACGAGATGTCCCCCAACGCCCCGCGGATCATCACCGTCAAGATCCCGGTGGACAAGATCGGTGAGGTCATCGGGCCCAAGGGCAAGATGATCAACCAGATCCAGGAGGACACCGGCGCCGAGATCACGATCGAGGACGACGGCACCATCTACATCGGTGCCGCCGACGGCCCGGCCGCCGAGGCCGCCCGCGCCACGATCAACGGCATCGCCAACCCGACCATGCCGGAGGTCGGCGAGCGCTACCTGGGTACGGTCGTCAAGACCACCACCTTCGGTGCCTTCGTCTCCCTGCTCCCGGGCAAGGACGGCCTGCTGCACATCTCGCAGATCCGCAAGCTCGCCGGTGGCAAGCGCGTGGAGAACGTCGAGGACGTGCTCGCGGTCGGCACCAAGGTCCAGGTGGAGATCGCCGAGATCGACCAGCGCGGCAAGCTCTCCCTGATCCCCGTGATCGACGGCGAGTCCGCCGACGCTGCCTCCGATGACGCTGACAAGGACGACTCCGACAAGTGATGTCGCGTAGTTCCCGTGTGACGGCCCGCCCCTCTTCGGAGGGGCGGGCCGTCGCCCGTACCCAAACCCTCCTCAAGGGGCAGAACGGCATCGGCACCGTCCGGCGCACCGTCCTGCCCGGCGGCCTGCGCATCGTCACCGAGACGCTGCCCTCCGTCCGCTCCGCCACCTTCGGCATCTGGGCGCACGTCGGCTCCCGTGACGAGACGCCCACGCTGAACGGGGCCACGCACTACCTGGAGCACCTCCTCTTCAAGGGCACGCACCAGCGCAGCGCCCTCGACATCTCCTCCGCGATCGATGCGGTCGGCGGCGAGATGAACGCCTTCACGGCGAAGGAGTACACCTGCTACTACGCCCGGGTGCTCGACACCGACCTGCCGCTGGCCATCGACGTGGTCTGCGACATGCTCACCGGCTCGCTGATCCGCGAGGAGGACGTCGACGCCGAGCGCGGCGTCATCCTCGAAGAGATCGCGATGACCGAGGACGACCCGGGCGACATGGTCCACGACCTGTTCGCGCAGACCATGTACGGCGACACCCCGCTGGGCCGTCCCGTCCTGGGCACCGTCGACACGATCAACGCACTCGGCGCCGACCGGATCCGCCGCTTCTACAAGAAGCACTACGATCCGACCCACCTCGTCGTCGCGGCCGCCGGCAACGTCGACCACAACAAGGTCGTGCGCCAGGTCCGCGCCGCCTTCGAGCAGGCCGGCGCGCTGACCCGCACCGACGCCGAGCCGATCGGCCCGCGCGCCGGCACCAAGAGCATCCGCACCTCCGGCCGCGTCGAGCTGGTCAACCGCAAGACCGAGCAGGCCCACGTGGTCCTCGGCATGCCCGGCCTCGCCCGCACCGACGAGCGCCGCTGGGCGCTGGGCGTACTGAACACCGCCCTCGGCGGCGGCATGTCCTCCCGGCTCTTCCAGGAGGTCCGGGAGAAGCGCGGCCTCGCCTACAGCGTGTACTCGTACACCTCGGCCTTCGCCGACACCGGCCTCTTCGGCGTGTACGCGGGCTGCCGCCCCAACCAGGTCCACGACGTGCTCCGGATCTGCCGCGACGAGCTTGACAAGGTCGCGTCCGAGGGGCTCACCGACGAAGAGATCAAGCGGGCCATCGGCCAGCTGTCCGGCTCCACGGTCCTCGGCCTGGAGGACACCGGCGCGATCATGAACCGGATCGGCAAGAGCGAGCTGTGCTGGGGCGACCAGATGTCGGTCGACGACATGCTGGCGCGGATCGCCTCCGTGACCCCGGACGACGTCCGCTCGGTCGCGCAGGATGTACTGGCCCAGCGGCCCTCGCTCGCGGTGATCGGCTCGCTGAAGGACAAGCAGGCCGCCCGCCTCGACGAGGCCGTCGCCCAGTCCCGTACGTAGGTAAGTCTGTTCTGATTTAAGGACACGAACATGAGCAAGCTGCGCGTGGCAGTCCTCGGCGCACAGGGCCGCATCGGCTCCGAGGCCGTGAAGGCGGTCGAGGCCGCCGACGACATGGAGCTGGTGGCGGCCCTCGGCCGCGGCGACAAGCTGGAGACGCTGGCCGAGGCCGGCGCCCAGGTCGCCGTAGAGCTGACCACCCCCGCCTCGGTCATGGGGAACCTGGAGTTCCTCATCCGTCACGGCATCCACGGAGTGGTCGGCACCACCGGCTGGAACGAGGACCGCCTCGCTCAGCTGAACACCTGGCTCGCCGGATCGCCGGAGACCGGTGTGCTCATCGCACCGAACTTCTCCATCGGCGCCGTCCTGACCATGAAGTTCGCCGCCCAGGCCGCCCGCTACTTCGAGTCCGTCGAGGTCGTCGAGCTGCACCACCCCAACAAGGTCGACGCCCCCTCGGGCACCGCGACCCGTACGGCACAGCTCATCGCGGCCGCCCGCGCCGAGGCCGGCTGCGCCCCGCAGCCCGACGCCACCGCGACCGCCCTCGACGGCGCGCGCGGCGCGGACGTCGACGGCGTCCCGGTGCACGCCGTCCGCCTGCGTGGCCTGCTGGCCCACCAGGAGGTGCTCCTCGGTGCCGAGGGCGAGACCCTGACCATCCGTCACGACTCCCTGCACCACAGCAGCTTCATGCCGGGCATCCTGCTCGGCGTGCGCCGCGTGACGCAGACCCCGGGCCTCACCTTCGGTCTGGAACACTTCCTCGACCTGGGCTGATCCGATCATCATGCGCGCGAAGATCACGTACTTCCTCACGGCCGCCGTCCTGGTCGTCTACTTCGTCCTGGCCGGCAGCCGGGGTCTGATGCTGATCCGGCACGGCACCTGGCTCACCGTCACCTTCGGTGTGGCCGTGCTGATCCTGCCGGTCATCGGCATCTGGTTCCTCTGGAAGAACACCCGGTTCGTCACCAGGGCCAACCAGCTCGCGACCGAGCTGGAGGGCGAGGGCGGCCTGCCCGTCGACGAGCTGGAACGGGACGAGTACGGCCGGATCCTGCGGGACTCGGCCGACGAGGTCTTCGCGCGCCGCAAGGCCGAGACCGAGGACGCGCCGGGGGACTGGCGCAGCTGGTTCCGGCTCGCCGTCGCGTACCACGACGCCCGCGACACCCCGCGGGCGCGCAAGGCCATGCAGCGGGCGATCGCCCTGCACGACAAGAAGCCCGTACAGGTCCGGGTCTGACACCTGTACGGGCTCCCCGTGCGCGCGGCGCGGATCAGGCGGGCACGGGCCGGTACTCGTCAGCCCAGGCCCCGACCGTGTCGGCGGCCCGGTCGAAGGCCTCGGCCCGCGACAGGAAATCGGCGTCGTGGTCGGTCAGCAGCACCGGCAGCTCCGCGCCGTCGCGCGCGGCCACCGTCAGCGCCTGGCCCTGTACGGTCCTCGGCAGACCGAGCCAGCGCACCGGCTGCTGCACCGTGCGCAGCTCGGTGATCTCGCTCCACGCGATCGAGCGGGTCCCGAAGAAGCCGACCCGGCGCAGTCCCGTACGGCTCACCCAGACGCCGGCGCGCAGCAGTTGCAGCGCGGACCCCACGACACCGAGCGCGGCGACCAGGCACACCGACGCCCCGCCCCAGCTACCCGCGAAGGCGATGATCATCGTGGCCAGCAGCATGAAGGCGGACAGCAGGAGCAGCACGGCGGCGATGGCCACCCGCCAGGGACCCGGCCGGTAGGGGCGCCGCCAGCGCTCGTGGTCGTCATGGGCGAGCGCCTCGTCGCCGTCGTCATCCACCTCGGACACACCGTCGGCCGTCAGGAAGGGCAGGGGCACGACTGGACCTCACTCACATGCACGTTCGGTTGGGCTGTGACGGTGAGGCTACCGCCCCTCGGAGGCCTCCGACTGCTGCGACTTCGCCGGCGCCTTGCTCGGCTGCAGCGCGGGCATACCGAAGAGCAGCGCGCCGGCCAGCCCCGCCACCACGGTCAGACCGACCAGACTACGGGCGGCGAGCTGAGTCCTGCTCAGACGCTCGCGCGGCGGCGGAGTGACGTTGCTGCGGAATCGGTCGGCCTCGGCGACGAAGGCGAACGGGACGGGTTCCCGTCGGCGGAACATGGGAGCCACTCTCCTCACGATCGGTGTGCGTTCTCTTACGTAGGACGTCCGAGAGGTCCAATCGGTGCCGGGTTTGGGCACATTAACGAAAATTCATGGCGCTGCGGCACACGGGCGGCGACGTAGAGTGGGCGCGCCCCAGGACGCACGTTTGGAAGGACCCCCGGTGAGCGAGACCGCCGCTTCAGATCTGAAACCCAGCTTCCGCAGTGACGTGACGGTGGAGCTGGTGAAGCACTCCGCCGCCGACTCGGACGTGCTGTGGGCCGCCCGGGTCTCCACGGCGGGCGAGCAGTCCCTGGAGGAGCTGCAGAAGGACCCGGAGCGTTCCAAGGGCCTGATCAACTACCTCATGCGGGACCGCCACGGCAGCCCCTTCGAGCACAACTCGATGACCTTCTTCATCAGCGCGCCGATCTTCGTGTTCCGCGAGTTCATGCGCCACCGCGTCGGCTGGTCCTACAACGAGGAATCCGGCCGTTACAGGGAGCTGGAGCCGGTCTTCTACGTCCCGGACGCCGAGCGCAAGCTCGTCCAGGAGGGCCGCCCGGGCAAGTACGTCTTCGTCGAGGGCACTGAGGCGCAGCAGGAGCTGACCGGCCGCGTCATGGAGGACTCGTACATGCAGGCCTACGAGGCCTACCGGGAGATGCTCGCCGCGGGCGTGGCCCGGGAGGTTGCCCGTTCGGTCCTGCCGGTCGGACTTTTCTCCTCCATGTACGCCACCTGCAACGCGCGCTCGCTGATGCACTTCCTGGGTCTGCGCACGCAGCACGAGCTCGCGGCGGTGCCGTCCTTCCCGCAGCGGGAGATCGAGATGGTCGGCGAGAAGATGGAGCAGCACTGGGCGGAGCTCATGCCGCTCACGTACGCCGCCTTCAACGGCAACGGCCGCATCGCCCCCTGAGGCCCCTTGCCCGTGGGGCGCACAGGTGTGCTCAGTCAAGTCCGAAGTGTCCGTATTGCGACGTTTCGGAAAGTTCATCTAGGCTGATCAAACGGACCCGGCACTGCTTGAACCCCCGAGCAGGCAGTGCCGGCGTCCAACACTCCGTACACCCTGTTGACGTCCCCCGAGGGGACAACGTGAGCATGGCAGCGAGTAGCGTGTTACCCATGGCTCCGATCTCGACTCCGCAGACCCCCTTCGGGCGGGTCCTCACCGCCATGATCACGCCGTTTACGGCGGATGGCGCACTCGACCTCGACGGCGCGCAGCGGCTCGCCGTCCACCTGGTGGACGCAGGCAACGACGGCCTGATCATCAACGGCACCACCGGCGAGTCGCCGACCACCACCGACGCGGAGAAAAACGACCTCGTACGAGCCGTCCTCGAAGCCGTCGGAGACCGCGCCCACGTGGTCGCCGGCATCGGCACCAACGACACCCGCCACACCCTGGAGCTCGCCCGCCAGGCCGAGCGCACCGGCGCCCACGGCCTGCTCGCGGTGACCCCGTACTACAGCAAGCCGCCGCAGGAAGGGCTCTACCGGCACTTCACGGCGATCGCCGACGCGACCGGGCTCCCGGTCATGCTCTACGACATCCCCGGCCGCAGTGGTGTCCCGATCGACACCGAAACTCTGGTCCGGCTGGCGGAGCATCCCCGTATCGTTGCCAACAAGGACGCCAAGGGTGACCTCGGCCGCGCCAGCTGGGCCATCGCGCAGAGCGGCCTGGCCTGGTACTCCGGCGACGACATGCTGAACCTGCCGCTCCTGTCCGTCGGTGCGGCCGGCTTCGTCTCCGTGGTCGCCCACGTGGTCACCCCCGACCTGCGCGCGATGCTCGAGGCCCACCTGGGCGGAGACGTCCAGAAGGCGACCGAGATCCACCAGAAGCTGCTCCCGGTCTTCACCGGCATGTTCCGCACCCAGGGCGTGATGACGACCAAGGGCGCGTTGAACCTGCTGGGGCTGCCCGCGGGCCCGCTGCGGCTCCCGCTGATCGAACTGACCGCCGAAGAGACGGCGCAGCTCAAGCTCGATCTCGCCGCCGGCGGGGTACAGCTCTGACAACAGACTTCACAACTGAACAAGCACGACCGAAACAGACAACAGCAAGAGCACGAATGTCATACACGCCACGTGCCTTCCGAGGTACGTGGCGTGTGTGGTGAGGAGACACTTTTGAGCCATCCGCACCCTGAACTCGGTCCGCCGCCGAAGCTGCCCAAGGGCGGTCTTCGGGTCACCCCTCTGGGTGGCCTGGGCGAGATCGGCCGCAACATGACCGTCTTCGAGTTCGACGGCCGTCTGCTGATCGTCGACTGCGGCGTCCTCTTCCCCGAGGAGGAGCAGCCGGGCATCGACCTGATCCTGCCGGACTTCACGTCCATCAGGGACCGCCTCGACGACATCGACGGCATCGTGCTCACGCACGGTCACGAGGACCACATCGGCGCCGTCCCCTACCTCCTCCGGGAGAAGCCGGACATCCCGCTGATCGGCTCCAAGCTGACGCTGGCCCTCATCGAGGCGAAGCTCCAGGAGCACCGCATCCGCCCCTACACCCTTGAGGTGAAGGAAGGCGAGCGGGAGAACCTCGGTCCCTTCGACTGCGAGTTCATCGCCGTCAACCACTCCATCCCCGACGCCCTGGCCGTCGCGATCCGGACCCCCGCGGGCCTGGTCGTCGCCACCGGCGACTTCAAGATGGACCAGCTCCCGCTGGACAAGCGCCTCACCGACCTGCACGCTTTCGCGCGTCTGAGCGAAGAGGGCATCGACCTCCTCCTCTCCGACTCGACGAACGCCGAGGTCCCGGGCTTCGTCCCGCCCGAGCGCGAGATCTCCAACGTCCTGCGCACGGTCTTCGCGAACGCCCACAACCGGATCATCGTGGCCAGCTTCGCCAGCCACGTGCACCGGATCCAGCAGATCCTCGACGCCGCCCACGAGTACGGCCGCAGGGTCGCCTTCGTCGGCCGCTCGATGGTCCGCAACATGGGCATCGCCCGAGACCTGGGCTACCTGCGGGTCCCGGCCGGTCTCGTCGTGGACGTCAAGACCCTCGACGACCTGCCGCCCGAAGAGGTCGTGCTGGTCTGCACCGGTTCCCAGGGCGAGCCGATGGCGGCGCTGTCCCGCATGGCCAACCGCGACCACCAGATCCGGATCGTCCCCGGCGACACCGTGATCCTGGCGTCGTCCCTGATCCCGGGCAACGAGAACGCGGTCTACCGCGTGATCAACGGCCTGACCCGCTGGGGTGCCAACGTCGTGCACAAGGGCAATGCCAAGGTGCACGTTTCCGGCCACGCCTCCGCCGGCGAACTGCTGTACTTCTACAACATCTGCAAGCCGCGGAACCTGATGCCGGTCCACGGCGAGTGGCGCCACCTGCGCGCCAACGCCGAGCTCGGCGCCCTGACGGGCGTCCCGAAGGACCGCATCGTCATCGCCGAGGACGGCGTGGTCGTCGACCTGATCGACGGCAAGGCCCGGATCTCCGGCAAGGTCCAGGCCGGCTACGTGTACGTGGACGGCCTCTCGGTCGGCGACGTCACCGAGGTTCACCTGAAGGACCGCCGGATCCTCGGCGACGAGGGCATCATCTCGGTCTACGTCGTGGTGGACAGCACGACGGGCAAGGTCGTCAGCGGCCCGAACATCCAGGCCCGCGGCTCCGGCATCGACGACTCGGCCTTCGGCCCGGTCGTCGCGAAGATCGAGGAGGCCATCGCCCGCGCCGCCTCCGACGGCGTGGCCGAGCCGCACCAGATCCAGCAGCTCATCCGCCGCACGATGGGCAAGTGGGTGTCGGACAGCTACCGCCGGCGCCCGATGATCCTCCCCGTCGTCGTCGAGGTCTGACCCTCGCCGTAGCGACGTCACTGGAGCGGGGCAACCGGATTTGCATCCGGGGGCCCCGCTCCAGTACGTTTACGGCTCCACCTCGCACGGCACCCGGGCACACATGTGTGTCCGGATCAGTCATGCTGGGGTCCCCTTGGACGAAGTCCGGGGAGGGTGGGAATCGAGGCTCAGGGAGACCTGATAAAGTCCGATCCACCCGAAAGGGAAAGGCCCTCCGAAGGCCATCGGAATTCCAATCCAAACCGGAAACGGTGCGGAAACGAATCTGATAGAGTCGGAATCGCCGGAAAGGGAAAGCGCGAAAGCGCAGAACCTGGAAAGCACCGAGGAAGTCGGACACGAAAGAGTCTGATAGAGTCGGAAACGCAAGAACACAGAACGAAAGCCCGGAGGAAAGCCCGCGAGGGTGAGTACAAAGGAAGCGTCCGTTCCTTGAGAACTCAACAGCGTGCCAAAAATCAACGCCAGAAGTTGATACCCCGTCCACTTCGGTGGAT